>JAAANZ010000034.1 GCA_009909065.1 Alphaproteobacteria bacterium | reverse complement strand
GGAGGCGGCGGTGGCGGAGGCGGCGGCGGGGCCGCAAACTGCCAGCGCAGGCCGACGGTCGCCGTGTGATCGGAATAATCGGCATCGTAAGCCACCGATTGTCCATCCGGGCCGCGCCCACCGAATTCCATGCCTTGAACGTTGAAATACTTGTATCCGAGATCCAGGGTCAGGCGGTCTGTCAGACCATAGCCGACACCGGCAAGCCCCTGCCAGGCAAAGGCAGTTTCCTCATCGCTGAATCCGTTTGCGGCATACCCGCCCAGGAAAGTGGGCGGAGTGGTTGAGGTGTCGACCACACCGCGCTCAAGATTGTGCGCCTTGGCTTTGACTTTTGCGACACCGACACCGGCGCCGAGATAAGGCTTCCAGCGGTTCGCGCCCTCGAAATCATAGATGAAATTGCCCATCAGATCATAGATCTGAAGAGCTCCATCACCACCCTGACGAGTGGTCGCAAAGGAAGAGGGCGTGACGATGTCTGCCGGAACACCATTGAAATCCGGATCGGGCTCGAGCTCCCCGAAGCGGCCACCAAGCGTGCCCTCGATGCGGAAAGTTCCGAAATCATAGCCCAGCCCGCCGCTCAGGCCCAGAAGACCTTCGCCGATATCGCCGTCGCCGGCCATGGATCCGATGGAGTTGCTTTCGGCATCATAATCCATACGCCCGTCGAACGAGTAGCCGACATCGCCGCGGACATACCAGCCGTCTTCGGAATGAGCGAGTTGGCCGGCCGAAGCAAATGCGGCCGCCGCTGTCGCACACATAAGTGTCTTCTTCATGAATATCCCCTTTCGAACGCCGACCTAGCCTCATTGCCGCCGGCCTCAGGAATCAACGGCTCATGCCGTATCTCGTTCCCACTAGACTTTTTTCCGGCGCTGCGCGAGCCCTACATTACGCTCAACTCACACTGCACAGCGATTTTTGCAGCACCGGGACACAATTGCAACAGCCGATCGGCCCGCCCGGCCGGTCTTGCGCTTGTGCTGCCGCTGCTGAAAGACGGGACCGACAACCCAACTCGAACGCGGCTCTCCAAATCGTGAAATTAAGAACGCGATTCCATAACCGGGCGAGTACTGATTCCTTTGCGGTGAGGCGGAAGCGCCATGACCCGTCTCCGTTATGAACTGACCGATTTCGAGGGGTTGATCATCGAGCCGCCCATTCGTCCGGCACCGCCGGAAACACGATTGAAACTCACGGAGTTGCACGCCATTGCACGGCCCTCGTCACCAGCGGTCGGGTCCATGTCCGCCAGTGGCTTGATCAAGACGGATACTTTAGCGAACGAGACCGGATGCGCGGCGCACGCGCACAGCCATTCGCGCACCCTTGCGTCCGACCTCCCCCTCGGCCACGAGCGCCCCGTCGCGCCCGCCCGACAGGAGCTGGACCGGCTCGTCGGCCGGCAGGCCAAGCAAAAGCGTCTCGCCGGGCTTGAGGTCGGACAGCCGGCTGACCGGCACAGCGAGGGAGGCGATACGCGCCGTCAGCAGGGCCGTCAGACCCTCGCGTGCGCGGGCATCCCCGCGCGCAGGCTCGCCGGCATTTCCGGGCGTCGGCGGCGCCGGCCAGTCGGCCAGCATCAGATGCGCTGCGGCCGACAGTTCATCAAGCCGGGCTTCAAGCCGCAAGCTGTGAGCTGTTCCCGGCGGCATCAGCGCCAGCGCAAAAGCCCGCCGCGTTTCCAGGCACAGAAGCTGGCCACCGGGCAGGAAGCGCTCCAGCGGCCGGAAGACCTGCTCGAGCAGCCGGGTATCGATCCGGGTCAGCGCTCGCGGGCCGGCCGAGGCCACCAGATCGGGGCAAGCGCCGCAGGCGGCTTCGACGAGGCCCGCGGCCAGCGCCGCGTCCAGATACAACACCGCTTCTACATTGCCTTCGCGGTCGCCGAAAACGAGACAGGCGCCCTGCGCATCCGCCGCCGCCAACCCCTCGCGAAAGGCCTCGCGGGACAATCCGCCGAGCGAAAGCGCAAGCGGAATCTCGCTTTCGCGGCGCAGGCACAGGCTGAGACGCGACAGGAGGCGTTCGGCCGTTTCGCGCGACGCGTCATCGGCGTTGTCAAAATCGGGCACGGCGTGCGGCTTGCTTTCAGGCTCCGGTTCCGGGTCGGGGAGGTCCGGGCGCAGGAGCGCCTCTATCTCGGCAGCCGAAAGCACGCCCCGCGCGGTCGGGAAGGGGCGCTCGGGATCCACGTTCGCGGGCGCCAGATTGTCAGACCGGATCCCGCCACCAAGGCGAGATTCGCTCTGGCGTCCGCGCATTGTCGGCTTTGCTTCCTTAGCGGACATAAAGGCGCTCCCATCGGTCACACGCTACTGGCACTCATTGCGGTCCATTCGGTTAACGACCGGTTAGGGAATCGCCGTTCTGCGGCAATCGGCAACGCGCGAAGCCCGCAGGGTTGCACCTAATGAATCCTCCGGAAACCTTTGATCGCACATTATTAACCGGGGATTCGGATGGCTCGGCCAAAGATCAGAGTGCGGACCGGATCCGGAGAGACGATGCCGGGCGTTGGGTGATACACGGGGCGGGCGGGCGCGCCTCAGGGGTGCCCCCGCCTTGCGAGGGCGACGACAGCTCGTCAGTCGTCGCGCACGGTGCGCTCGCGCCGCTCGTGCATCTCCTGGGCCTCGAGGCTGAGCGTGGCCGTCGGGCGCGCTTCCAGACGCTTCAGGCTGATCGGTTCACCGGTCATCTCACAGAAACCGTAAGTGCCCTCATCAATCCGGCGGATGGCTGCGTCGATCTTCGAAATCAGTTTGCGCTGGCGATCGCGTGTGCGCAGTTCCAGCGCCTTGTCGCTCTCCGCCGAAGCCCGGTCCACGAGATCGGGCAGAGCGGAATTGTCCTGCTGAAGGTTCGATATGGTCGATTTTGACCCGCTCAGTATGTCCGTCTTCCAGGCTTCCAGCTTGGCCCGGAAATAAGCCTGTTGCCTTGGACACATGAATTCTTCGTCAGGCGAGGGTTCATAGCCTTCCAGGTCGAATTCGTCCATTGACTGGCCTCCTGAATTGGCCTCCGTATATCGACGAGACCTGAACGGTGCAACAAGCAATGACGCCGCGCCAAGCCGGATACCAATCAGGCACGCATCATTCGTCGGCGACCGGATACGGGCAAATACTGGACCAGTCGCGCCAGGGTTGCCGGTCAATTGTGAAGTTTTGCCGATGACTGCCCGTAGCACTTGATTCCGGTCATGCCGGCGTGGCGTAAAGGGTACGTCCAGCGGGGCCGGCGAACACGAAAAACAGGACACGATGCGACTCGTCAGACGATCTTCCGCAAAGGCCCCATCGGGCTGGCTCCAAGCGGTCATTTTCAATGCCATGCTCGTCCTGATTCCGGTATTGGCGGCAAACGTGGTCGCCGGTGTCTTCTCGATACGCGAGTTTCCGAGCGATCCGACCATCGAGTCGATCGTCGAGACACGCAGCGAGATCGACAAGGCTTTCAGAAACATGCCCCCGCGCGGCGCCGATCCGCGCAGCTACTGGTCCGACCTGGTGGACCGGGAATTGCGCGCCCGCGACATGGCGGCGGCCCGCGGCTTCCTGCTGGCGGCGCCGCAACTGCTTGACGAGCGCGACCGCAAAGCGATTGCCAGCGCCAGCGATGAAAACGGCAGCAATCCGCGTTTTTCCACTGAAGACGAACGCGTGGCCGCGGCGGCGCTCCTGTTCCTGCCGAATGATGTGCGCGCTCGCTACGAGACCGCGACGCGCCCGCCGGAAATCAGTCTCGAACCGGCTCGCGATGAGGCCGGCGAAGACCGAGCCGACACGGCAGACACGGAAAACGCCGGCGCAGACCCGGCCGACGAGACGGCGCCGGCATCCCCGACGGAACGGCCCGTTTCAGCCGCGGCGGGGGCGGGGCCCGGCGCATTTTCCGTTCTCGGGCGAATGGAGGATCTGGCCCGCAACTCGCGCGAATGGCTGGCCGGCCCGCAATTCGCCGGCGGCCAGCGCGATGACGGTTTCGAACTGCGCCTGACCGGACTTGGCCTCGTGGCCGACGAGGTGATCGACCGGCCGGAATACAATGTTCGCCAGGCCGCCTCGCTCCTGAGGTCGGCTCACCGCGCCGGACGGCTGACCGACAGCTATACAGCCAGGCTAGAGTATGCCCTCGACACTGTCCTGCCTCCGGCCACGCTGCGCACCCGCCTGAATACGGCCTTCGAGGAAATCATGCCGACAGCCGAACGCAGCCGGGCGATTGCACAGGTCTTTGTATCGACCCTGAGGCCCGAAGGCATGACGCGCCTTCTCGGGGAGGTCCACCAGCTCAACCGGCTCGAGGATGCGATCGGCCCGGTGGCGGCGCTCGGTCTCATCGAGCATGTCGCTTCGAGCACGGATATGCGCCGCGCCCGCCTGATTGCCGACGCCGGCGGCGATCGCGCTGTCGCGCTTGAAAAGCAGATCGGCTCCGATGTGCTCGATGTCGCCCGCACAGGCGTGAAGCTCTCGCGCAGCGATGTGTTGGAAATCATGGGCCTGGCGGCTGCGGCCATGGCCGTATTCTGGATGGCCCTGGCCACGCTGCAACGATCACTGTCCCATCGCCGGCAGGGCTTTGCCAGTATCTGAGAGCCGGCGCGCCGGAGTGGCCGGATTTCAATGAGACAGGTCGAGCGCGAATGCGCCAGCGATACCGTCGATCAGCAGCTGCACCGACAGCGCCGCCAGTATGACACCGAGAATACGTGTGAGGGCGCCCGCGATGCTCGGCCCCATCGCCCGCACGATCGGACCCGCCGCCAGGAAGATCACCAGAACCAGCACGAGATTGGCTGCCAGCGCTGCCAGGATGACCGCTTTCTCGGCCAGGCTTTCCGATTCGGCCATGTAGAACATCGCGCTGGCAATCGTGCCCGGACCGGCAATCATCGGGATGCCGATCGGAAACACGGAGACATCTTCCGGCTCGCGCGCGGCCTCGTCATGCTCCGACATCACGGTTTCGGCCCGGTGCTCGCGCCGCTCGGTGCGCTTTTCGAAAACCATGTCCAGAGCGATCAGGAAAAGCAGCGCCCCGCCGGCGGCCTTGAAGGCCGCAATCGATATATGCATCGCGCCGAGCAGCCAGGCGCCGGCAAAAGCGAAGAAGAAGATGATCAGCGTGGCCACGAAGGTTGATTTGATCGCCATGGACCGTCGATAGCGCGCATCGCCGCCGGCCGTCAGCGTCGCAAAGACAGGCGCGACCCCCAAAGCGTCGATGAGGACGAAGAAGGTTACAAAGGTCGCCGTGAAAACGGAGATGAGTTCGGGATCCATCGCCCGCCCTTAGCGCGCCTTTTTCACCGCGTCGAGAAGCTCGCTTACCTCGTCTGACATGCTTGCCGCGTCATCCCCCGGGCCCGGCAGTCCGGCCACGTCCTCGGCCATGGCCATGAGCAGTCGATGGCCGCGCAGGCGCTGCAGAAGGCCCTTGTCGCCATGCGGCCCGTCGGCGCGGGCAAAGCGCCCATGGCCCAGATCGACCGTCATCTCGCCGGCCGGATGCCCGGCTTCAAGCCGCTCGATCGCCTCGTCGAGCGCGATGGCCTCATTGTGTTTGACCGGGCATTCCATCGCGTTCCCCTCAGGCATCGGCCATCTCCCGGGGCGCAGCAATCAGCTTCCGGCAGCCGGTGAGGGCGCGATAGAGGGCCCCTGACGAAATATCCCTCGAGATTTCGAGCGCGCTTTCGCGGAGGTCGCGATCACCGCTCGACTTGATCAGCGCGGCCAGCGCCAGGGCGGCCCGGTCATAGGCGGGCCCCTCCGTATCACCGGTCAGATACATCTGCATGACGGCGAAATAGGCCCTGCGCGCAGGTGTATCGGCCTCTTCGGGCTGCATGATATCCTTCTCGCGAAGCACCCGTGCATGGTTTTCCAGGAGAAGCACGCCCCGGCGCTCGCCATTCCGCAGAACGGCACCGTTGACCACGAAGGTCTCGCCTGGCTTCAGAGAAAGTTTGAGGGGCATGGTCTTGAGCTGCTCAAATGTTCTTTTCCAATTCGGTAAAAGATCGTCGCTTTGTGTTAATGTTCTCTTTAGCGAGATCAACCGGCAAGTATAAATTCCTGGGTGCGAGATAACCGCCTGCGGCCGAATCGCGCGCCTGTCAGCCTGCGCGCTGGCGCCTTTCCCACCGTCACGGCTTGTGCACCCCGCGCTTCACCCCTTAAGGTCTCGCCCGGATGAAGAGACACGTACCCAAGGGGAACTCGCCCATGCGCTTTGAAGGCACTGAGAATTATGTCGCGACCGATGATCTGCGCGTCGCCGTGAACGCCGCCATCGCACTGGAGCGCCCGCTTCTGGTGAAGGGCGAGCCGGGCACCGGCAAGACGGTGCTGGCCATCGAGGTGGCCAAGGCGCTCGGCATGCCGCTGATCGAGTGGCATATCAAGTCCACGACCAAGGCCGCCCAGGGGCTTTACGAATATGATGCAGTGGCACGCCTGCGTGACGGGCAGATGGGGGACGAGCGCTCCAAGGATGTGCGCAACTATATCAAGAAGGGTAAGCTGTGGGAGGCTTTCACCTGCGACGAACGCCCGATCCTCCTGATCGACGAGATCGACAAGGCCGATATCGAGTTTCCCAACGACCTCCTGCAGGAACTCGACCGGATGGAATTCTATGTCTATGAGACCGATGAGACCGTGAAGGCGAAACAGCGCCCGATCGTCATCATCACCTCGAACAATGAAAAGGAACTGCCGGACGCCTTCCTGCGCCGCTGCTTCTTTCATTTCATCAAATTCCCGGACGAGCAGGTGATGCGCGAGATTGTCGATGTCCATTATCCGGGCATCAAGCAGAAACTGGTCAAGGAAGCGCTGACCAGTTTCTATTCCATGCGCGAGGTTCCTGGCCTGAAGAAGAAACCGTCGACAAGCGAGCTGCTCGACTGGCTGAAACTGCTGATGAACGAGGATATCGACCTCGAAACCATGGCCGAGCAGGACCCGGAAAAACTCACCCCGCCGCTGCACGGCGCGCTCCTGAAGAACGAGCAGGATGTCGCCCTGTTCGAGCGCCTTGCTTTCCTCTCGCGCCGACAGGGCGAAGGCGGCGGTGGACGGCGCGGGCCGGCGGGTTAGGCTGTCGGACCGGTGACCGCTCGTGCCAGCAAGCAGTTTTGGATGGGTCTTTCGTAAATTCTGCTCAATCCGGGTTTGACAGCGGTTGCCACGCTTGGGGGCGTAAGTGGCCTGTGAGCGCGGCGGGCATGGAAAAAGTCAGACAGTCCCTCAATCCATCGCATCGATTTCCTTCGCGCTGGTGACTTTCACGTGCGGACGGGCGGCGACATCTTTCCGGCCGTCAAGGAAATCGGCCATCTTGGTCTTGTCGCCGCGCTCCTGATACCAGGTGATCCAGGCCAGCGTGATCCAGCCGGCATGGAAGGCCAGTCCCACGGCCAGCGCAATCCAGCCCGGTATCGGACCGATATGGGCGCGATAGGTAAATTCGGTCCATGAGCCGACATCATAGGGGTGGATGGCGATCTTGGCGAAATAGGCCGCTCCCTGGATGGCGAAGATCCAGCCATAATTGCGCCGCAGCCGCCGGCCGACCGCGCGCAGCATGGAGATGCGGTATTGCGGTTTTTCATAATCGTCCGACAGCGCCGTGCCGCGGTCGAGCGGGATGGTCGCGCCCTCCCCGCGCAGCATGGGCACATAAAAGGCGATCTCCAGGACCCGCGCCCGGAACCGCCAGACATAGAAGAAGCGGTAGCGCCGCGCCTCCAGCATCAGGAACATGACACACAGCATGCCGACCAGCACGATCGGGAAAGGCGAGGCGTTCGCTCCGGCAAACACCACCGAGAGCGCGATCCCGGTCGAGACCACCGCCCAGTTCGTCGTCTGGTCGAGGCGCTGGCGCCAGATGGTCGAGCGGTAGACCTCCCCGCGATAGAGATGGGCGAGCGCGCCGACCTCCTTGGACCCGCACACGGCCTGCGGTGGGTCGCCATCACCGGGCTCGGGATCTGCAATGTCTTCGTCGAATACACCGTCACCAGTCATGCGTGGCAGTATGGTACGAGTCAGGGGCGCGGGCAAACCCGCCCGGTCACGCGGCACGGCGGCCCTGTCCCAGCGGCAGGCTTGGACAAGGCGCGGCCGGCGCGTTATTCTTGAGCACAGACTTCTAGCGAGACATGCCCGATGTTCCTGAACTTCTTCAATGAGCTGCGCGACGCCAAGGTCCCGGTCACGCTGAAAGAATACCTCGCCCTTCTGGAGGCGATGGACAAGGACGTGATCAACATGGAAGTCGAGGAGTTCTATTACCTCTCGCGCGCCGCTCTCATCAAGGATGAGCGCAATCTCGACAAGTTCGACCGCGTCTTTGGCCATGTCTTCAAGGGGCTCGACTCGATGGCCGATGCCGTCGATGTCCAGGACCTGCCTGAGGAATGGCTGCGCAAGATGTCGGAGAAATTCCTCACCCAAGAGGAAATGGACGAGATCGAGGCCATGGGCGGTTTCGAGAAGCTCATGGAAACGCTGAAAGAACGTCTTGAAGAACAGACCAAACGCCATGAAGGCGGCAACAAATGGATCGGAACCGGCGGCACCTCACCCTTCGGCGCCAATGGCTATAATCCGGAAGGCGTGCGGATCGGCCAGGAAAAGTCCCGCCACCGCCGTGCGGTGAAGGTCTGGGACAAGCGCGAATTCAAGAATTATGACGACAGTGTCGAGATCGGCACGCGCAACATCAAGCTGGCCATGAAGCGGCTGCGCAAATGGGCCCGTGACGGGGCGGCCGAGGAACTCGACCTCGACAAGACGATCCGCAACACCGCCAAACAGGGTTATCTCGATATCGAGATGCGCCCGGAACGGCGCAACACGGTCTCGGTCCTGTTGCTGATGGATGTCGGCGGCTCCATGGACCCGCATGTGCGGGTCATGGAGGAGCTGTTTTCCGCAGCGCGATCGGAGATCAAGACCCTTGAATATTATTACTTCCACAATTGCCCCTATGAGGGCCTGTGGAAGGATAATCGTCGGCGACGCTCCGACATCATTCCGACATGGGATGTGCTCCATAAATACCCCAGTGACTACAAGGTCATTATCGTCGGCGATGCCACGATGAGCCCTTACGAGATCACCTATCCCGGCGGTTCGGTCGAGCACTGGAACGACGAGGCTGGCGGGCTCTGGATCCAGCGTTTCGTGGAGACGTATCCCAACCTGGTCTGGCTCAATCCGGTCAAGGAAGGCGCCTGGGATTATACCGCCTCGATACAGCTTATCCGCGAGGTCATCGGCCCTCAGCGCATGTTCGAACTGACGCTGCAGGGCCTCGAGGACGCGATGAAGGAGTTGCAGCGCTAGGGCGGTTTCCGTACGGCTGCCGCACGAGAACTCCAACGCCCCGCAGGATTCGTTAGATCCTGTCATGCGAGGCATGAGAGCGATGTCTTTTCCAACACGCCGGCGCGCAAGCATGGGGCGCTTGCCTGATTGACGCGTGAAGAGTCTTCAAGGCGTGGTCCCACTCTTGCCGCGCCAGTGGATCGGGCCTTCACGGGTGACATATTCGCCGCCGGACCTGTATGCGCCCGGCCTGCCGCAAGCGACAGATACCGGGGCCCGGGCGTTTCCCACGCGGATTTGCCCCGCGCATCCGGATCGGCCCCGCTAGCCCGGGCGGCAGACCGTAAACCTGCCGGCGGACCTGACCTTCACCACGCCTCCCGCAAGGCCGAACGGCCAACCCGGACGCCATGGGGAGGATGACCCGGAATTGGAGGTGTGGGACAAGGGCGATCCTGTCGGTCAGTCATGAATTTCCGCAGCGCCGCTGCGCACGCAGATGCGCTGGGCGCGCGTGCCGAACGCGTCGAAGAGAAAGGCTTCGGTCCCGCTCAACCAGGCCTGGCCCGGAAGCGCACACAGCGCGTCATACAGCGCTGCGCGCCGGTCGGCATCGAGATGGGCGGCCGCCTCATCCAGCAGCAAGAGCGGGGCCGGTCCGCGTCCACCGTCGGCCAGCGCCTGCGCAGAGGCAAGGATGAGACCGATGAGGAGGGCCTTTTGCTGGCCGGTCGATGCCTCGCGCGCCGGCAGGCCAGTCGGCAGGTGGATCACTTTAAGATCAGCGCGATGCGGCCCCTTGAGCGTGCGCCCGGCCTGTGCATCCGCGCGGCGCATCTTTCTCCAGGTCTCGCTCAGCATTTCCTCGATCGCGGCGAGACCCGCCCCCTCCTGCGCCATGGTCTCGGCCTCTCCCTCGAGACCGAGCCTTGCCTTTGGAAACGCGCCTTCAGGGCGAGCATCGAGGCTGGCCTGGAGCCGGCCCATCACGAGACTGCGCGCCATGGCCATTTCCGCCCCGGCCTCGGCCATGCGCGCCTCGATCGCATCGGCCCACGCCGGATCGATGGCGGCACGCTCGAGAAGCGCGTTACGCTCGCGCATCGCCTTTTCATAGCGCGCGGCCGCCGCGCCATGCGCCGGCATATGCGCCAGGACCTGGCGATCGTAAAAACGCCGCCGATCGCCCGCCCCGCCGCGAAACACCGTGTCCATGGCCGGAGTGAGCCAGACAATGCGCACAAGTTCGGCCAGGTCACTGGCCTGCGCGGTCTCGCCGTCAATGCGCAGGGTGCGCCGGGGCGATCCGCTGCTCAACTCCAGGCCGACACCGATGCGCCGGCCATCCAGCTCCCCCGCCACGCTCCATCCGCCGGGCGCCCCATGACGGGTAAGCTCGCCGAGCCCGGCCGAGCGCAGCCCCCGGCCGGGCCCGAGCTGACTGATCGCTTCGAGTATATTCGTCTTGCCCGCCCCATTCGGACCGAAAAGGCAGACATGACGCGACTCCAGCCGAAGGTCGAGCTGTTCGTAATTGCGGAAATCCGTCAGGCGCAGGCGGGTGAGTGCGGTCATCTCGACCGGGCCTTGTCAGACCCTGAGCGGCATCAGCACATACTGGGCATGAGCATCGTCCGGATCGAGGACGAGCGCCGGGCTGGCCGGGTCGTTGAACAGGAACTCCGCCTCGCTGCCTTCGATCTGGCCGGAAATATCAAGAAGGTATTTCGCATTGAAGCCGATTTCCATCGGCTCTGAACTGTAGTCGGCCTCGATCTCTTCCTGTCCGGCGCCGGTCTCGGCATGGCTGACGGCGAGGACGAGCCGGCCCTCCTCCAGCGAGAGCTTGACCGAGCGCGAACGCTCCGCCGAGACCGTGGCCACCCGGTCAACCGCCGCTTCAAAGGCCTTGTTGTCGATGCTCAGCTTCTTGTCATTGCCCTGGGGGATGACACGGGCATAGTCGGGGAAACTGCCATCGATCAGCTTCGCGGTGAGAATCGCATTGCCCGAGCGGACCACGATTTTCGTGTCAGAGACCTCCAGCGAGACCGGCTCGCTCGCCGAGTCGATCAGGCGGCGGGCCTCGGCGATGGCCTTGCGCGGGATAATAACGCCTTCAAGCCCGTCGGCGCCTTCCGGCAGGGCCATTTCCGCAAGGGCGAGCCTGTGGCCGTCCGTGGCCACCGTGCGCAGAACCCGGCCCTCCTGACCGTCAGCGGCATGAAGATAGACGCCGTTGAGATAGTAGCGTGTCTCCTCGGTGGATATGGCAAAACGCGTCTTGTCGATCAGGCGGCGCAGCTCGCCGGCATCCAGCTCGAAACGTGTCGCGCCGACATCGCCGGCCATGGTCTGGAAATCCGAAGCCGGCAGCGTCGGCAGGGCGAAATCCGAGCGGCCGGCACGGATGGCCAGGCGCTCATTCTCCGGCTGGAGCTCCAGTTCCACATCGGCGCCGGATGGCAGCTTGCGGATGACATCGAACAGGGTTCCGGCCGGCGCGGTAACGGCTCCCTCGCGCTCGATCCGCGCAGGCGCGCTGTCAACCGCCTCGATGTCGAGATCCGTGGCCGTGAGTGTCAACTGGCCGTTCTCGGCCGCCATCAGCACGTTCGACAGGATCGGGATGGTGTTGCGCCGCTCGACGACATTCTGCACATGGGAGAGGGCGTTGAGCAGGTCGCTGCGTTCGATGGTCAGTTTCATGGCGTCTCGGCCCTCTTTCTTTCGCCGTCATTTGCGGGAAGATCGCGGACAGGGAGCGGTGACTCGTGTGCACGCGAATGTCCAGCCCCGAATCCGTACCCTACGCAAACCCGCGGGGAGCATAGAGTTGGTCAATACACAAAAAATGCAAGCCCCGGGACGAAGGGCCGCCGGCACAGGCTGTGGACAGACAGGCCGGACGCGCCGATCGGCCGGCTTATGCGCTTTTTCCTTCGCAATCGGGCGACGGCTCGTTAGATGGGTGTGACTTTCAGGGCCAAGCCGGAGGCCGCTACATGCCATCAGACCGCGCCGCCGCCGCGCATAAAGACGCCAAGCCGAGGACGCTCGGCCAGAAGATCGTCCATGAATTGCGCGAATGGGCGGTTACGCTCTCCGTGTTCATCCCGCTCTTCTTCGTCTTTTCCATGCTGGCTTACGAGCAGCGCGTCATCCCGTCTGAGAGCATGGTGCCGAACCTGAGGGTCGGCGACCGGGTGGCGGTATCGAAATTTGCCTATGGCTACAGCCGGTTTTCGGTCCCGTGGGGCCTTGGCCGGCTGCTGCCGCTGGGCGAGGGCCGGCTTTTCGGAAGCGTTCCCGAACGCGGCGATGTGGCGGTGTTCATGCATCCGCATTTCAACCGCGTGATGATCAAGCGGGTGATCGGCCTGCCTGGCGACCGCGTGGAAATGAAGGATGAGCAGCTCTTCCTCAATGGCGAACCGGTGCCCACCGCCTTCGAGGGCCGGGTGAACTATATCCCCCACCAGCGCGCCCGCCCCGTCAATGCGCGCGAATACAGCGAGACACTCGACGGCAAGTCCTACCTGACCCATCAGTGGCGCGCCGGCAGCCAGGCCGACACCACCGCGACCTTCATCGTTCCGCAAGGCCATGTCCTGTTCATCGGCGACAATCGCGACAATTCCAAGGACGGGCGCGACACATCCGGCCACTGCCCGGACGAAGACGGCGTGATAGACGAAGCCGGCTGCGCGTTGCCCCCATCCGTGCCGGCCAGCGAGGCATCGATCGGGTTCGTCCCGCTCGACCATCTCATAGGCCGCGCGGAAACCGTGATCTTCTCAACCCATCGCTGCCGCACGGCGCCGGGCATCGATTGTCCGAAAGGACGGTTGTGGAAGGGGCTTTGACACGCGTGCCGGGGCGACCGCCCCGCGCCCGCCGCCGGTCGGGTGGCTTGCCGCTCCGATCATACGGGGTTACCTGCGGGGCTGGACATGTCTGTCAGTGATTCCGCATCCCGCGCTCACGCGCAAACAGTCGCGAAAGCGCCCGCGCAGGCCCATGAGACCGCGCCGGTCGGACCGATCGTGATCTCGCGACATGGCCGGCCCGCACTCGACCGGCGTGCCGGGCCACGTCTCACCTGGAGAGATTATTGCGACTGGTGGGAGCGCTATGAGGCCGGCGGGCTCGCCGAGGGCCAGGAAATCCCCGGCAAGCTCCAGGCGCAGGTTGCAGATGCCGATATCGTGCTCAGTTCCGCACGCCTTCGCGCCCAGCAGACCGCCGCACTTGCCGCCCCGCACCTGGAGGCTGAGAGCGATCCGGTGTTCAACGAGGCGCCCTTGCCGCCCCCGCGCCTGCCGGGCCTGCGGTACCTGCCGAAGACATGGAACGTCCTTGCCAGGGCTGCCTGGCTGAACGGACACGCGCTTGACGGGGAATCGGTGATGCAGGCGCGCGAACGCGCGGCCCGGGCAGCCGCCCGCCTGCACGAAGCGTCACGACGCGGCAAGGTCTATCTTGCCGCCCATGGCTGGTTCAATCGCATGATCCGCCCCGAACTTCGCACGCTGGGCTGGCGCTGCGTGGAAGACCATGGTGACAGCTACTGGTGCTATCGTGTTTACGAGTTTCGCAGCCAGACGCGTTCTGTCGGTTGACGCCGGGCGGCGTATTCTGTAGCTACGCCAGTCTTGTCCCGCGGGGCAGCAGGGAGTTTTTGATGGCCAATACCAAAAGCGCCAGGAAAATGGTGCGCAAGATCGCGCGCCGGACTGACGTCAACACCGCGCGCCGCTCGCGCATGCGCACCTATATCCGCCGGGTCGAGGAAGCGATCGAAACCGGTGACAGGTCGGCGGCGCAAGATGCACTGAAAAGCGCGCAGCCGGAGATCATGCGTGCGGCCAGCAAGGGCGTGATCCACAAGAACACGTCGGCCCGCAAGATTTCGCGCCTGTCGCGTCGCATCCGCGCCATGAGCTGAGGTTGCGGCGAACGACCGCCGATCCGGGCCACCCACATTTTTCCAGATCGACAGGGCGCAAGGAGCAGGATCTCCCATGCGCCTGTTTTGCGTGTGTGCACGGATCAAAATATGCCGAATTGCACCATTGGCTGGAACCCCTCATGCAGGGGCGCAACCCAAGTGATATTGCGGCACCAGGCCTGTGGATTCGGCAGGAAATCCACAGGCTGGGTTGAATAGTTTTATTGACAGGAACATCCGGCTAACGGCGTGCTGCACTGCGTCATAGCCGAGAGCGTTATCTATCTAAATCCTTGTGTTAAAACGTAAATTCTTGCCGCGCACTGCCATACGAGTGCTGTCAACTGGTAAGATTGATTGGCTGGTGTGATTTTGCTGTTGCGGGCAAACGGGCAGTTGGTTAGCTTTTTCTTACCGACGAAGTTAGTCCCTGAACTGACGATTTTCAGCCTGCCAGAATGGGCGGGAATGGGGCGTGTTTGTGTATCGTTGGTCGTATGAGGCACCGTGAAGAGAAGAAGGGGGCGAGGCTCAAAATGGGTTCGCGCGATACAAACGGCATCAATACAGACACCGGGAAATCAGGCCAGGGCGAGGGGCCCGGCGGGGAACATCATATCGGGGCTCCGGAAATCTGGACACGCACACGCGGCGACATGGCCACGCGGGTCACGCGCGATGATTATGCGCGCTATATCAAGGACATTCGCTTCATTGCGGAAGTCGAGGGATCGGTCGTTCTGGCCACCAAGTCACGCTACATGTTCGACCGGGTGGATGGAGAGCACAAACGTCTCATTCAGCGCCTCTGGAAGGCACATGATCCGCGCAAGCGGCAGGTGCGCCTGATCTGCTGGGCCACGCAGGGCGGGGAATTTTCCGATCTGGTGGACGATCCCTGGTCGGTCACGGAAAGCCCTGACGACGCCGGCCAGGCGCCGTCGGCCGAGAGCCCCGTGGGCCGCGACCGCGACGATCAGAGTTTCGACACGCTCGTGGTCGGCGCGTCGAACGAGAAGGCTGCCCACCTCATGCGCCACATTGCGGAAGGCGGGGAGATGCCGGCACGGCTCGTCCTGCTCCATGGCCGCCAGGGCACGGGCAAGACACATCTCCTGACGGCCCTGCAACAGGCGGTCGATACCGGGAATTCCGGCCGGCGCGTGGTCTTCATGAGTGCCGAGGAATTCCAGACCGAATTCGTCAGCGGCGCGATCGAACGCGATACGCGGGCGCTGAAAATGCGGGTCCGTTCGGGCGATCTGCTGCTGATCGACGATTTGCAATGGATTGCCAATGCGCCGGGAACCGACCGGGAGTTCTTTGCCAGCCTGCGCGCAGTGACGGCGCATGGCGGGCTGGTCGTCCTGACCGCCGATGCCGCGCCCGGGGAACTGACCGGCTTTTCTCCGCGCCTCAAGAGCGAGCTCAAGGGCGGGGCATCGGTGGAGATCGGCCTGCCGGACGAGGACATGCGGCGGGCCATCGTGCGCATGCATGCCGGTCTGCATCGCCGCAAGGCGCCGGACTTTCTCATCGATGACGATATGGTCGAGCGGATCTGCAGGCGCGTGCGCGGGCCCGGCCGGGAGCTGACCGGGGTGCTCGCCAGCCTTTATATGGAGGCGGGGATCGGACAGCATGCGCCGACCCTCGAGATGCTTGACCGCGTGATCCGCAGCCATGAAGGCGAACAGCGTCCGCCGACACTGGATCTGATCAAACGCGCCACGACACAGGTTTACGCGATCAGCAAGACGGATCTGACGGGCCCCTGCAAGGCTCAGAACGTGACCTATCCGCGTCAGCTGGCCATGTATCTGTGCCGCGACATGACCCCGAAATCCTATCCGCAGATCGGCAACGCCTTCGGTGGCCGCGACCATGCGACGGTCATTCACGCCGTGCGCAAGGTCAAGCGTCTGCTTTCGGAGAAGCCGGAAACCGCCGGCGATCTCGAAGCCTTGCGCGAAGCCATCTTCGATCTTCAGGCGAACTGAGGCGCTGGCGCAGATTAAAGCGGCGCGTTCTCAATTGGAATCAACGCGCCGCTTCAAGTCCTTGTTTTTACGCGCTTCCGGACGGCGAACCGGTGCCCACTTCGCCTGGAAG
>JAAANZ010000123.1 GCA_009909065.1 Alphaproteobacteria bacterium | reverse complement strand
GGCGGTGTTTTTCCTCACCTTCCGCATCGCTCGCCAGCTCTATGGCGAGCGGGCGATTGCCTGGATCGCGGTCGCCCTGATGGGCCTGGCGAGCTACCTGACAAGCTACACCCTCGTCATCTGGCCGCATATCCTGGCGCTCAGCCTGGTCATGGCCGGGATCGAGCGCGCCATTGCGGCCAGCGAAGACGGAGCGACAAGGCCCCTCGGCAAGGCGCTTCTTGGCGGTCTCGCCATGGGTTTTGCCATCGCAATCCGGGTCGATTCGCTGCTCCTTGCAGTCGGGGTCTTTTTCTGGCTGCGCCTGTTCGCGGCACCGGGCCGGCGAAGTGTCGCGCTGGGCTTCTGCGCGGGGATGGTGCCGGGGCTGGCCACCGCATCGGCCATCAATTTCGTGAAGTTCGGGACACTCTCGCCGCTCAGCTATGGCAGCTCGGGCGGCGGCACGGGCCTCGATACATATGCAGGTCTGATGCTTGCCGCCGGCCTGGTCGCCATCCTCGCCATCCTGGTCGATACGCGCCATCCGCGCCTGCAACAGGCGCTTCGGTTCGCACGCAAGCCGGCCGGCGTGTTGGCCCTGGCCGCGTTTGGCCTGCTGGTCAGCCTCTCAAGCGAGGCGGTGCGCGCCTATCTCTTCAATCTCCATGTTCTGGTCGTCGACCTTCAGCAGATCTCCGATTTCCAGATCCACAGCAATCTTGATCGACTTCCGGACGGCTATATTTCTTTCTATGACCAGACGAAAACAGCGCTCCTGCAGTCTGTGCCCTTTGGCATCCTGGCGCTCTGGGCCGTGGTCGACCTGATCCAGGCCCGCCATGTGCGCGCCCACGGGCTGGCCCTCGCGATGATCGCCGCGCCGATTGCGTTTTACAGCCTGCGCCAGTGGCATGGCGGCTACGGCTTGAACATGCGCTATTTCCTGCCCGCACTGCCTTTCCTGTGCATGACTTCTGCGCTTGTCATGCGCCGCTATGGCCAGACCATCGCGCCAGGCGTCATGCGCGCCGGCCTTCGGATCGGGCTTGGCACGACACTGGCCGGCCTCTTATTCGTGACACTCTCGGGATTGGATACCACACTTTATCGCTGGAGCGTCTATGGTGCCCCGCTCTGGCTGGCCGGCTTCCTCGGCCTTGCCACGCTCCTGCATGGCCGGGTCCGCCATATGGCGACGGGACTTGCCTGGAGCGCAACCGCAAGTGCCGCGATCATTGCGAGCGTGACAATTTCAGCTTCAGACCTGACACAGACCCTTTATCGCACCGCGCTCTATTCGGGCGATGTCAATGCAACCGCAACCGTCTTCCCGCAAGGATCCTTGGTGATCACCCGTTTCGAGCCGAGCCTCCTGGAAACGCGCCGGCATGGTGTCCACCAGATGTATCCGGGTGAGAGCCCACCGGAAGCCCTTGTCCGCGCAACCCATGCCTTTCTGGCGGCAGGCCGCTGCGTCTATGTCCAGAACCCGGATGTGCGTGATTATCTTGACGCCCGGCTATCGATGGCGCGCGTCCCTCTCAAGGTGCCCGGCATGGATGGGCCGCTCGCCCACCTGGCCTTCGAGCCGGTCGAGCAGCCCGCCCATTGCCGGCTCGGCGCACGCTAAGGCGAAAGCGCGTTGGGGGCCTCAAACCGCCTTAGTCGGCCTCGGCGACATGGCGCGACGGGCCCGAAGCCCGTTTGGCTCCCATGGCAATGAAAGCGGTCGGCCCGGAACCGGCCAGCCTGAAAAGTCTGGAAAAGTGAGAGTATCTGTCCGGGCCAAGCGGGCCTTGCCAAACGGTCAGCGCCTGACAGGCCATCGAGGTATTCCGCGCTGCCGGGCCGTGTGTCCCTGTCCAGCCGGTCACCTTGCGCCACCTCATTGGGGCACGGCTGGCCATGGCCAGCCGCGTTGCGCGCATCCCCGGCGTGGAGGGCTGGACGGTCGGCCAGGTCTTCACACCCATCGAACAACCCGACCACTGCCGGCTCGGTTGATCACTTCAAACGGGCCGGCGGGCCGAATTTCTGCGCTCGGGACCATCGGGGGATGCCCCCTTCTTTCCATAGCCGTGCTTCTTCAACAGGCCGCGGAACTGGTGATAGGTCAGCCCGAGGGATTCCGCGGCGCGGCCCTGATGACCCTTTTCGCGGGCGAGGGCCGCATCGATGAGCTGCATCTCATAGGTGGCCACAGCGGTTTCAAAGTCGGCCATGGTTTCGGGCGGGGCCGGTGCGGGCGCCGGCGATTGCGCGGCCGTCTCGCCGGGGGCTTCGTGCCGGCCCGTGACCTTCTCCGGCGGGCGCCAGGGCGAGGCGAACGGGTCAAGGGCCTGGCGATCGAACCGCACCGGCTCGCCGGGCGCTTCCATGATCGCGCGCCAGGCCAGGCGCTGGGCGAAATTGCGCAGTTCGCGGACATTGCCGGGCCAGTCATGCGCCTCGATCGCGGCCATGGCCGAGGGCGCGAAGCCGGGAAAATCCTCGCCCATCTCCACCGCCATGCGCCGGGCGAAGAAATCGGCGAGCAGCGAGGCATCGCCCTCTCGCGCGCGCAGGGGCGGCAGAGTGATCACGTCGAAGGCGAGCCGGTCGAGAAGGTCGGCCCGAAAGGCGCCGCGTGCGACGGCCGATGGCAGGTCGATATTCGTGGCCGCCGCCACGCGCACATCGGTGTGCAGGACCTGCTGGCCACCCAGGCGCTGGTATTCGCCATATTCGACGACCCGCAACAGCTTCTCCTGAACCCGCATCGAGGCGGTGGCGATCTCGTCGAGGAAGACCGTGCCGCCATCGGCA
>JAAANZ010000112.1 GCA_009909065.1 Alphaproteobacteria bacterium | reverse complement strand
CTCCCGAGGCGAGCAGGAGGAGCGGGCCGTCCAGGTCGTGCATCTCGCCGGTGCGGCGTTGCGGGATACGCTTGATCATCTTCTGGCCATAGTCCGAGGCAAGGAAATCCCGGTTGATATCGGTCTCGAAATAACCGGGCGCCAGCGCGTTCACACGAATATCGTGGCGCGCCCAGTCCAGCGCGAGGCACTTTGTCAGGTGCGTCACGGCGGCCTTTGAAGAGGCATAAGCGGCATTGCCCGCGGCCGGGCGAAGGCCCGTGATCGACGCGATATTGATGATCGACCCGCCGCGCCCGGCGGCCACCATGCGCTGAGCGGCGGCCTGCGCAACGAAAAAGACGCCATGGACATTGACGTCATAGGTCCAGCGCCACTCCTCCTGCGGCGTGTCGATCGCGCGCGTGGCCCCCGACACGCCGGCATTGTTGACCACGATATCGACCCCGCCGATCTGTTCGAAAGCCGCCTGCACTGCGGCGCCGTCGCCGACATCGAGCTTCATGGCCGAAGCGCGCGCGCCGCTTGACTCGATATCCTTGACCAGCGAGGCCAGCCGGTCCTCGCGCCGCGCCGCGGCAATCACCTTCGCCCCGGCCGAGGCGAGAACTTTCGAGAAATGCGCGCCAAAGCCCGACGAGGCTCCGGTCACAAGCGCGGTCTTGCCACTGAGATCAGCCCTGATCATTAGCTTGTCCTCCTGATTTTCCGCCAAGTCTTGCCCGAGCCGGCCGGCGCGGCAAGCCGGCGCGGAAGTTTTCCCTTGAAGCTTTCCCGGCGACAGGGCCCAATCTGACGGAAAAAAGCACGAGGAGGAGGCAAGCGTGCCGGAAGACACCGTGAAGGGACCGCTTTCAGGCGTGAGGATCGTGGATATGTCGAGCGTGGTGCTCGGCCCGTTTGCCACGCTCATCCTGGCCGATCTCGGCGCCGAGGTCATCAAGATCGAACCGCCCGGCCGGGGCGACACGATGCGTTATGCCGGAAAGTCGCCGACCGGCGATCTCGGCCCGATCTACATGGCCCTCAACCGTAACAAGCAGGCCATCACGCTGGACGGCAAGACCGAAGAGGGACGCGCCCAGCTCACTGCACTCCTCAAGGGCGCCGATGTTTTCTTCCACAATGTGCGCCTGGCCGGCATGGCGCGTATGGGCTTCGACTATGAAGCGGTCAGGTCGATCCGCCCCGATATCATCTATGTTCATTGCGCCGGCTTCGGGCAGGGCGGGCCCTATGAGCACCGCCAGGCCTATGACGACCTGATCCAGGGTGCATCGGGCTTTGCCGCGCTCAATGCCATGCGCTCGGGCGGCGATCCCGAATATGCCCCTTCCCTGGTGGCCGACAAGACAGTGGGCCTGTTTGCCACCTATGCCACGATCGCCGCGCTCTATCATCGCGAGCGTACCGGCGAGGGGCAATTCGTGCAGGTGCCCATGCTGGAGAGCTTCACCTTCTTCAACATGGTCGAGAATCTCTATGGCGAGACCTTCCTGCCGGGCAATGGCAAGCTCGCCTATACCCGTTCGATCAATGCCAATCGCAGGCCTTACAGGACAAAGGACGGCTATATCGGCCTGGTGCCCTATTCCGATGACCAGTGGGCGCAATTCTTCGAAATGGGCGGGCGCGCCGGCGTTTTCGAGGATCCGCGCTTTTCCACCTATGAGGCGCGCACCGAGCATATCACCGAGCTTTACGCGATCATCGGCGAAGTGGCCTTGCAGAAAACCACCGACGAATGGCTGGCCCTGCTCGATGCGGCAAATATCCCGGCGATGAAATACAATGAGATGAGCGATGTCCTCACCGATCCGCACCTGAAGGCCGTCGGCTTTTTCGAAAACGCCGAACATCCCGAAGCCGGCGCCTACCGGGCCATGACACACCCGGTTGCCTTTTCGCGCACACCGGCCTGCATTCGCCGCCATCCCCCGCGCCATGGGGCGGATACAGAAACCGTATTGGAAAGCCTCGGACTGGGAGACGAGACATGAGCGATGTCCTGCTTGTCGAGCGAGATGGCCCGGTCGATCGGGTGACGCTGAACCGGCCCGATCGCCTCAATGCCCTGAATGGCGAACTGGTCGATGCGCTGGTGACCTATTTCGAGGGCCTGTATCGTGACCGCGACTGCCGCATCGTGATGCTGAAGGCCCATGGCCGCGCCTTCTGCGCCGGGCTCGACATGCAGCCGGGCGAGAGCCCCGGAAGCGGCCTGGACGCCACGCCGGCGCGCCGGGCCTGGGAAACGCAGGTGCGCATCTCCGACATTTACCGCGCCATGCGCAAATGCCCGCAGCCCATTGTCACGCTCATGCACGGTGCGGCCTGCGGCGGCGGATTCTCGCTTGCGCTTGCCAGCGATATCCGCATCGCCGCGCAGACCGCGCGGATGAATGCCGCCTATATCCGGATCGGCCTGACGGGCTGCGACATGGGCAGTTCCTATTTCCTGCCGCGCCTGGTCGGGGCGTCCATGGCCGCGGAGATCATCATGACCGGCCGGTTCATTTCCGCCGACGAAGCCCTGGCGATGAAACTTGTCTCGCGCGTCGTGCCGGAGGCCGAGCTTTCGGCGGCCGCAGCGCCCCTGATCGAGGACATGCTGGCGACCGCGCCCATGGGGCTTCGACTGTCGAAACAGGCGCTCGGCATGGCCATTGATGCTCCCAGCCTCGAAAGCGCACTGGCCCTGGAGGACCGCCATCAGGCTCTGCTGGCCCAGACCGAGGATGCCGGCGAGGCCATGCGCGCCTTCCTCGAAAAGCGCAAGCCGGACTATCGGGACGGATAGGCCAATCCCCCTCGTCAAAACAGGTGACAGGCTTATAAGTCGGGAATGACCGAGACAAGACGATTTGCGATCGCCGGCGTGGCCGGACGGATGGGGCGCCAGCTGGCACGGACCGTCCTCGAAGCCGGCCATGACATCACCGGCGGCACGGAAATCCCGGAATCGCCGCACCTGGAGAGCGATATTGCCCGGCTGGCCGGCCTGGGTCACACCCTCGGAGAAAAGCCCGTGACGGACCCGGTGGAAGCGGCGACGCAGGCGCAGGTCTGGGTCGATTTTACCGCCCCCGCGGCCACGCTTGCAGCGCTCGAGGCGCTCAAGCATACCAGTGTGCAAGCCGTCGTGATCGGCACCACGGGTTTTTCCGCCCAGGAGGAGGCCCAGATCACGGCCGTCGCCGAGCATTTTGCCATTGTCCGGGCCGGCAATTTTTCACTGGGGGTCAACCTGTTGACGGCCCTGACCCGTATCGTGGCGGCGCGGCTGGGAAGCGAGTGGGATATCGAGGTGCTGGAAACCCATCACCGCCACAAGGCGGATGCCCCCTCAGGCACCGCGCTCATGCTGGGCGAAGCCGCTGCGAAGGGACGTGCCGACACGCTGGAGACGCTGCGCCGCGAGCCTTATGAGGGCCGCGAGGCCCGCCGGGGCGAGGGCGAAATCGGATTCGCCGTGCGCCGGGCGGGCGGTATTGTCGGCGAGCATGAGGTCCTGTTCGGCTCGCAGAGCGAGACCGTGCGCCTTGGCCACAGCGCGCTGGACCGGCGCGTTTTCGCCGAGGGCGCCGTGGCCGCTGCGCTCTGGGCCTGCGGCCAGCCGCCGGGGCTTTACGACATGGAAGACATGCTCGGCCTGAAGGGGCTCGGCGTGTGAGCCCCGCTCACACCGTGCGCTTGGTCTTGTCCTTCTGGTTGGCGCCTTCGATGGCATCGCGGGCGGCTTTCCATTCCGCATCGCCCCAGTTGGAAAGCATGGAGAAATTTCCCCCGCTGGCATTATACATCGCCCCGTCAATCGCGATGGTCTGGCCGTTCACATAGTCGGCGCCGGGCGCCAGCAGGAAGACCGCGAGATTGACCAGTTCGTGCATCTCTCCGACACGGCCCATCGGATTGCCCGAACGGTCCGTATCCTCGAGATTGGAGCCGCCCTCGCTGGAATCCGGGGACAGGCGCGCCCAGGCGCCTTCGGTCGGGAACGGGCCCGGCGCGATCGCATTGAAACGCAGCCCGTGACGCCCCCATTCCACGGCCAGCGACTGGGTCATCACATTGAGGCCCGCCTTCGACATCGCCGAAGGCACGACAAACGGCCCGCCATTCCATACCCAGGTGGTCAGGATCGAGATGACGCTGCCCTTGCGCTTCTCCTCGATCCAGCGCTTTCCGATATCATGGGTCATGTAGAAGGAGCCGCGAAAGACGATATTGGCGATGGCATCGAAGCCGCGCACCGACAGGTCTTCCGTGCGCGAAATGAAATTGCCCGCGGCATTGTTGACCAGGCCGGTCAGCGCGCCATGGCCCGACCAGATCGCGTCATTCATCTCGGTGATCGCGTCGGGCACGCGGATATCGCAGGCATGCGCCACGACCTTGCCGCCATGGGCGTCCATCAGCTCTTTCGCCGTTTCCTCGCAGACCCCGCCGCGCCGGCCGCAGATATGAACCTCGGCGCCAAGCTTGAGAAAGCCCTCGGCCATTTCCCGGCCAAGCCCGGTGCCGCCCCCCGTCACCAGGATGCGCTCGCCCGCCATGAGGTCCTCGCGGAACATGAGTTTAGAAGTGTCCAATCTGTCCTCCCTGAATGTGTTTCCCGTAGGATAGCGCGCGAATCGCGCTTGGACAGTCCCGACGGGGCGTCAGTCGGCCAAGGCGGCGCGAAATTCCGGCTCGGGAAACCGGGGCAGACTGCAAATCGAGGTCGAATAGCCGCCGCCGGGATCGTCCCAGGCCAGCACGAGGCGCGCGTGTCGGCCCGCGAAATCCACCCCGCACTCACCCGCCCGGATGCCCGGAAGGTGGCCGATCGCGATATCGCCGCGGATCCGCCCTTTCAGCACCTCATCGACCTGGAACGTGGTGACATGTCGGCCATGAGCCGGAGCCTCGCGGCCGCGCCAGTCCAGCCAGCGCCGCCAGAGCGGGCGGGTGTCGGCTTGCGGGCCGGAATGAAGAACCCGGCCGATAAAGACGATGTCGGCGGCTTCGGCCTGCTCGGCCGCACTGTCCGCGCCGAGACAGGAACACGCATGCGCCGGCATGACGAGAAACAGGGCAAAGACGGGCAGGATGGCGAAGCCTTTCAGGAGCATGGCCCCGGATCTGCCGCCCGAATGAGGCGAAATTTGGAAAACACGGCGCCGCGCCTATCGCCGGAATGGCAGGCTGACAAGACGCCAGAGCACCCAGAGCGGCAGGACAATCCCGGCTCCGGCCAGTGCGGGCTGCCAGAAATTGCGCACCGACCAGACCGCCGCATTCCACGCGTCGCGGGCCAGCGAGCCGGCGAGCGTGGCCACGTCCACATCCGGTGAGCGCGGATCGAAATTCGCCGCCATGACAATCACGCCGACAAGAATGCACAACAGGACGAGCTTGACCGCCCCCCAGGGGCTGAGCGCAAACATCCGAACCAGGAGCGGTCGGCGCTCGGCGCGCGGCCGGCGAGGCTTCCCGCGCCGGGAACGCCCCTCGCGGGTGTCTGGATGATCCGGCTCGCCCGCAGGCGGGTCGGCTTCGCCCCCCGTTGGCGGCCGCTCATCCGGCCGCGCGCCACTGCCCTCATCAGCGCGCGTCATGGCGCCGGGCGACAAATCCCTGCCAGACGGCGATCAGCGGTGCGGCAAGCTCGATCACCATGCCCGCGACCTGCATCTGGCTGGCCCAGCCGACATCCACGAACGACCAGAGCCGGGACAATCCGCCGAGGAACAGGACGAAGGTGACGATCCGGATCAGCGTGGCATGGCGCTCGATATGCGGGATCGCCCACCAGAGCAGGAAGGCGAGCGAAATATAATAGGCTGAAAGATAACGATACTGGTTGTCGAGTTCGGGCGGGATCGCCTCGCCCGGCAGCCAGCGGCCCGCCCCGAAAAACACGCCGCTGATCCCGAAGGCCAGCGGGACGACCGAAAAGATGGCGAGCACGATCTGCAGCCCGTTACGCATGATGTTCCCTTCCCCGGATGGTGTTATCGCAGAGAGGATACCGGCCGGTCCCGGTCAGTAAAAGCGCCAATTGCGGGCAATTGGCGGCCCTGCGCCGGGATCGAGGCCGGGCCGCCATGCCGCGTCAGCTTCAATGCGCGGATTTCTGCACCATCGTGGTGTGCGGATACGGGATGGAGACGCCCGCCCCGTCGAGCGCTTCCTTGACCTTCTTGGTCAGGTCGAATTTCACATCCCAGTAGTCGGCGGCATTCACCCAGCTGCGCGTGGCGATATCGACGGAACTGTCGCCGAGATTGGTAACCTTCACGAAGGGTTCGGGATCGGTGAAGACGCGGTTGTCGGCCTCGATCACCTGCCGGATCGCGGCGATCGCAGCATCCATATTATCGTCATAGTCGATGCCGAACGTGATATCGACGCGGCGTGTGTCATAGGCCGAATAATTGGAGATGACGCCGTCAATGGCCTGACCATTCGGGACCATCATCTTCACATTGTCGACCGTGGTCAGCACCGTCTGGAACAGGTTGATATCCTTGACCGTCCCGGCCACTCCCGACACCTCGACCCAGTCGCCGAGCTTGTAGGGCCGGAACAGCATGATCATCACGCCGGAGGCGATATTGCCAAGCGCGCCCTGCATGGACAAGCCGATGGCAAGTGTCAGCGCACCGAGAATGGCCACGAAGCTGGTGGCCTGCACACCGAACACGCTGAGCGCCGTGATAAGCACCGCAGCCGTTACCGCCCAGCGCACGAGCGAGCCGAAGAAATTGCCGAGCGTGTCGTCGATATCCTCGCGTTTCATGGATTGGCTGCGCACGAGATTGCCGAGCCATCCGGCAATCCGCAGGCCGATGATGATGACAAGAAGCGCGCCAAGAACCTTGAGGGCGCCGCTGACGACCCATGGGCCGTAAGTGTCCCAGAGCGACTGGGGATTCATCTCTTCAGGCATGTTTCTTCACTCCTGCAAGTTTCTGTAAGACCACGGGTCTGATGGGTTGAGCGGGTGAGCCCTGACGGCCGAGCCTTTCGCGCGGGTTCAGGACGTTTCTCTTGTGGGTCCCTGCGGGTATTCGAGCTGATATTCAACCTGTCTTGGATAGGGAATCGTCACGCCACTGTTTTCGAAGGCCGTCTTGACCGCCAGGATACAGGCCGACTTGCGCTCGGGTATGCCCGTGCGGTCGGTCCAGGGCCGCGCTCGCAGCGTCACCGACCAGGCATTCAGGGCGTGCACACCCACCCAGATATCCTCCTTGCGACGGGTCTCGGGCAGGCTGGCAAGCGCCTCGCGCACCACCTCCATGGCCCGGCGCGTGTCGTCTTCGTAGGAAATATCGAAATACAGGTCCAGCCGACGCATCGGTTCGCGCGAGAAATTGGTGATCGGGTCGCTCCAGGCCTTGTCATTGGGAATGATGACGGCGCGGTGATCGACGGGGATGAGCGTGGTGTGGAAAGGCGTCATGTCCGCCACCTCACCTTCCGTTCCGGCAATGGCGACCCAGTCGCCGAGGCGGAACGGTCGGAACACGGCGAGCAGCACGCCGGCCGCCACGGCCCGCAGCGTATCCTGAAGCGCCAGCGCGATGGCGAGCCCGGCCGCGCCGACCACGGCGATCAGCGAACCGGCGGGAAAGCCCAGCTGCTGGAGCGCAAGGATCACCGCAAGCGTGACCACGCCGTAACGGGTCATCGCAGCGACGAAATTGAACAAAGTGTCATCGGCGCGGTTGTTCTGGCGGGCCCGCTTGCCGAAACTGCGGATCGAAGTGGCAATCCAGCGCGCCGCAACGATTCCCGCCGCGACAATGGCGAAAGCTGTCACCACGCCCAGAGCATGGGCGTTCAGGAAAGGTCCGACATCAAGTCCGGCAAGGGCGAGGATGAGAGGCGCGGCAAGGACCAGCAGGAAGAATCGGACCAGGGAGGCGCCCAGATCCCAGGATGAGCCCTCAAAGCTCTCGCCAGGGCCCATCCGCCGCCGGCCGAGTGCGCGCAGCCCGCGTCCGACAAGGCGTGACACGAACCAGGTGAGGACGAGCGCCAGAACGAGCTTGATCATCGCCCACAGCCCCGGCATCCCGCTGACCAGCCAGCCGGGCAGCCCCTCGATCGCCAGGATGCGGCGCAGCGGCGCGTCAATCCAATCCATCATGACTTGCGAGCGCGGCGGCGCGGCGCGGCGCGGAACCAGTCCCACCCGACATACGCCGCCGCGGCAAGGCAGGCCAGAGACAGGAGGTGAAGCCGTGTCGCCCACCAATTGTTCACGGCCAGGCCCACCAGGCCCCATATGACGGCGATCGCAAACCACGGGCTGGCGCTCACCAAGCGGCGCGCCAGCCAGGCCGCGACAAGCGCCGTGACAAGCACGACAGACAGCATCGGCCAGACCGCATCGCTCGCGCCGAGGCCGGCCGGCCCGCGTATGAGGTCCGGCAGCGAGATGGCGACGGCGACGCTCATCCAGCCGGCCAGCAGGCCGCTGGCCAGGTCCGCAAGAAACTTTGCCGGAGATCCGCCCAGACCGCGCATCGCCTCGAATCGCCCGGCCGCCCACCCGGCACTGACCGCGAGGGCGACGAGCACAATGAACCCGGCCGGCGAAGCCGGAAGAAACTGTTCGATCAGCATCCATGCCGTGCCGAGCAGCGCGGCAAGCGTCAGGGGCACGGCCATGCGCCGCGCCAGATGGTCATCGCGCAGCGCAGCATGGATGGCAAAGCCGATCATGGCGGTGAAGATGAGGGCCCAGATGGAGAAGAAGATTCCGGGGGGCTGTTCGGGCGCGCGGGCGAGGCCCTGCCCAGCCTCAGCGCCGATGGGGCGCGCCGGGTCGAACAGTATATGCGCGAAGGGGACGCTGGCCTGCACGAGGCTGGCGGGCAGGAGAGCGCGCCTGAAAAAGTCTTCCGGCATATCGACCTTCCTTATCAGACCGCGCGGCAACCCCGTTTGGGTCAAGGGCTTTGCAAAGGCTTCTGTTAGGGCTTATATCACAGGCAGTTCAAGGAATGGATCTCGCATCAATGATTCCCTGACCGCCCGGCACCGGTGTGCCGGGCGGCCGCGATTCAGGCGCCAACCGCGAGACGAGTAAAAGGAGGCCCGACATGGCCGAAATCCTGATGCCGAAAGCGACCGCTGTCTGGCTCATCGACAACACGACGCTGAGCTTCGACCAGATTGCCAGCTTCTGCGGTCTCCATCATCTGGAGGTGAAGGGCATTGCCGATGGCGATGTCGCCGAGAACATGCGCGGTGTCGATCCGATTGCCGGCGGCGCCCTGACGCGGGAAGAAATCCGGAAGGGCGAGCAGGATCCCGATTACCGCCTCAAGCCGCAGGAATCGAAGATCGCGCATATCCCTCAGCCCAAACGCTCCGGCGCGCGCTACACGCCCGTGATCCGGCGCCAGGACAAGCCCGACGCGATTGCCTGGTTCATCCGCAATCACCCCGAAGTGACCGATGCGCAGATATCGAAACTGATCGGCACCACCAAATCGACCATCACCAAGGTGCGCGATCGCTCGCACTGGAACACGCAGAACATCAAGCCGGTCGATCCTGTCACGCTCGGCCTGTGTTCGCAGATCGAGCTCGACGAGATCATTTCCGAGGCCGCCGAAAAGCGCCGCAGGATGGACGCCGAACGCGCCGAAGGTGAAGACGGTCCGGGTCTGGCACCGGCCCAGCGTGCCGAGACCACTGCGCCAGAGGACGGCGAAACGACCGGCGAAGACCTGTCGGCCGATGATGTGTTCCGCGACTTCACGGGCTAGCCGGCTTGACCGCGGCGCAGGCGCGCCTCACCTATGCCCATCCAGCCGAACAGGAATCCCGGAGAAACCATGTCCCGCCTCGACGATGATGACGACAAGACCGGTTCCAGCGAACCGAACGCCTTTCTCGAACAGGCTCTTTTCAAGGCCCGCACCCTCCTGCTGACGGGCGGAATCGATGACGCGCAGGCGCGCCGCGTCTGCGAGCGCCTTCTCGCGCTCGGATCGCACAACAGCGAGCCGATCCTGCTGGTGATCTCCTCGCCCGGCGGCCATGTCGAATCCGGTGACATGATCCATGACATGATCAAGTTTGTCGCCGCCCCGGTGAAGGTGCTCGGAAGCGGCTGGGTCGCAAGTGCCGGCGCGCTGGTCTATGCAGCTGCCCAGCGCGAAAATCGCTTCTCCCTGCCGAATACGCGTTTCCTCCTGCACGAACCGCGCGGCGGGATCGGCGGGCAGGCCACGGATATCGAGATCCAGGCCCAGCAGATCATCAAGATGCGCGAGCGGCTCAACAAGATCTTCGCCGAAGCCACCGGTCAGCCACTCGAAAAGATCAAGGAAGACACCGACCGTGATTTCTGGATGAGTGCCACGGAAGCTGTAGATTACGGCCTTGTTGGCAAAATCGTCAATCACAGGAACGAAGTGACTTAACTCGTTGGCCTTTTGGGCGTTTATTTCCTGTTAGGCATAAGGCTGAAATAAAGTGGCTTCTGAAAGGGAGCCAGGCCAGCCGTGTCGATAAGGATCGAGGATCTTGCAAGACCGGTCGAACCGATCGATCCGGAAACGCCGCTGGACGACGCCGCGCACCGGCTCTCGACGCGACCTGAACTGCCCGGACTGCCGGTCGTGTTCGACGGGCTGGTTGTCGGCATCGTCAGCCGCGAGGCTCTGCTCGACCTGCTGGCGCGAGGAAACGACAGCGCCGGATTGCGCAGCGCGAATGTCACCCGGGTCATGCACAGGGACCCCTTCCTGGTCGGGATGAACGAGCGGGCCGTGGTAGCTGCGCGCCGGGCCAGCCAGGTGGCGCCTGACCGTCTGCGCGCCGGCATCGTCGCCGCGCGCGGCCAGGCCTGCTGCGGTGTCGTGGAGTCCGGCGATCTCATTCGCGCCCTGTCGAGCGAGAACACGGCCGTGACCCGCACACGCGCCCTCGACCGCAGCCAGGCCGGCGATCTTCAGGAACGCATCCGCCGGATGGAAACCGAGCGCCGCGACTGGCTCGACATGCTCGGCCACGAATTGCGCACGCCCCTCAATGCGCTGCTCGGTCATGCCGAGCGGCTGCAGACCGGTGAGGCGAGCGAGGCAGAGGCCCGCAGTTCGGCAAAGGCCATACTCGGCGGCTGCGTGGCGCTGGACAGCATACTGACCCGCCTGATCGGGGCCGGCCCCGGGCGAGGCCGGCGCTGCGCGCCTGGCCATGGAGAAACCTTGCGGCTCAAGACACTCGCCATGGACATCCAGTCCCTGTGGGCCGCGCGGGCTGAAGAGGCCGGTGTCCGCCTGAAAGTCACCGCCAACGGCGCTCGCCACACCGATTTCACCATCGATGCGGCCGGACTGCGCCAGGTGGTCAACAATCTGGTGTCCAATGCGCTGAAATATGCCGGCGGCACCGCGGTCTGCATCCATCTGGAACTTGCCGGCGGAGCGTCCGGACGGGACCTGCGCGTGGCTGTCAGCGATGGCGGCCCGGGCATTGCCGATGCGGACAAGCCTCGCATTTTCGAACGCCAGTACCGCAATCGCGGCGCTTGCGATACGGCCGGCGGACAAGGTCTGGGCCTGTATCTGGCGCGCGAGACCGCAAGGGCGCTCGGCGGAGAGCTGACAGTGGGCGACGCGGAAGGCGGCGGGGCCGTCTTCCGCCTGCGTGTTCCGGTCAGGCAAGCCGATGACACGGACCGGCCGCGCGCCATGCCGGCCCTGCGCCGGGAGTCCCTGGAACTGGGCGAATTGCTCCTGGTCGAGGATCATGCTCCGAGCCTCGCGCTGGCCCGCTCGACCCTGGAAGCGGCGGGATGGCAGGTCGATATCGCCTTCAACATCGCCCAGGCCATGCGAAGAGCGGCGCACAAGCCCTATCAGGCGATCATCTGCGATATTCACCTGCCCGATGGCGAGGGCGAGGAACTGATCGCGGCACTGCGCGAGGCAGGCGGCCCGAATGGCCACACGCCGGTCATGGCGCTGAGCGCTGACACCAGTGAGCGACGCGCCGAGGCCTGCCGGCGTGCGGGCTTCCGTCTTCTCGCGCACAAGCCCTTGCAGGGACGCCAACTCGTCGCACTCCTGATCGACATGATCCTGGCTGCCGGGCAGGAGCCGCCGGCGCAGCGCGCCGGCTAGGGCAGAATCTGCCTTAGATGTTTGGTCCCGGAGTGTGATCGTCTGGATTGGTCTTGAACCGATGCGGCTCATCGGTCCAGCATTCGACGATGTACTCGTAAGGCGCGAGTCCGCGTAAGCTCTTGAGCCGCTTGGCGTAGTTTTAGGCGGCGACGATGGTCTGGAGGTGCTCACGAAGTTGGTCGTGATTGGCAGAGTAATATCGCCTGACGGTCGCTTCCTTCAGCGTTCGGTTCATCCGCTCGACCTGTCCATCGGTCCACGGAGGGTTCGGCCTGGTGAGACGAGGCTCGATATCGAGCGGCGCGCAGGCGATATCGAATGAATGGCAGCGGAAATTCTCTTTGCGGGCCAGCATTTCCTTGATCTCTGCGACCGTCCATCCGCTCCCTTGGAGATCGGTGACGCACGCGCCGATTCAACGCTGACCGAAATCAAACAGGAAGGCGCGCACCGGCAGGTGGCCGGTCGCGCCCGCTTTTCTTATGGCGGCGGCGAGGCTTGCTCAGCGTGACCGGCCCGTCCAGCGCCGCGCCCTCACACGAAACCCAAGCGGCCCTCTCCTTTTGGTGATCGGTTGTCCCGCTCTTGTGTTTCGCCTGTGATCGCAAGCTTCGCTATCCCTTGGCTCACACCGCAGGCGGACCTTTCCGCCGGTGTTACGCAACCAAGGAGCTTACCCCATGTCCCAGAAATCCATCGCCCTGTCGGTGTTCGCCGGCCTTGCCATGGCCACCGCCGCAGGTGCGGCCCATGCCGCGCCGAACGACCAGCTCGAACTGGCTGAGAATGCGCCGTCCAGCGTGCAGGAGGACTTTGCCGCCTGGAAGGCAGGCGAGCGCCTGAGCGGGCGCAAGGACAAGTGTTACGGCATCGCGCTGGCCGGCGAGAATGACTGCAAGGCCGGTGCCGGCACGAGCTGCGAGGGCACGTCGACCATCGATTTCCAGGGCAATGCCTGGACCTTCGCCCCGCGCGGTTCGTGTGAATTCATCGTCACGCCCGACGGACCGGCGTCGAGCGATCCGCTCAAGCGCAACAACCCGGCCTGAACGGGCCACAAGCCAATCTCGGATCAGATCCATGTCCCATCCAGCAGCCCTCCCCCCAGCCGCCGGAATCGGTCTCAAGCCCGACCATTATCGCGCCGCGCTCGAGACCGGTGCGGACGGGCTCTGGTTCGAGGTTCATCCCGAGAATTACATGGTCGAGGGCGGCCCCCGACTGGCCTGGCTCGAAGCGCTTCGCGAGGGCCGCGCCCTGAGCTTTCATGGCGTCGGGGCCTCGCTGGGCGGGCTCGATCCGTTCGACCGCGACCATCTGAGCGCCCTGAAGCGCCTGGTCGCGCGCTTCGAGCCCGAACAGGTCTCCGAGCACGCAACCTTTTCCGCCCATGGCGGGCGATATCATGGCGACCTCCTGCCCTTGCCGCGCACCGGGGAGGCGATGGCCCACCTGGCCGCCCGCGTCAGCGCGTTCCAGGAGGCAATCGGGCGACCCATCCTGATCGAGAACCCGACCAACTACCTGCCTTTCCGAAGCGATTTCGACGAGCCCGAATTCCTGGCCGAGGTCGCCCGGCGATCCGGCTGCGGGCTCCTGATCGATCTCAACAATATCGCCATCAGCGCCTTCAATGTCGGCACGGACCCTTATGCCTATCTGCGCGCCCTTCCGGCCAAACTCGTCGGCGAGATCCATATTGCCGGGCACAGCGAGGATCCCTTGCTCACCGACAGGTTTCTCATCGACAGCCATGACTCCCCGGTCGGGCCGGTTGTGTGGCAACTGCTGGAATACGCGCTCGGCCTGTGGGGCCCGCGCGCGGTTCTTCTCGAGCGCGACGGGAATATTCCGCCGTTTACGGAGTTGCTTGCCGAGCGCGGCGAAGCCCAGAGACGAATTGACCAATGCAGGGCAGCGATCCATGACGCCGCTTGAACGCCATATCCGGCTGGTCTCCGGTTTTGCGGCGCAACAGGCCCGGCAGGACGACCTCGCACCGCTCATGGATGCGGGCGCGGCGCCGGGCCAGCGGGCGTTTGTCTATCGCAATTCCGGCATTCTGGCCGCGACAAGCGCACTGGTCTCGAACTATCCGCGGCTGGTGACGCTGATGGGCGAATCCTCCTTCAGGGACATGGCGCGCGCCTTCGTGACCCGCCACCCGCCGGAAAAGCGCAGCCTTGTCGGTTATGGCCGGGCGCTGGCCGACTTCATCTGCGAACATGTCGACGATCATGCAATGCCCTGGCTTGGCGACCTTGCGCGCCTCGACCGTGGCTGGCTGGACGCGCATCTGGCCGGCGATGCCCAGCCCATCGGCGCCGAGGCCGTCGCGCATCTCAGCGAGGATGAGCTGATGGCGGCGCGGTTCACGCCGCATCCGAGCCTGCGGCTCGTAGAGACGAGTTTCGATCTTTCCTCCCTGTGGCGCACACTGGATGCCGGCCTTGCGCCGAAGGGACAGGTGCAGATCCCGCAGCGCAGCGCGCACCATATTTTCTGGCGGCCGGCCCATGAGGTGAACACCGCGCCGCTGCCGGGCGCAACCGCTGCATTCCTGGCAAGTCTCGTCGCCGGCAAGCCCCTGGCGCAGGCCTGCCAGTCGGCCCTCACGGCCCAGCCCGGGGCCGACCTTTCCGCCATTATCGCATTTACCTTTCAATCCGGCCTGCTGACCGGCCTGAACGCCCAAGGGGAACACGCATCATGACCATTCTGGAACGCGCAAGATCCGGCCATGCCTGGCTCGCCGGCAAGGCCGACCTCATGGAACCGCTGGCCCTGTTGCTGGCGCGCCTGGCGGTGGCACGGGTTTTCTTCATGTCGGGCCTGACCAAGTGGAACGGTCCGTTCCAGTTCAATCCCGACAAGTATGACCTGTTTCTCTATGAATTCTTCTGCCCCGAGGACACACGGCCGGGCGCGCTCCTCTTGTGTTCCGACCAGGTGGAAGGCACCTACTCACCGACAATGCAGTTCCTCGTCGAGCGCTTTGCCAATCTTGCCGGCATCATGGAAATCCTGCTTCCGCTGCTCCTGATCGTCGGGCTCAGCTCGCGTTTCGCCGCGGCGGGCCTGCTGGTCATGACGCTGGTGATCGAGCGGCTTGTGTTTCCCGATGCGGCCAGCTGGTGGGGCAGTCATGTCTGGTGGGCCGCGATCCTGCTGATTGTCGTTGCGCGTGGTCCGGGCGCCTGGTCGCTCGACCGCCTGTTCGGGCTCGACGCCGGCCGGAAGGCCTGAAGCGCTGGCCAGCAGACGGGCAAGACCTCGCGGCCATCACCGCGCTATTGCCCCGGCCGTCAGGTCGGGGCCGGGACCGGCCGCGCCCGCCAATACCGCCATGACGATCGCCACCGATGCGCGGTCTGCGGATCGCCAACGCCCGCATTGGGGCCGTTTCCGCCCTGAGATAAAAGCTGAGCCGGGCTGCGAGACGACTGGGGGCAAAAGGCCATGAGCCCGCGACTGCGCGCCATATTCCTGCGCGGCCTTCTCGTTGCCCTCGTGGTGGGCACACTCCTCACCCTGATCAACCAGTTCGAACACATTATGGCCCTCAGTGCGATCAACCCATGGAAGGCGGGCCTGAGCTATCTCGTGCCCTTCTGCGTGTCGGTTTTCAGCGCGCTGGCGGTGCCCATGTCCGGCGACGAATCCTGAGCCCGAGGCGCTTGCCGGCCGGAAGAGACCAATCTCCCGCCGCCCGCCCCGCCGGGACAGCATGAAGGCGCCACGGCGCCGCGCATCCCTTTACGTGGTCGTCAAAAGCTGAGACGAAGCTCTCGCTCATCTTCCGAACGGCGCGCCGGTTGGAATATCCGGGCGCCGTCACGATGTGGATCGGAGAAGCGCAGGCCGTGTTTTTTGATGTGGACAACGCTCCGGCAAGCCTGCTTGACGCTGTTCTCTCAAACCTCTTCGACGCCGTGGTCGTGGTCGATTGTGAAACGGGCAGCTTTCTCGGGGCCAATCAGGAAGCACTTGAACTGCTTGGCTACACCTCGCAGGAACTGCGAGGGTTGCATCCAGAGGACATTCATCCCCACGAGATCCCGCGTCTGCACGAGTTCCTCCGGGAGGTGCGCCGGAACGGTCGCTGGCTGTCGGGCCAGCTGGCCTGCCGTCGAAAATGCGGCGACCTGGTTCCCGCCGAAATCCGTGCGACCTACGCTGTGCAGGACGGTCGTGAAATTATCATCATCGTCATCCGCGACCGGCGAATCGACCAGCTCGCCGATCTTGGCCGGTCCATTCGCAAGATTGCGCACGATCTGCGAAACACGCTCGCCACGGCGCAGCTTCTCAGCGACAGCCTGACCCGTCATGGCGATCACAGAGTCAAGCG
>JAAANZ010000058.1 GCA_009909065.1 Alphaproteobacteria bacterium | reverse complement strand
CCGCAATCACTCCGATGGAGACGATTTCCATGGACCAGCGGTCGATCATGTAGAAAACGATCGCCCCGAACACGACGAACAGGCTCGCGATCATCGGCCAGTTTGCGAGACTTTCAGCGAGCAAGTGCGTCTCCGGTTTGCGCCGACAAACGCCCTTGATGCTCGACTATTCCGCGATGTGCAAGATGATCGTGATGCGGCGATTGGCCGGCAGGTGCGGTTCATCGGGATAGCGCGGAAGGCTGGCTCCCCGGCCCGTGACGCCCTTTACCCGGCCCGGGTCCAGCCCGGCCTCGCTGAGATGTCTGTAGGCCATTTGCGCGCGCTCGGACGAGAGCGCCCAGTTGCCGCCCGGCTTGCCGCGATAGGGGAAGGCGTCGGTATGGCCTTCGATCTCGACCGGGCCACTCGATTGCGAGACCAGCCCTGCCAGGCGCCTGGCGATCGCGCGCCCGGCCTCTGTGAATGCGGCCTCGCCCGGCTCGAAGACAGGATTGGCGGTGCGGTCGGCTAGGTCGATCCGCACGCGATCGCCCTGCGCGATTACGGAAAGCGTTTCCGGGGCCGAGCGGAAAAGTTCGGTTGAACCGAGATCTAGCGCCAGCTGCTCGGCGCGGCTTGGCCCGTTTTCGATGACGGCCGCCTCTCCGGCCTCTGCGGAGATTTCACCCTTGCGGAAATAACCCGCCAGATCCTCGCGCCCGGCCTCCGGCACGCCCTTGACGAGCCACATGACGATGAAGAAGGCGACGAGAGCCGTCAGGAAGTCGGCATAGGCCAGCTTCCATGTGCCCATCCTGCGGGCGGGCGCCTGAGGCATTCTGCCTCTTTCGCGCCGGGGGGCTTGAGCAAGCGCCATTGCGTGACACGATCCTTCTGACCGACATTCGCTTATCTAGCAGGGCAGGGTTGAGATCGTTTCACGTCTCCGGCAGGGATTTGCTTGAAATTCGCTTGAAACGCCGGGCGTAATTGACCGGCCGGAACGGGAGACGGACATGGCGCGCGTGGCATTTCTGGGACTGGGCGTCATGGGCGCGCCGATGGCCGCACACCTGGCAAGGGCGGGCCACCGCGTGACCGTCTGGAACCGCACGCATGAAAAGGCGCGGGCCTGGTGCGAGTCCAACAGGGGCATGACGGAAAGCGATGCCGCCGATGCCGTGTTCGGCGCCGAATTCGTGCTCATGTGCCTGGGCGACGACCCGGATGTGGCGGCCGTTTATGACCAGATCGAACCCTCGCTCGGCGGCGGCATGGTGGTGATCGATCACACCACGGCGAGCGCGGGGCTGGCACGCGACCTGGCCGCAAGGGCCGGCTCGAAGGGCGCTGCTTTTCTCGATGCGCCGATTTCCGGCGGGGAGGCCGGCGCCCGGAAGGGTCAGCTCACGGTCATGTGCGGGGGAAGCGACGCCGCCTTCGCCAAGGCCGAGCCGGTCATGAAAGCCTATTCGGCCCGCATGACCCTGATCGGCGAGAGCGGCGCGGGCCAGCTGGCCAAGTCGGTCAACCAGATCTGTATCGCGGGGATCCTGCAGGGCCTATCGGAGGGCATCGCCTTTGCCGAACATGAAGGCCTCGATATCGAAAAGGTGATCACCGCAATCTCCGGCGGCGCGGCGCAGAGCTGGCAGATGGAAAACCGCTGGAAAACCATGGCCGGGCGCGAATTCGACTTCGGCTTCGCGATTGACTGGATGCGCAAGGATCTGCGCATCGCGCTGGAGACGGCCCGAAACAATGGCGCCAGCCTGCCGCTGACGGCGCTGGTCGACCAGTATTATGCCGATGTGCAGGCCATGGGCGGGGCGCGCTGGGACACTTCATCGCTCATCGCCCGCCTGCCGAAGCGCGGTGACTGATGCGCAAGATCGAGGTCCACCTGAAAAAGGGCGCGGCCCAGGATGCAGTTCTGCGCGCCATCAAGGCATCAGATCCCATAGATTATGCCGTGTTCCGCCCGACACAGGAAAACCGGATCGTCTATGAGGTGTTCATGCGTGATGGCACCAGCCAGGCGCTGGTCGATGCCATCCAGTCCGTGATGGAGAAAGAGCGCGACTGGCGGGTCAATGTCATGGCGATCGAGGCAACCATGCCGCAGATCGAGGAGCGCGATGACGACAAGACGGAAAACAACACCCGCGCCATCCGGGAGGAAATGCTGACCAGCGTGCGTCGCGACGGTGTGTTTGGCCGCTATTTCGCGATCATGGTCGTCCTGTCCAGCGTCGTGGCGGCCGTGGGAATGAATTCCGACAGCGCGGCCGGCGTGATCGGCGCCATGGTCATCGCGCCACTGCTGGGTCCGATCCTCGCCTTTGCGATGGGCGCCGCGCTCGGCAATTTCGACCTGCTCAGGACATCCGGCAAATCGCTCGCACTCGGTATTGCTCTGGCGCTTGGCGCCTCGCTCGTCATCGGCCTGGCCGTGCCGATCAATACAGACAGCGGTGAATTGATGAGCCGTTCGCAAGTGCGTCTCGATGCCATCGCCCTGGCCCTTGCCTCAGGGGCTGCCGCCGCGCTCAGCCTTGCGCGGGGCGCGGCCTCGGCTCTGGTCGGCGTCATGGTGGCCGCCGCGCTCCTGCCGCCAGGCGCGGCCATCGGCATGTTCGCCGCCTCGGGCTACCCGGACCTCGCCGCGCGCGCCGCGCTGCTCCTGATCCTCAATGTCGCCTGTCTTGTCCTTTCGGCGCTCGTCACATTCCGCCTGCACGGCATCTCGCCGCGCGGCTGGATCGATCAGCAGAACGCCACACGCGCCTTCTGGACCAATGTGGCGCTCACGCTCGTCTTCCTGACAATCGCGGCAGCATTGATCGTC
>JAAANZ010000094.1 GCA_009909065.1 Alphaproteobacteria bacterium | reverse complement strand
CGGGTGGCGCAGGTCGGCCGCCCGCATCAGTTTGAAATGCTCTGCGATGGCGCGGCAGGTCGGCGCCCCGCCAGGATCGAACCAATAGGATTGGTCCAGTTCGTCGATCTCATCGAGATCTATCAGGCGGGCCGGCAGGCATGATGCCAGTTCGACAAGGCGGTGGACATCCCACGCAAAATAGCCATTCGAGGAGGGCCGGAAATGGTATTGTCGTCTCACCTCGCCCCCTCTCACTGATTTTCGTTACCCACGATGTAGAGGAAACTGCCGCCGGCAATGTCGGGAATCAACTCCCTGGCCACGTCCTGCGCCAGAGCCGGACAGCCCCAGCTGCGCCCCGGCAGGGCCCGGTCTGGAGACACATAATCGGCCCCATGGATCACGATGGCGCGGGCTTCAGCTTTGTCATTGCTCGCGTCGAGACCCTTCAGGCGCAGCGAAAGCCCATGCCGGCCCTGATAGGTCTCGCCCGTGATATAGGCTCCCAGGGAACTCATCTTCGAGTTGGGTATGTTCGAAAAGCGCTCGGCATAGCCGTCATGATCGCGATCGGATCCGCGTCCATGGGCGACCCGATAAGTTCGGATCGTGGCGGCCTGGAGGTCCAGCAGGAAAAAACGCGGGACAGATGAGGGCTTTCGGTAATCGATGATCGAGAGATATCGCCCGTTGTCGATTTCCCGCTCCCAGCGCGCTGCAGCTGCTTTCGCTTCTTCGATCAGGGCCGCGTCCGGGCGTATCTCACCGCCCGCGCCTGGCGAGAAAAGACCGAAGAGAATCGCGGCAAGGATCACACGCATGATCGGTGGTTATCAGGGCAATCCGACAAAACGATGGCCGCACGCCCCGTGCAATTCCCGACCGGGCCGGCCATCAGGCCCTATTCTTTCAGCATGTCCCGGCTGACAATGACACGCATGATCTCGTTCGTGCCTTCCAGGATCTGGTGGACACGCAGGTCACGCACGATCTGTTCGACGCCATAATCACTGAGATATCCATACCCTCCATGGATCTGCAGCGCCTCATTGGCGATGCGGAACCCCGTATCGGTGACGAAACGCTTGGCCATGGCGCACCAGCGGGTCGCCTTCGGGTCTTTCGCATCGAGCCGGCGCGCCGCCTCGTAGAGCATTACGCGGGCGGCCTGTAATTCGGTTTCCATGTCGGCCAGCTTGAACTGGATGGCCTGGAAACCGGCGATGGGCTGGCCGAACTGCTCGCGCTCCCTTGCATAGGCCAGCGCCTTGTCGAGCGCCAGCTGCGCCCCGCCGAGCGAGCAGGCCGCAATATTCAGCCGGCCGCCATCCAGCCCCGCCATGGCGAACCGGAAACCGTCACCCTCCGCGCCGATACGGTTCCTGGCCGGCACGCGCACCCCGTCAAACAGTACCTGGCGGGTCGGCTGGGATTTCCAGCCCATCTTGGCCTCATTCGCGCCGAAGGAGAGGCCCGGCCTGTCTTTTTCAACAATGAACGTGGACACGCCGTTTGCGCCGTCATCGGAGGTGCGCGCCATGACGACATAGATGTCGGACGTGCCCGCCCCGGAAATGAACTGTTTCGATCCGGTCAGGAGATAGTCGTCGCCCTCCCTGACCGCGCGCGTCTTCATGGCCGCCGCATCCGAGCCCGAACCCGGTTCGGTCAGGCAATAGCTGGCAATGAGCTCCATCGAGGTCAGCCGGGCCAGCCATTCGGCGCGCTGTTCGTCATTGCCGAACCGGGCGATCATCCAGCTGGCCATATTGTGGATGGAGATGAAGGCTGCGGTCGAAACATCGCCATGGGAGAGCTGTTCGAAGATCAGCGCCGCATCGAGCCGGCCGAGCCCCGAGCCTCCCAGGTCTTCGTCGATATAGATACCGGCAAAGCCGAGCTCGGCCGCAGCACGGATGGTTTCGACCGGAAAATGGCTTTCCGCATCCCAGCGCTGCGAATGCGGTCCCAGCTGCTCGTCCGCGAAGCGCCGCGCCATGTCCTGGATCATGGTCTGTTCGTCCGTCAGCAGCGCCGACATTGGCAAATCCTCCCGGAATCCGCTTAAACTTGTGAGCGGGACATGCCACAGAAGCCGGTGGGGTCAATGCAATTGAAGAATCTGCCCTATGACATCACGCGCGCCGACCGCGCGGATATCCCCCGGCTCGTTGAAGTGGATATCGCGGCCAATGGCCTGTTTCGCGACACAGGGCTGGTCGGTGCCGACGGCCTTGGCCAGCATGTGCCGGCCGAATTCTTCGAGGCGGCGATTGATGCGCGGGAAGTCTTTGCCATGCGCCACCGCTGGACGGCCCGGGCCGACGGTTTCACGCTGACGTCCGTGCGCGCCGACACGCTCTATCTCGACCAGGTGTCGGTGCATCCCGACCATGGCCGCCAGGGGCTGGGCGCGCAGCTTGTCAGACGCGTGATCGAGGACGCCAGGACTCGCCGGCTCGCGAGTGTGACCCTGTCGACATTCCGCGAACCGGCATGGAACGCGCCATTCTACCGCCAGCTGGGCTTCAGGGAAATCCGGCGCGAGAGACTGTCCGACTGGATGCTGGACATCGAGACTGCCCAAGCGGAAACACTCGATGTGTCGGCCCGCTGCTTCATGAAGAAGAATTGCCGCCTCATACCCTTCCTGTAAGGGGACCTTCAGAGCGTTTCGACATTTCCGCGGAAGCTGCGCACTGCGCGCTGGGCGGCGAGGATCGCATAGAAGATGAAGGCGAGCACCCCGAGGAAGAGCCAGATGCCGCCGAGAACCGAGCCGAATTCCGGTGGATCGCCGAAGTTTCGAAGCTCGAACATCGCCGTGCCGACCGTATAGAGGCCGAATGTGAACGCGTAGAGCAGAAGGCTCGAC
>JAAANZ010000037.1 GCA_009909065.1 Alphaproteobacteria bacterium | reverse complement strand
GTTCCGGCTAGCGGGGCCGATCCGGATGCGCGGGGCAAATCCGCGTGGGAAACGCCCGGGCCTCCCGTTCGCAAGGCGGCGGGAGCGCATACAGGTCCGGCGGCGAATATGTCACCCGTGAAGGCCCGATCCACTGGCGCGGCAAGCGTGGGATCACGCTTCGAAGACTCCTCACGCGTCAATCATGGAAGCGCCCCACGCTTGCGCGCCGGCCCCTGCCTTTCAGGGGCGAGACCGCAACCGGACGCCGCAGGGCGGGCCGGGCCGACGTGTTTGCGAAGAGCTGGCTCGCAAGCTTCGCCTGATCGGATGAACCCAGGCGGGAGCTTGAGGTGTGGCGCAGCCTCAGGCGGCCAAAAGCCTAGCGCAACACCTCCGGCAGGACGTCCACATCCGCGGGTTCGTGCTGGATGACCACGAGCGCTCCGAGCTCTTCGGCGCGCGCTTCAAAGGCTTCCATGCTGGCGCGGGTCACTGCGCCGGGTTCGCCTTCGGCGCCTTCGACATCGGCATTGAAGCGCGGCACCTTGTTGTCCTCGCGGCTTTCGCTGCGATGCCAGAGATCGCCGGTCAGGAGCACCGGTCCGACATCTTCCAGCATCACCTGCAGGGCGGTATGGCCCGGTGTGTGGCCCGGAGTTTCGAAAATGACCACGGATCCATCGCCGAAAACATCATACTCACCCGTGAATGTCTCGTGCTCAAGTCCAGCGAACCCGGCAAACTGGCTGCCCGTCTCGCCCTCGGTTTCCGGCCGGGCCGGCGGGAACATGAGATCATACTCCTTTTCGTGAACCAGCCATCTGGCCCCCTTCACCTGGTCGACCTGTCCAACATGATCGAAATGGCTGTGGGAGATCGACACGAGTTCGATCTCTTCAATGGCGATTCCGCGCGCCTTGAGCTGTTCGGTAATCGTGGTGTCCATGGAAACGGTGAAAACGCCCTGTGCCTGCTGTCCGCCACCGGCCAGAATTCCGGGCAGGCCAAGATCCCATATCATGTCGCCGTCGGGATGGCGCACCAGCCAGCAGGAATTGGTGAATGTGTCACTCTGGCCGGCAAACGAGCCGTCGGCGGCGAAAATGTCCAGATCACTGACCTCGATTGTCCCGCAATCGAGGCGGTGGAGCTCCACCTGATCGACCGATTCCGGCGCGGTCGGCGCGGGATCGGCGGGCGGGCTGTTCGGCGCGGGCGCCTGTGCCGGCGGCTCGCCCGGCCCGCAGGCTGCGAGACACAGACCCCCGGTGGCCAACATGGTCGAGATACGCATCACCCCTCTCCCCGGACAAGGAATCAAATCATGCTTTCGCGAACAGGTAGAGCATATCGGCGTCAGTCCGCCAAGAATTCCAGTCCGTGGGTGCCGGCATCGATGCGCCGGTAAAAGCAGCTTTTGCGACCCGTATGGCAAGCTGCGCCGGTCTGGACGACGCTCAGGAGCACGGCATCCTGGTCGCAATCGACGCGGATCTCGCGCACCTCCTGCGTGTGGCCGGAGCTCTCGCCCTTGATCCAGAGCCGTCGGCGCGAGCGTGAAAAATAGGTCGCCCGGCCGGTTTCGATTGTCTGGCGCAGGGCTTCATCATTCATCCAGGCCAGCATGAGCACTTCGCCGGTTTCGGCGTCCTGGGCGATGGCGGCGACCAGCCCGTCGGCATTGAAACGCGGGCGCAGCTGTGGGGCTTCATCCTGTGCGGCGCCGTCGGGATGGGGGTCCGGGAAGTGGTCGGTCATGAGGTGAAGGGCTCCCTACCCGGCATGCGTATCCATGAAGAATTCGTCATGTTATCAGCCTATCTTAAACAAGTGAAAGCGGCATGAAACCCTTTTAATATTCTGTGTTTTAAGGGTCACGCGGCTTCAGGCAAATGTATACGGCCAGTTTTCAGACAGATTTCGGTCACACTCGGAGCGCCTCTGTCGCCTCGCCCGAATGACGGGCCCTATTAAGAACAGAACACGAGGCTGATCAATGAAACTCGCACTTGCTTGTCTTGCCGCCCTGGCAACAGTGACCCCTGCCATCGCCCAGGAGTCGGGCTTCTATGGCTCGGCGGGCTATTCGAATTTCGCTGCGGATGATGTCGATCTCGGCGCGCTGGCCCTGCGTGGCGGCTGGAATTTCAACGAGTATGTCGGCGGCGAGGTCGAAGGCTCCATCGGCGTTGTCGATGATGATGTCACCTTTGCCGAGAGCAATGTTGATGTCGAGCTCAACCATTCGCTCGGCGCCTTCGCCACGGCCGGCCTGCCACTGTCTGAGCGTGGCCGTGTCTTTGCGCGTGCCGGATATGCCAGCGTCGATATCGAAGGCTCGTCGGATGGCGTCTCCGTTTCCCAGGACGACAGCGATTTTGCCTATGGGATCGGCGGCGAGTACCGGTTCGACGCGTTCAATGGCGTGCGACTGGGCTATACCGCTTATGATTTCGAGGAAACGATCGACGTTTTCGAGATCTCCTATGTGCGCCGGTTCTAGGGCATTTTCACTGAGCTTGGATCGGCTTGAAGAGGCGTTGCATTGCTGAAACCCGCCCGCAAACCCCCATGGCCCGCCGGGCAATGAGGGGTAACTCTCCGTGCCGGCTTATAGGTCGGCGCGGGGGGTATCAGATGATGCCGCGCGAGCGCAACGCGGACAGCTCGTCCGGGGCGAGCCCAAGACCGATGAGGATATCCTCCGTGTCCGCGCCAAGCGCCGGAGCCGGCCGGGCGACGCCGCCGGGCGTGGCCGAAAGTTTCGGCGCAGGCGCCTGCATCGGCACTTCGCCAAGGCCCGGCTGGGCCACACGGATGATCGCCTCGCGCGCCGCGATATGAGCGTCTTCCAGCATGTCTCGCGCCGTGTTCACCGGTCCGCAGGGCACGCCATGGGCCTCGGCAAGGGAGATGACATCGGCCATGCTTCGCTGGCCTGTCCAGTCCGCGATCTTTTCGTCGAGTTCCTGCTGGTTCTCACCGCGGGCATCATGAGTGGCATAACGCGGGTCGCCCGCCCAGTCTGCCCCGCACATATCCGACAGGCGCGCAAACAGGGTATCCTGGTTGGCGCCGATGATCACCATGCCGTCGGTGCACGGATAGGCGCCCGAAGGTGACACCCGCGGCAGGATCGCGCCGCTGCGCTGGCGGACATGGCCGGCGAGCGCATATTCAGGGATGAGGCTTTCCATGAAGGCCATGACACTCTCATAGATCGCCGCATCCACCACCTGTCCGCGCCCGGAGCGCTGGCGCGAATACAGCGCCATCATGACGCCAAGACAGGCGAAGGTGCCAGTCATCGTGTCGCCGAGCGAGACCCCGGCCCGCGCAGGCGGACGGTCGGGCTCGCCGATCAGGTGGCGCAGACCGCCCTTGGCCTCGCCGACACTGGCATAGCCGGCCTTGCCACTTTCCGGCCCCGTCTGGCCATAACCCGAAACGCGCGCGACGATGAGGCGCGGATTGATCGCCTGCAGCGCCTGCGGGCCAAGGCCCCATTTCTCCAGCGTGCCGGGGCGGAAATTCTCGACCAGAACATCGGCTTCGCCGGCCATTCGCCTGAGGATTTCCTGGCCTTCCTCAAGGCGTAGATTGAGGGTCAGCGAGCGCTTGCCCCGCGCGATGACCGGCCAGAACAGGCCCTGGCCGTCTTTCTTGGCCGCGCCCCAGTCGCGCGCCGGGTCCGGCCGGTCCGGCGCCTCGACCTTGATGACATCCGCGCCGAAATCGGCGAGCAACTGGCCACAGAAAGGCCCGGCGATCAGCTGGCCGAGCTCGATGACCTTCAGGCCGGAAAGGGGAGGGGATGGGTTCATATGGCAATGGCTAGCGCAATGCCGGCCCTTGCGCCAGATGCCGCCGCGTCACGGCGGGCAGCCTATGTCGCCGCGCCGGTTTTCGCGCTAGTCTGGCGGGAAAAGGACCGACACGGAGGAACGCGGCAATGAGCTATCAAGACATCCTGACCTCGACCGAAGACGGCATCCTGACCGTCACCCTCAACCGCCCGGACAAGCTGAATGCCTGGACCGGCCAGATGCAGGACGAGGTGAAAGACGCCATCATGGCGGCCGGCGAGGATGACAGCGTGCGCTGCATCGTGGTCACCGGCGCCGGTCGCGGCTTCTGCGCCGGTGCGGACATGGCCGGCCTGCAGCAGATCAGCCCCGGCGGAGAGGCGGCCGAGGCGGCGACAAGTGGCGGCGCGGCAAACGGCGATGCGGCCCGCGAGGATATCGAGAGCCTCTATCCCGGCCGTTTCGGCTATATGTATGCCTGCCCCAAGCCGATCATCGCCGCGATCAATGGCGCCTGCGCGGGGATCGGGCTCATCTTCACCCTCTATGCCGATATGCGGATCGCTTCGGCGGATGCCAAATTCACCACCGCCTTCGCCCAGCGCGGCCTGATCGCCGAGCACGGGATTGCCTGGCTGTTGCCGCGCCTGGTCGGCGAGGCGCATGCGCTCGACCTCCTTTTCACCGCGCGCGTCTTCAGGGGCGAGGAGGCCGAGCGGGTCGGCCTCGTCAATCGCGCCCTGCCGGCCAATGAATTGATGCCGCATGTCATGGACGTGGCCGGCCATCTCGCCACGCAGGTCTCACCGCGCTCCGTCGCCGTGATGAAGCGCCAGATCCGCGCAAGCTATTTCCAGAGCTTCGCCCGCTCGCTCGAAGTCGCCGATCAGGAAATGGCCGGCAGCTTCGCCAGCTTCGACTTCAAGGAAGGCGTCGACAGCTTCGTGGAAAAACGCCCGCCGGCGTTTGAGGGGAGGTGACCGGGATTGGCCCGATGGTCCAGATGGTGATGGTGCTGTTCCACTGACGGGTTTCATCAAGCAGGGAGAGAAATGACTTCACAGGCGCTCATCTTGAGCGAAGGCGAAGGATGAGCCTGATGGAAAACCGCCGACTACCCACACGATTGCTTGAAGCCAAACCGGCCACTTCCGGCGAATCCCCGCCGCCCGCCTATCGGTCCAGCGCGCTTAACCGGCAATCGCGCCAGGATCGTGAGATGGCGGGCTTCCCCATACCGGGCCGGTTTCCACGCCCCGCGAAAATGGGCTAGTCTGTCTGCCATGGCCTATCTTATCCAGATCGTCGAAGTCGGCCCGCGTGACGGGCTGCAGAACGACCCGGCCGATCTCAGCACGGCGCAGAAGCTGGAATTCATCTCCCGTCTGGAGGAATGCGGCGTCACGCGCATGGAAAGCGGCAGTTTCGTCTCCCCGAAAGCGGTGCCGAAAATGGCCGACAGCGCTGAGGTCTTTGCCGGTCTCGACCGGACGCGCGCGGCCCGCCACATTGCACTTGCGCTGAATGAGAAGGGCATGCGCCGGGCGATCGACGCAAAGGCCGACGAGATCAATTTCGTCCTCGTCGCTGGCGAAGGCTTCGGGCGGCGCAACCAGGGCATGAGCCCGGAGGAAAGCGCCGACATGCTGGAGCGTTGCGCGCCGCTGGCCCATGAGGCGGGCATTCCCCTTGCGGCGACGATTTCCGTGGCCTTCGGCGACCCTTATGATGGTGAGGTGAGCCCGGCTGTGCTGGCCCGCCTGGCGGCGCGGGCCGACAAACTCGGCGTCAGCGAGCTGGCGCTTGGCGACACGATCGGCGTGGCCACGCCCTGGGATGTCAGGGACCGGCTGACCGAAGTGCGCGAAGCGGCGCCGGAGATGACATTGCGAATGCATTTCCATGATACGCGTGGGGCCGCGCTCGCCAATGTCCATGCCGCTGTCGAGGCGGGGGTGGATGTGATCGATGCCAGTTGCGGTGGCATCGGCGGGTGCCCCTTCGCGCCGGCGGCGACGGGCAATGTCGCCACCGAAGATGTGGTCTACATGCTGGAGCGGGCCGGCTTCGAGACGGGGATCGACCTGTCGAAGATGATCGCGACGGCGAAATGGCTGGAGATCGTTCTCGGCCACCCGGTCGCATCAAGTCTGTCGAAAGCCGGCGGATTTCCGGATTGAGCGCGCCTGGGGCCGGGTGTTGAGGCCCGCAGCTTTCTATTCCCCGATCCAGACCTGCTGGGCGTTGACGAATTCGAGAATGCCGTGCGGGCCGAGTTCGCGGCCATAGCCGGAGCGCTTGATGCCGCCGCTGGGCAGGCGCGGATCGGTCTTGACGATACCATTGACAGAGACCTGGCCGGCCTCGATCTCGCGGGCCATGGCCTCGCCCCTGTCGCCATCGACGGTCCAGATACTGGCGGCAAGGCCATATGGGGTGTCATTGGCCATGGACAGGGCATGCTCGCGGTCCCGCGCCCGTATCACCGTAGCCACCGGCCCGAAGGTTTCCTCTGTAAAGGCGCACATGCCCGGCTCGACATCCCTCAGCAATGTGACCGGATAGAAAAAGCCCGGCCCGGTCGGGATTTCGCCGCCCAGATCCGGTTTCGCGCCCTGGCGGACGGTTTCGCTGACCTGGCGATGCAATTCCTCGCGCAGGTCGGCGCGCGCGATCGGGCCGATATCGGTTTCCATGTCCGAGGGGTCGCCCAGTTTGAGGGCTTCCAGCTCGCTCGCCAGCTTTTCGGTGAAAGCCTCATAGACCGGTTCCTCGACGATCAGCCGCTTGGCGGCGATGCAGGACTGGCCGGCATTGATGATCCGCGAGGTCTTCAGGACGCTGGCCGCGGTGTCCAGATCCGCGTCGGCGAGCACGATGGACGGGTCTGATCCGCCAAGTTCGAGCACGGCCGGCTTGATTTCGGAGGCGGCGATGGACGCGACCGCACTGCCGCCGCGGCTGGAGCCGGTGAACGAGACGGCCTGTATCCGCCGGTCCCGGATAACCGCCTCGACGGCCGGCGTCTCCAGGAAGAGCGCATCGAACAGCCCTTCGGGCGCGCCTGCCCTTGCGAACACATCGGCAATCGCCGCGGCGCAGCCGGGCACATGCGGATCATGCTTCATCAGGCAGGTATTGCCGGCCATCAGGGCCGGGGCGCTAAACCGGAAGGCCAGCCAGAAAGGGGCGTTCCAGGGCAGGATGCCCAGCACGGTGCCGAGCGGCAAGTGCTGGACATAGGACAGGCGCGCATCCGACTCGATCACCTGGCGGGCGAGATAGTCCTGCGCATGCTCGGCATAATGCTCGGCACACCACGCGGCCTTGTTGACCTCGCCGATGGCCTCCTTCGCCGGCTTGCCCATTTCCTCCGTCATCAGCGGGGCGAGCTGGTCGATCTCGCGACGCATAAGGGCGGCAATGGCCCTGAGCAGTTCGGCGCGCTCGGCAAAGCTGGTGGCGCGCCAGTCGGCGAAGGCGGACCTTGCCGCGGTGAGCTTGGTTTCCAGCGATGAGGCGGTTTCGGCTGGCCTTTCGCGGACTTTTTCGCCTGTCGCGGGATTGATCGCGGTCAGCATGTCGCTCCTTTCGGGGTGTCTTAGCAGCGTGCGAGGCGCTTATTCGGCCGGCGCGGGGGCTTCATCCTTGCTGGACGGTTCCTTTTTCGCGCTGCTTGCGGGCCGCGCAGCGGATTTGCCGGGTTTGACGGCGAAATCGCGGTCCAGCGTGAAAAAACTCTCCGAGCCCGTTTCCGTGATATGGATCGTGTCGGAAATACCGACCGTTTTGTTGCCGTCAACGCCCCACAGCCATGGAATGAAATGAAAGGTCATGCCGGGCTTCAGCACGCTCGGGCTGCCCTGCATCAGGGAGAGGATATAGCCCTCGTCCCAGCTGGGCGGGAAGGCAATACCGATGGAATACCCCGACCGCGTGATCAAATTGCCGCCATGATCGCCGGTCGCGAGAATATCGCGCACAATCTTGTCGGCGTCCGAGACGGTCAGGCCCGGCTGCAGGAACCGGGTCAGTTCATCGAGCGCATGCTTCATCGTCTCCTGGGCGCTTTCCATGCTCGCCGATAGCTCGCCAAGCACCACGGTGCGCATCATGGCGGTGTGGTAGCGGCGATAACACCCGCCCAGTTCCAGGAAGACATGCTCGCCGGCCTCGACCTTGCGTCCCTCCCAGGTGGCGTGGCCGATCATGGTGCGCGGGCCCGATGTCACATAGGGCATCACGGCGGGCGGCTCACCGCCGGCGCGGAACATGGCATCGCTGATCGCCGCGGCGATCTCGTTCTCGGTAACACCGGGCGCGCTGGCATCTATCCCGGCCCTCATGCCGGCCTCGGTCGCTTTCGCGGCCTTTTTCATCACCTCGATCTCGGCGGGCGACTTGCAGATCCGGCCTTCTTCGACAATCCCGAAACAATCGAGCAGCCGGGCGCCCGGCATTCCCGTCAGGATCCGGTCCTGCTGGTAGGCCGGAAGGAAATAGGAGTTTCGCTCATAACCGATGGTCCCGTCGGAAAGCCCGGTTTCGCGCAGCGCTTCTGTCAGGGTCTGGATCGCATCCCCATTATCGGCATAGGGACGCGTCTTCTCCACCCAGGTGCGGGCATGGACGTTGGATTCCTCCATGTGGCGCGTCACGAAGAAGGCGTCCCCGTCCAGCGGCACCACAAGCGCCTGGAAAAAGGAATACCCGGTGGTCTGATAATCGGTCAGATACATCAGGTTTTCCGGGTCACAGATGATCACAGCGTCGAGGCGCCGCTCACGCATGCGCGATTTCAGCGCGTCGAGCCGCTGGGCATATTCCTCCGCCGGGAAGGTCATGTCGTCGCGCTGTCTCATGCAAGGCTCGCCTGTGCGTCGATGGCGGTATCGAGAATGTCGAAGGCCTCATTGAGGTCTTCCTCCGGCGTGGTCAGCGGCGGGATGCATTTCATCACCCGGCCCGCCGGCCCGCACCCGCCCATGAGCAGGCCACGCTGGAAACACTCGGCGATCACGGCTTTCGTGAATTCGCCATGATGGGTGTCCAGCCCGTGGATCATGCCGCGCCCGCGTACCTCGGCCTTGCCGCCCGGCACCTTTTTCGCGGCCGCCTGCAACCGTTCGGCCATGATCGCCCCCTTGCGCCTGACATCATCCATAAGGGACTCATCGCGGAAATACTCTTCCAGAGCGACCCGGCCGGCGACGAAGGAAAAGCCCTGGCCACGAAATGTGCCGGTGTGCTGTCCGGGCGACCAGTGGCGGTCATGCTCCGGCTTGATGAGGTTCATCGCCAGCGGCGTGCCGAACCCGCCAATGCCCTTGGCCAGGTTGATGATATCCGGGTCGAGATCCATGCCGTCAGTGGAGAAATAACTGCCCGTGCGCCCGCAGCCGGCCTGGATGTCATCGAGGATGAAAAGCGCCCCGATTTCGCGGGCGAATTCGCGCAATTCCTTGAGCCATTCGGCGCTGGCGACCCAGACGCCGCCCTCGCATTGCACCGCCTCGATGAGGATCGCAGCAGGCAGTTCCATGCCCGAAGATCCATCGGCATAGATGGCACGCAGGCTGTCGAGCGGGTGCTCCAGGGACATGCGCGTGGCATGGTTGAGCGGAACGCCCGCGGCCTTGCGAAAATACCCGTTCGCGGTCATCGACAGAGAGCCGAGCGTCATGCCGTGAAAACCATGCGTGAAGGCCATGATTTCGGTGCGCCCCGTCACCATCCGCGCGAGCTTCAGCGACGCCTCGACGGCATTCGTGCCGGTCGGTCCGGTAAACTGCATGCGGTAATCCATGCCACGCGGTTTCAGGATGATCTCGGCAAAGGCTTCGAGGAAGTCGCGCTTGGCGGTCGTGGCGGTATCGAGACTGTGCGGGATGCCGTCCGCCTCGATGAACTCGACAAGGGCCTGTTTCATCTTCGGATTGTTGTGCCCGAAATTGAGCACGCCGGCGCCACCGAAAAAGTCGATATAGGACTTGCCACTTTCATCGACCTGACGGGCATTGGACGCGGATTTGAAGACGGTGGGATAGGTCCGCACATAACCGCGCACCTCGGACTCCCAGCGATCGAAGGTCTCAAGTCCCGTCTGCGTGTGGCCGTCCATTTCGATCTCCTTGTATGTCCAGGTCTTTCCAGGGTCAGTCAGCCGCCGGCGCGGCATCATTCGGCAGCGGGGCGCCGGCGAGCCGCGCGAACAGGCGCGTCACCACCGGTATGAGCCGGTCATTGAAATCATAACGCGGGGAATGGCAAGGAACTCCGTGCTGCATTTCACCGTCATTGCTGCCGATCAGCGCGAAGGCGCCCGGCACTTGCTGCAGGTAGTAGCTGAAATCCTCTGACGCCATGATCGGCGTGGGCAACGATTCTTCGCGCCAGCCGGTTCCAAGTTCCGCGGCAAGGGCGGTGCGCATTTCGCCGGCCGGTCCGGCATGGTTCACCGTAGCGTCATAGCGCGGGAAGATTTCCGTGTGCGCTTCCACGCCATAGGCCCGCGCCGTCGAGGCGGCGATCTCATCGATCAGAGTGTTGATCTGCTCACGGTCCTTGGCCTCGGTGATACGAATGCTGCCTCCGATCACCGCATCGTCTCGGATCACTGTGTCATAACTGCGCGCATCGATGGAGGTGACCGACAGGACCGCGGCATGCTGCGGGGCGAGGCGGCGGGCGACGACCTGCTGCAAGGCGAGGGTGATGGCCGCGGCTGCGAGCACGGGGTCGCGCGCCTTTTCCGGCTGGCTGGCATGGCCGCCGGCGCCATTGACCGTGATCCGGAAGGTGCCATTGCCGGCCATGACCGCGCCATCGGGGCACACGGCCTGTCCGAACGGAATGGCGGGCCAGTTGTGCCAGCCGAAAACCGCCTCCACGCCGTCCAGCGCACCATCCTCGATCATGCGCCGGGCGCCATGGCCGCCTTCTTCAGCGGGCTGGAAAAGCAGCGTCACCGGGCCGGGCAGGGCGTCTTCATGGTGTTTCAGCCAGCCGGCCGCGGACATCAGCGCGGCGGTATGTCCATCATGTCCGCAGGCATGCATGCATCCGGAGTGACCGGACGACCAGTCACGCCCGCTTTCCTCATGGATCGGCAGGGCATCAATGTCGCCGCGCAGAGCGATGTGCCGCCCGGCCGCATGGGGCGCCAGCCGCGCCACCGTGCCGGTTTCAGCGCAGGCTTGCCAGGCGATGCCCAGCCGGTCCAGCCCGTCGCGGATGCGCTGCGCCGTCTCGGTTTCCTTCCAGCTGAGCTCGGGGTGGCGATGCAGGTCGCGCCTGAACATCACCATCTCTTCGATCAGCGCGCCCCAGCGCGCGGACTCTTGGTCGGACACGGGTTTTGTCATAGCCGCGAGCCTAGACGACTTCGCCCATTCTTCAACCGGCGTCTGCGGCCCGTCAGCCGATCTCGGCGGCCGCCAGGCCCTCCTCGACGACATCGCCCTCACGGATATGCAGGCCGGTCACCTGGCCCGCGATCGGGGCGGTATACGGCACCTCCATCTTCATCACTTCCATGATGAACAATTCCTGACCCTCCTCGACCGTGTCGCCCTCGCGCACGAGGATTTTCCAGACGGTGCCGCCGGATTCCAGTTCGATCGTCTCTGCCATTTCCTGTCTCCTTCAGGGCCGTACCGGAAAGCCCGTGCGCCCCTTGAGCGGTTCGAGCAGGGGCTGGACGCGCTCGATCCAGCGGCAAAGGCGCGGGCGGGTCTCGCGTGGGTCGATCAGTTCATGCACCGAGAGCGCCTCGGCGCGCGGGAAGGGCGACTGACGTGCGGCGAGCTGTTCTTCCAGTTCGCGCCGGCGCGCCTCGGGGTCCGGGGCCGCCTCGATCTCGCGCCGGAATGCCACCGCGACCCCGCCCTCGACCGGCAGCGGGCCGCTTTCGGCCGACGGCCAGGCCAGAACATAGGGCTCGGGCCCGTAATGGGCCGCCTGTGCGACGCCGAAACTCTTGCGCACCATGACCGATGCCCAGGGCACACGGGTGAGCGAAGCGGTCAGAACCGTGCGTGCACCATGGCGGATCGTCGCTGCCTGCTCGGCCTTGGAGCCGATCATGAAGCCCGGCTCATCGACAAAGGTCACGATAGGCAGGTGGAAGGTCTCGCACAGTTCGATGAAACGCTGCGCCTTCTGCGCGCCGTCGGCCGTCATCGAGCCGGCCAGCTGGCGGCAATCATTCGCCCAGACGCCGACCGGCTGGCCGTTGAGGCGCGCAAGGCCGGTGATCTGGCTGCGGCCATGGCCCTTGCCGATCTCGAAAAAGCTCCCCTCATCCACAACGAGCGCGAGAATGCGGCGCATGTCATAGGCCCGCCGGCGCTCGCGCGGGACGATTTCGATCAGCGCCTCTTCCTGGCGATCGACCGGGTCATCACACGGGCCGACAGGCGCAAGCTCCCAGACATTCTGCGGCATGTAGGACAGGAAAGCCCGGATTTGCGAGAGCGCTTCGGGCTCATCCTCTGCGCCATTGTCGATTGTGCCATTCCTTGTATGCACCCCGGCCCCGCCAAGTTCGTCCTTGGTCAGCGTCTCGCCCATGGCCCGCTCGACCACGGCCGGCCCGGCGACCAGGACCTGCGCGGTGGATTCCGACATCACCGAGAAGTGCGAGGAGACCAGCCGCGCCGCCGGCAGTCCCGCCACCGCGCCCATGGCCGCTGTCGCCACAGGCAGCGTCGCCATCGCCTCGGCGACGGAGCGGAAGCGCGAGGGCGCAAAGACCGGGCCGGGCAGGCTCGGCCCGCCGCCCGATCCGCCGACACTGCCGCCCGCGCCTTCGTGCAGGCGGATGAGCGGCACCCGGTGCTGAACGGCCAGGTCTTCAGTATAGACCGATTTGCGCAGGCCCGCCGGAGAGGGCGAGCCGCCTTTCAGGGTGAAATCCTCCCCGCCGACAATCACGCGCCGGCCATGGATCTTTGCAAAGCCGAGCACGAAATTGGCCGGCGAAAACTCCAGAAGCTCGCCATTCTCGCTGCGCTCGGCCGACCCGGCCCCCTCGCCGATCTCGTCGAAACTGCCGTCATCGATCAGCGCGCCGATCCGCTCGCGAATCGTCAGGCGGCCCTTCTCATGCTGGCGGGCCACGCCTTCGGGCCCGCCCTGGGCCCTGGCAAGCTCCCGGCGTTTCGCAATTTCATCGGCTTCGGGCTTCCAGTTCATGGACGAGATTTTTGCGGCGCGCCGCCAGGGAAGTCAAAGGGCGCTGGCGAAAACGGCGGGCTTTTCCAATGCCTGGCTCTCGTTTAAAGCATATCCCCATGCTCAAGACCCGTATCATTCCCTGTCTCGACGTGAAGGATGGGCGCACCGTCAAGGGCGTCAATTTTGTCGGCCTGCGCGATGCCGGCGATCCGGTCGAGCTGGCCCGTGCCTATTCGCGGGCCGGCGCGGATGAGCTGTGCTTTCTCGACATTACCGCCAGCCATGAAGGGCGCGGCACGCTGCTGGATGTCGTCACGCGCACCGCCGAGCAGTGCTTCATGCCGCTGACCGTGGGCGGCGGGGTGCGCACACCCGATGACATGGTCACGCTCCTGCGGGCCGGGGCGGACAAGGTGGCTGTCAATTCCGCCGCCGTCGCCGACCATGAAGTCATCTCGGCGTGCGCGGCGCGCTGCGGGCGGCAATGCGTCGTGGTGGCCATCGATGCGCGGATCGAAGGCGGCTCTTACGAGGTCTTCACCCATGGAGGGCGACGGGCGACGGGCATTGATGCGGTCGAATACGCCCGCGAGGCCGAACGGCGCGGCGCCGGAGAGATTCTGCTGACCAGCATGGACCGGGACGGGACCCGCTCCGGCTTCGATATTCCCATGCTGCAGGCGGTGAGCGAGGCGGTGAACGTGCCCGTGATCGCCTCCGGCGGCGCGGGCGGTGCGCAAGATTTCGCGCCGGCCATCCTCGAGGGCGGAGCCAATGCCGTGCTGGCCGCCTCGATATTTCATTTCGGCGAGGTCTCTCTGGCCGAGGCCCGTGCAGCCCTGCGGGCCGCCGGCGCGCCGGTGCGTCCGGTCGCGGAGGCCGTGTCATGACCGGAAAACCGCTTGGCGACACGGCGCGCCTCGATGCCGCGATGGCCCATCTTGCCGACACGATCGAGGCGCGCGTCGGCAGCGATCCGCAGGCTTCCTACACCGCACGGCTCCTCGAGCGCGGTCCGAAACAGTGCGGCAAGAAACTCGGCGAGGAAGCCGTCGAGCTCGCGCTCGCCCTAGCGGCCGAGAACGCCGGAGACGTGGCCGCCGAAACCGCCGATCTTCTCTATCATCTGCTCGTGGCCCTGCGCAGCCGGGGTGTCAGCCTCGATGAGGTGGCCGACGCTCTCGCCCGTCGCCAGGGCCTGTCGGGCCTGGAGGAAAAGGCCCGACGCGGCGGTTGAACCGTGGCCCACCGTCGCTCGCGGGCGCCGGGCGATCCGGGCCCGTCTCAGGCCGTCGGCAGCGTATAGTCCTTGAACGTCTCGCGCAGTTTCAGCTTGTTGATCTTTCCCGTGGCGCCGAGCGGGATTTCCTCGACAAAGGCGACATCGTCCGGGGTCCACCATTTTGCGATCTTGCCCTGGAGCTGGGCAAGCACCTCTTCCTTGGTCGGGGTCTCGCCGGGGGCGGGCTGCACGATCAGCAGCGGACGCTCGTCCCATTTGGGGTGATAGATGCCGATCGCGGCCGCATTGGCGACCTTGGGGTGGCCGACCGCGATGTTTTCCAGGTCGATGGAGGAAATCCACTCCCCGCCGGACTTGATCACATCCTTGGCCCGGTCGGTGATCTGCACCGTGCTCATCTCGTCCAGCGTGGCGACATCGCCCGTGTCGAAATAGCCTTCCTCATCGAGCTTGTTGCCGCCCTCGCCCTTGAAATAGCCCGCCGCGATGGCCAGGCCGCGAATCATGAGCCGGCCGGAGGTCTCGCCATCGCGCGGCAGGCGCTTGCCCGCGTCATCGACGATCTTGAGTTCCACGCCGAAGGGCGGGCGTCCCTGTTTCAGCTTGTAGGCGATGCGCGATTCGATATCGGCGCCGACAAGATGGGCGGGAAGCGCGCCCAGCGTGCCGAGCGGCGAGGTTTCCGTCATGCCCCAGGCATGAACCACATCGACATCATAGGTCTGCTCGAAAGCGCGCAGGATGCGTTCGGGCACGGCCGAGCCGCCGATCACGACGCGCTTGAGATGGGGCAGGTCGAGATTGTTTTCCTCGAGATGATTGAGCAGCATCAGCCAGACCGTTGGCACCGCGGCGGTAATCGTCACCTTCTCGTCATTCAGCAACTGGTAGATCGAGGCGCCGTCCATCTGCGCGCCGGGCATGACCATTTTCGCGCCCACCGCCGCGCAGGAGAAAGCCAGCCCCCAGGCATTGGCATGGAACATCGGCACGACAGGCAGCACCGTATCGGCCGAGGACAGGTTCATCACGTCCGGCGGCAGGGTCATGAAAGTGTGCAGCACATTCGTGCGGTGTGAATACAGGACGCCCTTGGGATTGCCGGTCGTGCCGGAGGTGTAGCACAGGCCGCAGGCGGTGTTCTCGTCGAAACCGCCCCAGGGCGTGCTGGCTGACTGTCCGTCAATCCACAATTCATAGGGCACCGCGTCGAGCGATGTCTGGGGCATGTGCTGCTCATCGGTCAGCACGATGATCTTCTCCAGTGTTCTGAAATGCTCCCATGCCCCCTCGATGATCGGGAGGAAAGTGGTGTCCACCATCAGGATCCGGTCTTCGGCATGATTGGCGATCCAGGCAATCTGCTCGGGATGCAGGCGCGGATTGATCGTGTGCAGCACCGCGCCAATGCCCATCGCGCCATACCAGCATTCCATGTGGCGCGCGGAGTTCCAGGCGAGTGTGGCCACCCTGTCGCCCTGCTTGATTCCCAGGTCCAGAAGGGCTGCGGAGACCTGTTTGGCGCGGCTGTGAAGCTCGCTGTAGCTGGTGCGCACGATCGGGCCTTCGACCGAGCGGGTCACGATTTCCCGCCTGCCGTGATTCTCGGCGGCATGATCGAGGATCTTGTCGACCGTCAGTTGCCAGTCCTGCATGATGCCTTGCATGAATTCCTCCCTTTGCGCCTTTGTCCCGGCGGCATGAAACTGTTGCAGAAACATGTTTAGGTTGCCACCGACAGCGGGGCAAGGAAGAGGATGATTCGACATGCGCGACCTGTTGACGGGCGGGGTGATTGCCGCGGCGCTGGGGCTGGCGGGCTGTGGAAGCGAAGGCCGGTCAGGCGAAGACACGCGGCCCACGCAGACAGTGTCGACACCGGCCACCGAACCGGGCGGTGCTGCCATAGCGCCGCGGCCCGCATTGCCGGACTGGTTCGACTGCCTGCGCCGCGAAAAGGCACTCGTCATCGCCGCCCATCGCGGCGGACCGGCGCCCGGCTATCCCGAGAATGCGTTGGAAACCCTGCAGCGCGGCGCCGAGGCCGGGCTCTACCTGTTCGAGGTGGATGTCGCCGAGAGCGCCGATGGCGTTCAGTTCCTCATGCATGACGACACGCTCACGCGCACGACGACCGGCTCGGGGCGCGTGGCCGATACGCAATGGGCGCAGATCCAGGACCTGCGCCTGGTCGACCGGGATGGAGAGGTGACCGAGTTCACCCCGCCGCGCCTTTCTGACCTCCTGGACTGGGCCGTCGCGGAAAATGTCGTGATCGAACTCGATGCGAAACGCTCGGCCAGTTACGAGACCATGGTGGAAACCGTCCGTGCGGCCGGGGCGAGCGATCATGTGATCCTCATTTCCTACACTGAGGGCCAGGCCCGCGCGCTCAATGGCCATGCGCCTGAAATGATGTTGACCGCCGACGCGTTGAATGCCGCCGATATCGAGGCCCTTGCCAGCGCGGGTATAGACCGCGACCGCCTGATTGCCTGGACCGGGAATGAAAGCCCGGCCCCGCAGGCCTGGGCCGCGCTGCGGGCTGAAAGCGTTGAGCCGGCGTTCGGCACGCTGGGCCGGCCCGGTGACAGGCTTGATGACGCCTGGCGCGCCGATGGCGACCTGTCGGAATTTGTCGGGCTCGCCGAAGACGGTGTCGTCCTCCTGGCGACAGATGCGCCGCTGGATGTCGCCGCCGCGCTGAGGGCTGATGACAGGGCGTTTGCCGCCTGCGGCCGGTAGCGTTGTCGTCCCCCGAGCGAGACGCCGGTTTTCAGTATCGAACGGGCCGGGCATCACCCTGAAACCGAAAAGACAGTGCCCCGGCTGCCAAGCCGGGGCACTCCAGACCGGGTTTGCAAGCCTGGCTCGCTCTATGCCGCGAGATCGAACCGGTCAGCGTTCATGACCTTGGTCCAGGCCGCAACAAAGTCGTGGACGAACTTCTCGGCATTGTCGTCCTGAGCGTAAA
>JAAANZ010000036.1 GCA_009909065.1 Alphaproteobacteria bacterium | reverse complement strand
TTCCGGGCCACGCTATACGCCGCGCTCTTACGGGCGGACCTCGGGCGCCGGCACATGGCCGGGCCGCGCACTAACGCCAGTCGCAACCGGGCCGATCCGCCCCTTGTCACTGGAGCGATGCGATGGACAGTGTCCGCTCGCCAATCGACCTTGTCCTGAATGACGCCCCGGACAGGCCGGTTTTCTGTTTCCGCCCCGCGCGTCTCGAAGCGGCCGCGCGCTGGTTCCGCGACGTGTTTCCCGCCCGTCCCTTCTATGCGGTCAAGGCCAACCCGTCCGCGCATGTGCTCGACACGCTCTGGAAGGCCGGGATCGACGCGTTCGATGTCGCTTCCGACGGGGAGGCCGAGCGGGTCGCGCAGCGCTTTGCCTCGGCCGAGCTCGCTTTCATGCACCCGATCAAGAACCGAAGGGCCATCGCGCGCGCCTATCATGAATTCGGCTGCCGGCGTTTCGTTCTCGACACTCAGGGCGAGCTCGACAAGATACTGGAGGCGACGGGCCAGGCCAGGGACCTGACCCTGCTGGTGCGTGTCGGCGTGTCCAATCAGGGCGCAACCCTGCCGCTGACCGGCAAATTCGGGGCGCGCGAGCAGGATGCGCCTGCGCTTCTCAGGGCCGCGCGCGCAGTGTCCGCGGAGCTCGGTGTCTCCTTTCATGTGGGCAGCCAGGCGCTCTCGCCGCCGGCCTGGCACACCGCGATGGCGGACCTCTCGCGCCTCATCGTTGCCGCCGGCGTGACCGTTGACATTGTCGATGTCGGGGGCGGATTTCCCGGCCATTATGGTGGCCTCGCGCCGCCCGCACTCGGCGATTATGCCGGCGTGATTGCCGCGGCCTTCGACGACATGAAAGTGCTGGAGAATGCCGCGCTCTGGTGCGAGCCGGGCCGCGCTCTGGTGGCCGAGAGCGAAAGCCTCCTGGTGCGGATCGAGGGAACGCATGACGGGTCCCTCTATCTCAATGACGGAGGCTTCGGCGCGCTCTATGACGTCGTTCACGAGCGCTGGCATTTTCCCGTCCGCGCCCTTGGCGCCAGCGGCCGGATCGGCGGGGCAATGCGCGAGTGGACGGTCTACGGGCCGACCTGTGACAGTGCCGACCGCTTTCCGGAAAAGCTGGCCCTGCCGGCGTCGCTCGGCGAGGGCGATTATCTCGAATTCGGCAATATCGGCGCCTATGGCCGCGCCATGGCCGGGCGATTCAATGGCTTCGGCGAGTATGAGACGGTCATGACGAGGGATGCGCCCTGGCCGAGCCTTTATGACGGTGACCCGCTGGCGGCTGCGCCTGACACGGTGACAGCGCTGACCCGCGGATAACCGTAGCGCGCCAGCATCCGCGCGAAACGCGGGGCTGCGGCGTCCGGTCGGGTGGCATAGGCCATCGGTGCGCGCGAGGCCCCGGACGGCGTCGCGGCGGCGGGCAGAAGCCGCAGGGTCTGGCGCGCAATGGCCGCCCCGGAATCGATATAGGTGAGCGGGCGCGGCGCTGTCGCTATGAGCTGGCCGCGCACAAGCGGGAAATGCGTGCAGGCGAGCACGACCGTATCGATCCCGGCGCCAGCCGGTCCCGCGAAAAGCGGGCCCTGCGCGGCCGCGAAGGCATCGAGCGGCGGTGTGTCGCCGGCGGCATGGGCCTCGGCGAGCCGGACAAGCTCGAGACTGCCATGGGCAATGATCTGCGCATGCGCGGCAAATTCCGAGATGAGGCGCGCGGTATAGTCGCGTGACAGCGTTCCCGGCGTGGCCAGAAGGCCGATCACATGGCTCCGGCTCGCCGCCGCAGCCGGCTTGATCGCCGGAACGGTGCCGACCACCGGGATTTCGAGCGCTGCGCGCACCTGCGGCAGGGCAAGGGTGGAGGCGGTGTTGCACGCAATCACGAAGACGTCGGGCCGGGCGGCCGCGACGAGCGCGCGCGCAACCCGGGGCAGGCGCTCGCGCAGGGCCGCATCGCTCTTGTCGCCATACGGGAAGAACCCGGTATCGGCGGCATAATCGACCGTGAGCCCGGGCGCGAGCGCGGCAATCTCGCCGGCCACGGTCAGCCCGCCCACGCCGGAATCGAAGACCAGGACACGCCCGCCATGGCCGGCACGCGAAGGGTATGAAACGGTCGGCTCACTCATGCAGGCGCCATATTCGAGTTCGCCCCGGGCAGGAATAGGGCAGGGCATGATAAAATCCGGATCAATTATTGTGCAGTGCACAAAAATGTGCTATGCCTCAATCATTGTTGACTTGGAGAGTTCCGTCATGACCGATCAAAACGCCGGCTGGAACCCGATGGGGGCCTATGCCACTGCCGCGAGTGCCTGGCTTGATGCCGTCAAGGCGGCCCAGGACACGATGATCCAGAGCCTCGATCGTGCCGCGCGCGATGATCACAGGATTGTCGACTGGGTCTGCTTCGAGGTGCCCGTGCCGAACGCCCATTTCTTCATGGATGAAGAGCAGATGCGCGACAGTTTTCACCGCCTGGCCGACATGAATCTGCGTGGCTGGGAAGTGGCCGCGACGATGCTGCAGGCGCTTCCGGGCTGGGCCAACTGGCCGAGCCGTGCGCCCGGCACGATGATGACCGACTGGTTCGACGGCATGCGCCGGGCCGGCGTCTCCATGATGCCGGCCAATGACCGTTTTGCCATGCCGGAAGGCTTCCAATCGCCGATGTTCTGGGCACAAACAGGTCCATCCGCGCCGCAGGGGCCCGAACTTCTGGATGCGCCGGACGGTGAAGCCGACGACCTGACCGCGATCAAGGGCATCGGCCCGAAGCTGGCCGAAATGCTGAATGATCTCGGCATCTACCACTACCGCCAGATTGCGGCCTGGACGCCGGAAGACGGTGAGTGGATCGATGACAAGCTCGCCTTCAAGGGCCGCGTGGCGCGCGAGAAATGGATCGAGCAGGCGGGCGAACTGGCCGACCAGGCCGCAGCCTGAAGCGCCGGCACCCTCCGTTAACATCGCCCCGGCCCGCAAGCGGCCGGGGTTTTTGTCATCTCGGGCCGGCCCGCTTGCGACCTGTCGGCTTATTCGGTCAGGCGCATTTCGCCTATGGCTGTGCCGATCTCGCTGAACTGGCCAAGCAGGTCGGACGCCGTATCGGCGCTGAAAGCCTGATCCGGGTCGGAGGCACAGTCCTCGAGCAGGTCAAGCGTCTGCGTATCGGTGAGGCGATAGGCGATCGTGTAGACATCGATCCCACGCGCCTTGGCTTCATCGCAGGCCGCGCGCGTTCTGTCATTGGCCGCATCCGTGTCCGCATGATTGGCCAGGCCATTCGTGTCTCTCGAACGGGTATTGGCGCCGTCCGACATCACGATCATGACCCTTTTTCCGGACTTGGTACTGAAGGTCGCATCGTCGAGAGCCTCGGAAAAGGGCGCGGCCGGTGTAAGAGTTCTCACGCCCCAGGCGATCGCGGGCGCAATATAGGTTTCGTTCGCCGTCGTCAGCCCGCCGATCACCGTGTCCAGCCTGGCCTTGCTGTTGGTCAGGGGCTGGATCGGCGCCGGGCACCAACGCGGATTGGCCGATCTATGCATGACGCCCTGAACATCAATATCCCAGCGTGTGTCTTCGACGTCATGAGGAGCCGCGCGTGACCCGACGCAGCCCGTGAAAGTATAGTCCCATGACCGGGTGGTGCAGGTCGTCTCGACACTGGCCGGATCGGGACACACCCATCGCTGGCATGTCTCGCTCACCTCCGTGCTGCTGTCAGTTTCGGTTCGGGTGCAGGTATAGTCTTCCTGGTAACATCCGGCCGCGATACGCTGGTCTCGCGTCGGGGAACAATTTTCCCGTGTCTCTGTATAATCGGCCGGCACATCTATCCATGGTGCGTTGCGGTTGCTCACACCGACATTCACATAATGGCCGAACGGAACGATCGAGATGCGGATATCGCGGTTGGAGGGGTCGAGGATATCATCCACGAATGAGAGTGCCGCCGCTCTGAGATCCTCCAGCGGCTGGCCCGACATGGATCGCGACACATCCAGAACCAGCGCCGCTTCGAGAACAGAGGGACCGCCGGCCTTTACGCTGGAGCGCGCCTGGATGTCCATTTCATCGATGCCGAGAAGCCCCATGAAGGCCGTCGGCACCTTGCCGGATACTTCGATCCGGACACTGTCTGCTTCCGGGTATGTAATCCTTGGCGTGTCCAGTTTGACGAAATCACTGCGCGAAAAATTCTCGGCAAAGAAGTCCTTTGCGAAGCGCTGTCTCTGGTCCTGCGTCATCTGCGCATCGGCCAGGGTGCGCGTGGTGGCCAGCGCGGTCATGTCGACGGCCGTCTGCAGTTCCGACTGCACCGCATCCTGCCTTGAGGCATCTGCCGCGAAACCGATGACCGAAAGGATCGGAACCAGCGCAAGGCAGAAATAAAGGGCAACATTGCCGCTGCGGGATTGGACGAAATCAAACTTCATCGAGGCCTCTTTTCTCTCTTTTATAAATATAGATTGTTCGGGTCGATGAATTCATAAACAAATCTGGCAAAATTGATATTTCGCAGGCGCGCCGGGCGCTATGCAGTTCAGCAAATCTAAACGGGCCATTTGTCGCCTTGCAGGCCGGTGCACGACGGCGCATGTGGGGCAGGTCTGAGAAGCGGGAAGTCTGCCCCATGAGTGAAACTGCTGGCGCGGCGAACAAGCCGAAACCGAACCCGAATGCGCCGACCGAGGAAACCGTCCTGTCGGTCAAGCACTATACCGACAAGCTCTTCAAGTTCCGCATCACCCGTCCGATGAGCTTTCGCTTCCGCTCGGGGGAATTCGTCATGATCGGCCTGCCGACGCAGGCCGGAAAGCCGATCCTGCGGGCTTATTCAGTGGCCTCGCCGGCCTGGGACGAGGAGCTGGAATTCTTCTCGATCAAGGTGCCGGACGGTCCGTTGACGTCCCGCCTGCAGAAGATCGAGCCGGGCGACAGCGTCCTGCTCGCGCGCAAGCCGACCGGCACGCTGGTGCTCGACGCGCTGACGCCGGGCCGGCGCCTCTGGCTCTTCTCGACGGGCACCGGCTTTGCGCCCTTTGCCAGCCTGATCCGCGACCCCGACACCTATGCCAAGTATGACCAGGTCATCGTCACCCATACCTGCCGCGAGGAGGCCGAGCTCGCCTATGGTTTCGAGACGGTGGCCGCGGCCAGGGCCGACCCGCTGGTGGGAGAAGAGGCCAGCGCGCAGCTGGTCCATTTTGCCAGCTGCACGCGTGAAGACGATTATCCGCTGAAGGGCCGGATCACGGACCTGATCGAGAATGGCGGCCTGTTCGCCGCGCTCGACTGCCCGGCGCTCAACCCCGAGACCGACCGGGCGATGATCTGCGGCTCGATGGCCATGATCGAGGACACCAAGGCCCTGCTCGAGGCGCGTGGCTTCGAGGAAGGCTCGAATGCCGCGCCGAGCGATTTCGTCATCGAGAAAGCCTTTGCCGGCTGACGGCCGGGCGCGTTGACAGGCTGGCCCGGTTGGCCTGATCCTGCCGGCAAAGACCGGCCGGGCGGCCGGAATACAGGGAGAACACGGCCATGTCCCATTACAGACCGCGCGCAGACTTGCAGACCCACGAGGTCTTCAACCAGGCGGAGCCGCTTGAGGATGTGAATCTCTTCACCGGCGATGCTGCGCTGTGCGGAGCGGTCGCTGCGGCGGGCGGCCGCGTCCATGGCGACCGGCTGGCCGATTTCGGTGCGCGCTGCGGGGCGGGCGAGACAGCGCAATGGTCGCGCCAGGCCAATGAGAATCCGCCGCGGCTGAAATCCTTCGACCGCTATGGTCACCGCCTAGACGAGGTGGAGTTTCATCCCGCCTATCACAGTCTCATGGCGCTCGGTCTCGACAATGGCGCGTCGGGCGCCGCCTGGAGCGTCGGCGAGGCCGGCCATGTCCTGCATGGCGCGATGATAGTCCTGATGAGCCAGGCCGATCCGGGCGTGACCTGTCCGATGTCGATGACCTATGCCTGCTTTCCTCCCCTCGGCGCGGACGAGGCCGTGGCGGCCGAGTGGCGCCCGCGTGTCACCGCCCAGTCCTACGATCCGCGCTTCATCCCGGCCGCCGGCAAGAGCGGCGTGACCATAGGCATGGCGATGACGGAGAAACAGGGCGGCTCGGATGTGCGGGCGAACTCGACGCGTGCCGAGCCGGCCGGCGATGGCGGTTGGCAGCTGACGGGGCACAAATGGTTCTGCTCGGCGCCCATGTCGGATGCCTTCCTGACCCTCGCCTACACGGATGAGGGGATGACCTGTTTCCTCGTTCCGCGCTGGCGCCCGGACGGGACGCGCAATGCGATCCATATCATGCGCCTGAAGGACAAGCTGGGCGACAAGTCCAATGCCTCCTCGGAGATCGAGTATCATGGAGCCTTCGCGCAGAAGCTCGGCGAGGAGGGGCGCGGTGTGCGTACCATTATCGATATGGTCCAGCATACGCGCTATGACTGCACGCTGGGATCGGCCGGGGGCATGCGCGCGGCGCTGGCCCAGGCGCTCTGGCACACCTCACAGCGCCGCGCCTTCCAGAAGACACTGGTCGACCAGCCGGCCATGAAGGCGGTGCTCGCAGATCTCGTCCTGGAAAGCGAGGCGGCGACCGCCCTGGCCCTGCGCATCGGCGAGGGGCTGGACAAGGCCGCGAGCGACCCGCAGCAGGCCGCCTTCACGCGCCTGGCCACGCCGGCGGCGAAATACTGGGTCTGCAAGCGCCAGCCGGGGATGGTCTATGAGGCGCTCGAATGTCTCGGCGGGGCCGGCTATGTCGAGGAAGGCCCGATGCCCAAACTCTTCCGCCAATCGCCGCTGAACGCGATATGGGAGGGGTCGGGCAATGTCATCGCGCTGGACATCCTGCGCGCGCTCGGCCGCGAGCCGGAGAGCCTGGAAGCGGTCATGGCGGAGCTGAAAACGGTCCGCGGCGCGCATGAGGCCTATGACCGTCATCTCGAAAGGCTGACGGCCTATCTGGAGCCGGGCGGCCTGCATGAGGGCCGGGCGCGTGGTTTTGCGCAGGGTCTCGCGCTGGCCCTCCAGGCGGGTGCGCTGCATCGCTATGCCCCGGATTTCGTGTTCGAGGGCTTCTGCCTTCAAAGGCTCGGCGGAGAGGACCGGGGCCTTGCTTATGGAGATATAGTCGACGGTGTTCGTCAGGAGGCCCTGATCGAGCGGGCCATGCCGGCGCATTGATTTCGCGCCGTATCACCGCGCCCCATAGGCAGGCGATGCCGCTCCGGCTATATCATGGGCCATGACAAGCTATTTTTCCGATCCGCGCCGGCACAGTGCCGAGAGCGCCGAAACCATGGCCGATGTGCGCTACGAGATCGACCGGCTCGACCGGCTGCTCGTCGAGATCATCACCGAGCGCCAGTCCTTCATGGATGCGGCCGCGCGCATCAAGGGCGAGCGCGGGGCCGTGCATGACCGCGAACGCATCGAGGATGTCATCGCCAAGGTGAAGGCGGCCGCGGTGGCGGCCGGCCTTTCCCCGGCCATTGCCGAACCAGTCTGGCGCACGATGATCGACCGGTGCATCGCCTATGAATTCGAGGCCTTCGATGCGCTGAAACCGGCCGAACCGGCCAGTTCATGAGTTCGCCGCGCCGCCGCTTCGAGGGCGAGATTGAGCTGTTCGCGCACATTGCCGAGCACCAGTGCGGCCTGCGCCCTGGACACCTCGCCTGACCGCCCCAGCGTCTCGGCCTGTGCGCAGGCCTCTGCCAGACGCTTCGCCCCGACGCCCAGCGCCGCCCCCTTGATCGTGTGGGCCGCATCGGCCCAGGTTTCGGGCGACTCGCCCGCGCTGAGCATCCGGCCCCAGACCTCAGCCTGGTGCTGGAAGATTCCGACGATTTCGGCGGCAAGGTCGGCGTCTGCCCCGGTCATCATGTCCAGATGGTCCGTGTCGAGGATGGGGGGCTCGTTCTCGGGGGTCATGTCGGGAAGCTCCCTTGCTGGCTGACAAGTCTCGCGGCCGGGTCTGTCGGAATCGTTAACGCGTCTGCGAGCGGGCCGCGATTGCGCGCAGCCTGCACCGAGCGCAAATATGTGCTATAATGAACGAAATAACAGGGAAAAATCCCTGATACAAAAGCCATGAGGAGGATCCGATGGCCGAAAGTGCCTCTTCTCTCACCACATCCGGCAAGAATCGCTACAGTAATGCCCCGCGCCGGGCCGACTGGACGATCGACCAGGACTGGCAAAGCTATTCGCCTGAAGAGCATGAGCGCTGGGACCGGCTGTTCCAGCGCCAGAAGGAGGTTCTGCCCGGTCGCGCCTGCGCGGCTTTCCTCGAGGCGATGAACCGGCTGGAACTGTCACCTTCCGGCATTCCCGACATGGAAAGACTGTCCGATCGCCTGGAGCCGATCACCGGATGGCGGGTCGTGCCGGTCACCGATCTCGTGCCCGATGAGATCTTCTTTGACCATCTTGCCAACAAGCGTTTTCCCGCTGGCGCCTTCATCCGCCCGGAATCCGAGTTCGACTATCTTCAGGAGCCGGACGTCTTCCATGACGTGTTCGGCCATGTGCCATTGCTCGCCGATCCGGTGTTTTCCGATTTCATGCAGGCTTACGGACAAGGCGGCCAGCGCGCGCTGGAGCGTGGCCAGCTGACCCATCTCGCCCGGCTCTACTGGTATACGGTGGAGTTCGGCCTGGTGCGCGAGGCCGGCGAGTTGCGCCTGTTCGGGGCCGGGATCATGTCATCGCCCGATGAAAGCGTTTTCGCGCTGGAGAGCGATTCCCCTCACAGGGTCGGGTTTGACCTGATGCGTGTCATGCGCACGGATTACATCATCGACGATTTCCAGCAGACCTATTTTGTCATCGACAGTTTCGAAAGCCTGCTCGAGACCTGTTATCGCGATTTCGGTTCCGTCTATGACCGCCTGCTCGGCGGTCAGGATATCGCGCCGCATGAACTGGCCGAGGGCGATGAAATCCTCACCCGGGGCACGCTCGACTATTTCCGCCGGAAGGGGAAAGTCTGACACCTTGTCAGGGCGGCCAGCGCCCATGGACAGATCGCGGCCTGTCCAACCCCTGCGGCGCCATGACATACTCTGCTCCTCCTCCCCATGGGGGCCGTGCCGTCGTGTTGGCAAGGGGCCGGGATGTGGCCCTCGGCTCTGTTGGCGAAGACCATCCGACACGGCCGCGTGCGCCGGCGCGATCGGGACCGTTCAGAAATCCAGGTCGGCATAATGCCTGGCCGCCCGCGTGCCGTCGATACGTTCGCTGAGCAGCGGCCGGAAGCTGGGCCGCGATTTCAGCCGGGCATACCATGATTTCAGGTCCGGCACCGTGGACCAGTCGACATCGCCGAAATAGTCGAGACTGGACAGGTGCGCGGCGGCCGAGAGATCCGCAAGCGAGAGGTGGCGGCCGGCAAGATAGGAGCGCTCCTCGGCGAGGGCGTTCAGGAAGGTCAGCCGTCCGCGCAGGGCATGGGCGCCCTTGCGCAGGGCCGCGCTGTCGGGCTCGCGCTCACGGCGCACCCATTGTGTCACGCGCTCGGTGAGAAGCGTTTCGCTGACAATGGCGAAGGCATCCTCGCACCAGCGCCACAGCCGGCGTGCCTCGGCGCGTTCCTGGCGCGTATTCGACAGGAGCCGCGTGGCCGTGAAGGCCTCTTCGAGATGCTCCAGGATGGCGTGGCTGCCGAGGAGCACGAGCCGGCCATCCTCCCCGCTCGACAGAAGCGCCGGGGCCGCGGCGCCCGGTGCCAGATGCTCGACTTCCGGATGGGCGGCCCATGGCCGGGTCTCGACCGGCTCAAAGGCCAGTTGCTTCTCGCCAAGTGCCAGCCGGACCGTGCGGGCGGCAGGATCGAGCGGCCAGTGATAGAGCTTTATCATGGCCTCTGCATACCGCCATTTCGCCGGCCTTAGAAGCGCTGATGATCAATTGGCCGGCAATCGGAAGCATGCGTTTCTCAGACACGCTCGCCATTACGGCTGGCCAGCCGCAGGCGGGGGCGGGGCGCGCGGCGTTCCGGCGGCACGATGCCGATCAGTGCATGGCGCCAGACCGGTTCGCGGGCGGTCTCGGTCTCCGGCTGCAGGTCCTGATAATGGCCCAGAAGACGGCTGTTCCCATTGGCAACGCCGGGCAGCGGGGCCAGCGCGATCTCGACCCTGACCGCCCGTCCGGACAGGGATTCGGCCTGAGCGCGCACCAGGCCGGGGGCGCCCTGCGCGGCAACGGCCATGATCAGGCTTCGCACCATCTCCCTGTCCGACCCCGTCCACAGATCGAGGAAATCCCGCCCGGGCACCGGACAGCCCAGGGTGGCGGCGATCTGCTCGCCGGCCGTGCGGAAGGACCAGGCCGTTCCAGCCTGTTTTTGCAGCACGAAGAGACGGCCCACAAGCGCGTCCTCATCGCCGGTGACCGCGCCTGGACCGGCAGACATGAGGCCTTCGCTTCCGGCGCAGTCCATGCGTTTCCATGCTTCAAGCATGGCGATCGTGCTGGGATGCGCCGGTCCTTCGGTCATGTCACGCTTGCTCCGAGTCATTTAAGTATTTGGCTGGCGGTCAGCGCCGACCAGTGTCGGACGGAGTGTCGCAAGCCGCGCGCCAGATGCAGATTCCCCTGAGGGCGCGCAAATATCCCGCATGAGTTTCGCTCGTTTCGCGCTCGGCGCGAGAAGCGGCATGGATACTGCTTCTCACACGGGCAAAGCTTCAGGAGATCTGATATGGGCGTCTCAACCCGGAACACTGTCCTCGCCAGCCTGGCCGCAGCCGCGGCATTCACGATCGGCGCGGCCGCCTATGCCGGCGGCGGGATGGGCGGATCCCCCTGTGCCGGTTTCGGATGCGGCGGCGGCGATGATGATCATGGCCGCGCGCCGGCTCCGGGGATCCCGCAGGGCCCCGCCATCGCATTGCCCGGCGTCAGCGGGGGGTCGGGCGCTGGCTGTTGCGACATGCCGAAGGGGCATAATGTGGTCGTGCCGGGCGTGAATGTGGCCGGCCCGAACATTGCCGTGTCGACCCCGAATGTCGGGGTGAACCAGGGGCAGGTGTCGGTCGGCGGAGGGGCGAAAGGGTTTTCAGGCCCCCGCTTGCGCGGGTCATCTGGAGGCGGCGTCCTCCTGTCGGGCGGAGGCGCGGCCTATGCGCCTGCCGGGACCGCGCCAGCGACCCTGAAGGGGCTGAATGTCAGCGGCGGCGAAGAGCGATACACCGAAACGGTGATGCAGAGCGTTCCGGTGCGCAAGACGGTCTGCGTGCGCAAGGGCGCGGGCGAAACCGGCACACGCCCGGTGCAGGCCGTCTGTCTCGATGACACGGGAACACCGCACCCGGCCTCCCGGGTCAGCGCGGAAAAGACGGTCGGCGCGGACTATGAAGGCGAGATCTATCGCTGCATGGACGGCACCGCGATGCAGGTCACGGTCGGGCACATCAAGGCCGGCAAGGCCGATTTCAGCGCCGCGCGGACCTTTGCCTGCCGCAAGGGCGAAGCGCTGGTTCATGCGCCCGGCGGCAAGCTGAGCTGCAAGTCTGAAATTCCGCGCCGCGATTGCAATGAACGCTCGCTCCTGCGCCGCCATGGACCGGGCACGAAGCTGGTTCAGATGACCGGGCCGGCGCAGGCCTGCGTTCCCGAGGAGCGCACCGTGATGAAAAAGGTCGAGCGCCAGGTCGAGCGGGTGCGGCCGAACAGGCCGGCCGGTCCCATCACGTTCGATGGCGGGGTCGGCCAGGGCCTCAACTGAAACCGGAGTTCGGGGGCAGGCATTTCCTATTGTACCGCGTTGCGAAAATGCAACGCGGTGATCTGAACTGCTTTTGCGATGCGCCCGCCTGTTGCTGTCCCACCAGTTTGGCCTAGGCCTCGCGGGTGGGCATAAACATAACCGCACTTGCCCCACATCCCCCTCAGGAACCGCGTAAGGGAGACATCTCCGTGCCCATCGGAAACCTCAGTCAATTCAACAAATTCAATGCATTCCGGCTGTCGCTTGGCGCCAGTGCCGGCGTGAGCGCGCTGATGGCCCTTTCAGCCATCCCGGCCCATGCGCAGGAGACGGCCGGCGAAGACGAGGCCGGCGAGCGCCGGCTCAATCGCGTCGTCGTGGAGGCGACCCGTCGCGAGGGCGTCACCGTGCAGGATGTCCCCGTCGCGGTCACCGCATTTGACGGCGAGCTGCTCGAGGAGACCGGTTTCAAGAATGTCGGCAACCTCGAACAGGTCGCGCCGAGTGTGCAGATCACGCAGACAGAAAGCGCGGCTTCGGGCACGAATATCTCGATCCGCGGAATCGGCACCGGCTCCAACAATCCGGGCTTCGAGCCGGCCGTGGGTGTCGTGATCGACGGGGTCTACCGCACACGGACCGGCGTGGCGCTGGCCGAACTTCCCGAAATCGCCTCGCTGGAAGTGCTCCGCGGCCCGCAGGGCACGCTTTTCGGGCGCAACACCTCCGCCGGCGTGGTCTCGATCACGACGGCAAAACCGGATTTCGACGGCGGCGGCCATGTCTCCGTTTCGGCCGGCAATTTCGATTCACTCGAGGTCGAATATTCCGGCAGCCGGGCGCTGGGCGAGAACTGGGCCGGCCGGGTCGATGCCAAGTTCCGCGAGCGCGATGGCTATATTGATGACGTGAACAGGGATCGCAGCTTCAACACGATCAATCGCGGCTTCCTGCGGGGCCAGCTGCTCTATGAGGGCGCCGACACGACGCTGCGCTTCATTGGCGATTTCGCCGAGACCGATGAGAGCTGCTGCGTGGGCGTGAATTTCGCAACGGGGGATACTGCGCCCGCAGTCAATGCCGGCGCCGCCGCGGCCGGGCTCGTGGGCATTGCCGAGGCCGACCCGTCGGAACGCGAGGTCGCGATCTCGCCGAACCGCGGATATGACGAGGCAGTCGAGGAGTACGGCTTTTCCGTCCAGGTCGACCACCAGTTCGATTTCGGCGCATTCACCTCGATCACGGCCTATCGCGACTGGCAAGCAGTGCGCGACCAGGATATCGATTTTTCCGGTATCGACCGGGCCTATCGCGAGGACTATACAGTCAGCGACGAGGTGTTCACGCAGGAACTGCGCCTGCAGGATCAGGCGGGCGACCTGGATTGGCTCGTCGGGGCCTTCTTCATGCATGAGGAACTGGGGCTGACCGATACGGTGCGGTTCGGCACGCAGGCCGACCTTTACACCGACCTGGTTACATCCGGCGCAGCCGACGCCCAGTTCTTCGGGACGCTTCCCTTCGGCTTCAATGCCGATGGCAGCACGTTCGGCGTGCCGCCGATCCTCGGCGTGGTGACCAATCCCGAAACGGGCGCGCCGGTGATCGATCCCGCCACGGGCACGCCGATCCCGATTTTCGTGCCCGAAACGCCGGCCGGGGCGGGCCTGTCCGGCGACATTTTCAATGTCACAACCGATGCCATCGCCCTTTTCACGCATAATGAATATGCGCTGAGCGATGCGGCCACGGTGACAGTCGGGCTGCGCTACAATCACGAGACCAAGGAGCTTGACCAGGATCTCAATTCCTCGGCTCCCGGCTGTGATTTCCTGGCGGCCAATCCGGCAGCCTTGCAAGGGCTCGCCGAGGCCGGCGCCAGCGCGCTGGCCGGCCTCGTGTGCAATCCGATCGTCAACACAGAGGGCAATGGCGAATACAGCGACGAGCGTACCGATGAGGAAATCACCGGCACGCTGAAACTTGCCTATGAGTTCAACCCCGACCTCCTCGGCTATCTGTCCTATTCACGCGGCTTCAAGTCCGGCGGCTACAATCTCGAGCGTTCGGCCTTCGACTATGCCTTGTTCGGGGGTGATGGCGCCCAGACCTCGGACCAGGAATTCGATGCCGAGATCGTTGACGCCTTCGAGGCGGGTTGGAAATCCAGCTTCCTGCAGGGCGATGTCACCCTGAACGGCGCACTCTTCTACCAGCAGGTGGACGGGTTCCAGGAGAATATCTTCACCGGGGTCAATTTCCGCACCATCAATACCGAAGTGGAGAGCTATGGCCTCGAGATCGATGCCGGGGCCACGCCGATGGACGGCCTTCTTCTCCAGGGTGGTTTTGCCTATACCAAGGCCGAGCGTGAAGACGACAATCTCGTTCCGGACGGAACCGGCGGGTTCGATGTCATTGCGCGCGGCGGCGACCAGCTGGCGAATGTGCCGGAATATGTCCTGACCGGGGCCGGCACTTATACGGTTCCCGTAAGCGAGCGCTTCGAGATGTCCTTCCACGGCAATGTTCGCTGGAACAGCGAGGCCTTCCTGAGCTCGCTGCCGGCACTGCGCGAGCCTACCAAGAATGATGCTTATGCCCTGGTCGGCGGGCGTATCACGCTGGCAAGCACCAATGATGTCTTCGAATTCTCCCTGTTCGGCGAGAATCTCACCGATGAGGACAGTTATAACCTGTCGGCCTTCGGTGTGCCCGAGCAGACCGGGACGCTCGCCGTCTATCCCGCGCTGCCGCGGCTCTATGGCGCCGAGATCAAGCTGAGCTGGTAAGCTGGGGCTTTCGACCTGACACGGAAGGCCCCGCCGGTCCGGGCGGGGCTTTCCTGGCCTCTCGCCCGGGTCTGCGGCGTTACGCGGCCTGTGTGCGCCGCGTCTTGTCGACGGCCGAGAAGGCTCCGCCCATCAGCCGCGAGGGTTCGAGGGCGCAATTGCGTTCGGCCGAGAGCGTTTCCTTTTCGCCCAGCAGGACGATGCCGCCGGGCTGCAACTGGTCGGCCAGCCCCTCGCAGACCGCTCCGCGCCGCGAGGCGTCCATGTTCGACAGGACGTTGCGGCACAGGATGATGTCGAACTGGCCGAGCCGCGCTTGCGGGTCGACCAGATTGTGCTGTCGGAAACCGATACGCTCGCGCAGCTCCTCGCTGACCTGCCAGTGGCCGGTCTCGAGGCGTTCGAAATTCGCCAGCAACCGGTGGACCGACAGTCCCGTCTGGATCTCGAAATGGCCGTAAAGGCCGCCACGGGCCTGGTCGAGCGCTTTGCGGCAGATATCGGTGGCGGTGATGTCGATCCGCGCACCTTTCAGCGCCGGTATGTCCGCCTCTTTCAGGAGCATCGCCAGCGAATAGGCTTCCTGTCCGGTCGACACACCCGCGCACCAGATCCGGACCCGTCCGGCCTTGGAATGGCGCACGCGCTCGGGCAGCACGTCGCTGACCAGTTGGTTGAGACGCTCGCGGTCGCGAAAGAACCAGGTCGTGCGGGTCTGCAGCGCCGCGACAATCTCGGCCTCGAAGACCGGGTTCGGGCGGGCATTCAGGCAGGCGACGAGATCATCCGGGGTGGCAAAACCCTCGCGGCGCAGGATATGCGCCAGGCGCGCCTCGACAAGATAGGCCTTCGACACCGGGATGGCCTGGCCCGTCTGCTTCAGGGCGAGATCGGCCAGTTCATGAAAGGTCGCTTCCTGCATGCGGGACTCCGGCGCTTGCTTCGCGTCGGCCGCGAATCTCGCGTGCCGGGCCTTAACACTTCGTCAAGCCAGGCCGATCTCGGCGAACTTGCTGTGCAGGATGCCGGAGTCGAATGGCTTCATGATGAATTCGTCGGCGCCGGAGCGGACCGCCTCGCCGATATGTTCGGCATCATTCTCGGTCGAGCAGAACACCACTTTCGGTGTCTTGCCTTCATCTTCCCGGCGCAGGGCCCGAAGAAAGTCCAGCCCGTTCATGACCGGCATGTTCCAGTCCAGCAGGATCGCATCCGGCATGGCGTTCCGGCAGCTTTCGAGCGCCTCCATGCCGTCGCCGGCTTCGGTCACTTCGAATTGCATGTCCCGGATGATGCGGCTGGCCACTTTGCGGACCACGCGGGAATCATCGACGATCAGGCAGCGTTTCATGGACAGGTCTCCACCCCGAATTCACGTTTAAGTCGAATCATAGGCGGGCTGGCTTTCCGAAAGGTTTACGGGCGCCGTCAGGGCCCGGGGTTTTCGGGCGCCAGGAGGGCCTGAAGCCGTCCGAGGCGTCGCACCTCCCAGCGCAAGGCGATACCGCTCGTCGCCAGGACACGCGCACGGACCAGTTCGCCGAGCGCTTCCAGGTCTGCCGCCGTCGCCGCGCCGGTATTGATCAGGAAATTGCAATGCTTGTCGGAGACCTGTGCGCCGCCGACACGCAGACCGCGGCAGCCGGCTTCCTCGATCAGTTTCCAGGCCCGGCGTTGTTGCGCGGTGCCTGGCGGATCGGGATTGGCGAATGTCGATCCGGATGTCTTCTCCCGGAGCGGCTGGCTCTCGGCGCGCCGGGCCTGCAGCCGCTCGATCGCGGACAGGACCTCTTCGCTCGGCGCGGTGCTGTCGGCGCGTAGCTCCAGCCGGGTGACGATCACATCCCGGGGAAGTTCGCTGCGGCGATAGGACAGGGCGAGATCCGTAAGGGGCCGGTCGCCCGCCTGATGGCCCCAGGAGATGCGATTGCCCGCGCGGTCGATCCCGTGGACGCGCGTCAGGACATCCTTCAACTCGCGCCCATAGCACCCGGCATTGGTTCGCATGGCGACGGCGAGATCAAGTGCCCCGGCGCGCGCGGACATCTCATGCGCGCCGACCTGTTCGACCGCGCCCCAATAGCCGCCGGCAAGGCGCACGGTGACACCTTCCAGCCCGCCATCGCGAATGATGAGGTTCGAACCGACACCGAGCACGGTTACGGGCACCTCGACCGGCAATCCGGCCAGGAAGGCGGCAAGATCCTCCTCGTCGGCCGGAAGGAACAGGATATCGGCCGGCCCGCCGACGCGAAACCAGGTATAGGGCGCAAGCGGCGTGCCGAAGAGCAGCTTGCCGCGAACTGTCGGCAACGAGTCGGGAGTAAGCTCCATGTCTCCCGCTTAGGCCAGATTCCGACCAAATTGAACACTTGGCGGGGTGAATTTTGAGGTCTGGCGAGGAGCGGACCGGACCCGCGTGCGAGGCTTCTGGCAAGGTCGAGCGGACAATAAAACGATCCGGGGGCTGAAGAAGGGATCCTTCGGCCATCCAATGGCTTGGACAGTCGTGCGAATCTCCATCCTTCGAGACGCGATCCTGGATGGATCGCCGGGTAAGGGCGTAGGGTAGAAGGGCGTTTCCGGAAGATGCGGCAATGGACAGGCGCAAGATCGGCGAACTATGGGCTCGATGCGAGCGAGGGCAAATGCGTTTTCGCGATGCCGGTC
>JAAANZ010000096.1 GCA_009909065.1 Alphaproteobacteria bacterium | reverse complement strand
TCCGGCTATCGACATTCAGCTTCCTGAGCACGGACGAGACATGGTTTTCGACGGTGCGCCGGGAGCGTGACAGGCTTTCGGCGATCTGGGCGTTGCTCTGACCGTCCACCATGAGCGCCAGGACCATCTGTTCCTTTCGGGTCAGGCCGAGCGGGTGGTTGGCGGCCGCGCGATAGGGCCCACGCCGCTGTCGCGGCAGGGCGCCGGCCAGGCCGAGCGCTGCGGCGTGTTCCTCGATGCGCCGGCTCAGGTCCTCTGCGCCCAGGTCCCGGCTGATCGAAAGAGCGCGGATCAGTTGAGCTTCACTTGCGCCTGCGCACTGCGCCAGACACAGGATCGCGCCCACCGGTGCGCCCAACCGCATCCATTCATCCGCCGCCTCGTCGGTCTGATCCGCGAATTCGAGCGCGTAAGGCCGGGGGAAGTCGGCCAGGTCAGTGCGTTCCGCAAGCACGCCCAGACGACGCTGCCAGACGGCAATCTCGGCACGGTGCCAGACATGCATCGCATCCTCCTCAATCGTATCAAGACGCGCGAGGCTGTCTTCGGCAACGGCACGGTCGTCATTGATCCAGGCCAGAAGGAGCCTGTTCATATGCGCAGGGACGATGTGCTGGGGCTCCTCGGTGGCGTTGGCGTCCTCCACGGTCTGCGACGCAATTCTGACGGCATCATCACCCCCGATCAGCGAACTGACGCGCGCCAGAACCAGCCTGGCCGGCAGTTTCATCAGGCGCGTGAGCCGGTCGATATTCAGGACGCCTTCAGCAATGGTCTTTGCCTGATAGAGCTTGCCCTGTTCGCAGAGAAGCTGTGCCTGTCGGCCGACCAGGTAATGGGTCCAGGAGTCGAGGTCATGGCGCGTGTCGAAAGCGATGCCTTCCGACACGGTGCGTTCGGCAAGCGGAAAGTCGCGAAATTCGACAGCATATTCGGACAGGTTGGTATAGACGCGGGCGGCATGTTCGTGAAAGCCGTACTCGCGCGCCAGGGAAAGGCTTTCCAGCAGCATCTCGACGCCGGCAGGATCATTGCGGAATGCACGCGCCGTGCCGACATTGTTAAGCGCATGAATGCGGATTTCGGTCTCGCCGAACTGTTTTGCCAGTTCCAGCGCTCTTTCGCCCCACTCGATCGCTTCGGGCATATTGTCGTTGAGCATGAAAAGCTGGGAGCGCAGGCTGTAGGCCATGGCGCGTTCCGCACTGGGGGGGTGGCGCTCGAGGATTCGCACGGCTTCGTCTGCAAATCGTGTCGCATCGGCAGCTTCTGCGCGATACCAGTGAAGCCGGGACAGCCATCTCAGATTCTCGGCGACCTTCTCATCGCGGTCAAGCGCGCGCCAGAGGGTAATGGCGTGGCGCCGCGCTTCGATGACATCATTATCGATCCGAAGAGACAGGCCGGCTTCATAGGCCCATTGCTCATAAATCCCGGCGGCCAGTTCCGGGTCGGCCTCATCGACGAATCGCATGGCCGTGGCGAGATGTGCGGCAGCTTCCTGGTGGGCGCCAACGGAAGCCGCGATCCGCGCGGCGGCGGGCGCAAATTCCAGCACATGGCTGGCATCAAGCGCGCCGGCGGCGTGATGGACGAGTTCATCGAGTGAAGGGTTCAGTCCCTCGGCCTCTCGCAGGGCCCGCAGCACTGCAGCATGGATACTGCGCTGGCGCGTGGGCGGAAGGCGCTCCAGGGTCGCCAGGCGCGCCAGTTCGTGGCGGAAACGCATCCGGCCATCTTCATCAGCGATCAGAAGACGGCGTCCCACGGCCGCCATGGCGAACAGTTCTCCGTCTTCGCCGAACAGGGGCGCCAGGATTTCCCGGGGAATGCCGCCGGTAAGCACGCTGAGGGTTTCCAGGAATTCACGTTCGGCCCGTGACAGGCGCATGAGCCGGTTGTTCACCGCATCCTTGATGGACACCGGCACGCGCTCGCCTGCGCCGTCGCCGCTGGCAAGGGCTTCATTGATGAAAAAGGGGTTGCCGCCGGAAATGCGGAAGAGTTCGTCAGCGCTTTGCGCCAGCCCGGCAGCCTCGCACAGCCGCCTGACGGCATCGCGTGACAAGGGGTCTAGGTCGATGAAATGGGACTGGGCGCTTGGAAGGATATTGAGAAGATTGCTGACAGATGGGTTGTCAGAAACTTCATCGCCGCGCAGGCTGAGCACGAGAAGAACAGGAAGCGCTGACAGTCGCCGGCTGACAAAACGGAGGAAATCCTCAGTGGCATTATCGGCCCAGTGCACATCCTCGATGACCATGACGGCAGTCGGCCGACAATCCGCAAGTTCGCCAAGCAGCTGTTCGTGGACGTCCTGCGCGCCGCCTCCATCACGCAGTATTTTCCGGGTGCGCGGATTCAGCATTTTCGCCATGTCGTGGATCGGCCCCAACGGCCTCGGCGTGAACAAGGCTTCGCAACCGCCCCAGTAGAATCTGGCCTCGTCGCCGGCACGCTCGCGAAAGCTTGATAAAAGGGATGTCTTTCCGATACCGGCCTCGCCGCGCACCAGCGCGATCGCGCCGCGCCCGCGGGCAGCCTGGTCCAACAGCGCCCTGAGAGCCTCAAGCGGCTGGCTACGCTCGATCAGCATGAATCATGGCCTGGCAATTCGCTCCGTCATTCCCGAAGCTTAGAGAAAACCGGAACCGATGACATGCCCACGCCGAAAAATAGGTAGCCGCGACGCAAAATTGAGTATTTCACCGATGCCGGCCTGCCTCTAGGCAGGGGATGTAGGCGGCCTCGCAGCCCGGGTGGGAGCGCACAAGCGGCCGTCGCATTCCGGCGGCGGTCGCCCCTTGCGCGCCGTCGAAACGGTAAGTCCGGTTGCCTTTGCAAGCCGTGTCTCCTGATGACGGAGTTGATCGACATGACCCACTCACTGACCCTCAATCGAAGCGCAGGTCTGCGCGGAACCATCCTGCTTGGGATTGCCGGGAGTTTGCTCTTCGCCGCATCCGCCCAGGGCCTGAACAATGGGGCGCCCACCGCCGCATGTGACGGCCGGATT
>JAAANZ010000127.1 GCA_009909065.1 Alphaproteobacteria bacterium | reverse complement strand
CCGGATTGCCCGCCAGCGCGTCGAATATACGCTTGAAGACGTCACGCTCGGCCCAGTAGCGAAAGCGCTGGAAAACCGTATTCCACTTGCCGAACTCGGCTGGCAGGTCGCGCCATGGACTGCCGGTTCGGGCAATCCAGAGCACGGCTTGCGAGAAACATGCGTCCGTCATGATCCGTGCGCCCCGGATCGGATTTCTTGCCCGGACACAGCGGTTCGATCAACGCCCATGGCCGATCGGCCAGAACCAGACGAATCCGATTGCAAGTGCCCTGTTTGAGAGCGTGAATCACAATTCAAGCTGATCGTGAATCCTGATCCTCAACATGCTCTGGGCAGCACGATCTCTCGGGAAAGCAGCCTGGAGGCAATCTTGATTCAAGTCTGCAGATTGCAGGCATGCCATCAGCCGAGCTTGTCGACCTGACCGTATTCGAGATCGACCGGCGTGGCGCGCCCGAAAATCGAGACGGACACTTTCAGGCGAGCATTGCCTTCATCGACCTCCTCGACAGCGCCCTCAAATCCCTGGAAAGGACCGTCATTGACGCGCACTTCCTCGCCGATTTCATACGAGACGCTCGGACGCGGCTTTTCGGCCGGCTCTTCGGACGTGCCCAGGATCCTGTCGACTTCCCGCTGAGGCACAGGCAGCGGTTTCTTGCCCCCCTCGGCCCCAAGGAACCCGGACACTTTCGGCGTATCCTTGACCAGATGATAGACATCATCGGTCAGCTGGGCCCGGACCAAGACATAGCCCGGAAAATAGCGCTTCTCGACGGTCTTTTTCTTGCCGCGCGCCACTTCGACGACTTCTTCGGTCGGCACCTCGATTTCCTCGATCAGCGTGTCGAGCCCCTTGCGCTCGGCCTGCTCCATGATCGAGGCGGCGACCTTCTTCTCGAAGTTCGAATAGGCGTGAACGATATACCATTTGGCTTCAGCCATCGCGCGAAGCGCTCCTCTTCGAAATCTTCCCGCTCAGCCGCCAACGCCGGTGATCATGCGCACCAGAACCGATATGATCTGGTCGGCAAGAAACAGAAACAGCGCCACGAGGATCGACATCACCACGACCATGATCGTGGCGGCAATCGTCTCCTGGCGCGACGTCCAGGTCACCTTGTTACCTTCCGCGCGCACCTGGCGCATGAAGGTGATGGGCCCTACGCTCTGTTTCTTGTCCTTGGCGGCCATTGGCAAGCTTTCACGGCTGGGAATTCGAGGGCTGTTAGCCGATCGTACGCGCCGACACAATGGCCGACCCGCTGCGGTGAGCCACCTAGATGCAGATGGCCGAGCCGATCCGCAAGGGCGCGGCCCGGACAGATGCGGGCCGCGGGCCGTAGAAAAAAGGGCCCGCCCGGCGCACCGGGCGGGCCCTCGGCAGTCCGCAAAGATGCGGATCTTGGCCCCTAGTAGCCGTCACGCTCGGACGGGGTCTCCCCGCCTGACGTGGACATGGCCGCTTCGAGTTCGGCCAGCGTCAGCTCGCCATCTTCGCCGGCAAGCTGGGCGAATTGCTCGCTGGCGTCTTCGGCACTGGTTTCGCCATCCGCGGTCTTGTAGGCCGTGAACTCGGCTTCGCTCACCACACCGTTGGAATCGGTGTCCATGCCGTCAAACTTCGCCTGCCAGTCGCCGGCCGCAGCGGCACCCGCCAGGACGAGCGCGGACAGTGTTGCAATCGAGAGTGGATATTTCATCGGTTCGGTCTCCTTTCGAGGGACATGGCCCTGTTTGAGGGCACGGGCCTTTCTGGCCCGCACGAAAATCCGAAACATATTTGCGAGAGGATGTGGCGTGAATTCCCGCCCAGACTCGTGGCATCAATCCGGCGCCGATGCGGCGATTTCACGACCCGCGGCCATTTCCTGCAGCGCATGCGACAGAAAATACGGCGCGCCTCGTCCTGTCCGGACATTCACGAAACATGCAGGCGTGTTGCCGAGTATTGCCGCGTGTTGCGCCGAGGCCACAGTTCCGGTCAACAGCCGGGCGCCTGCCGGCATGTGCCCCTGCCCCTTGCGCGCCGCGGCGAATGGACAAATATCTCCGTGTCTGCCAACACCGGATTATGCTGAGCCGCCAGTCCCGAACGCGGCACAGCCAGCAAGTCCAAGCCAGCAAGGTTGAATTTCCATGCCCGATTTTGATCCCACCGCAGTCAATCTGGTTCCCACGGTCGTGGAGCAGACGAGCCGCGGCGAGCGGGCCTTCGACATATTCTCCCGGCTCCTGAAGGAGCGGATCATCTTTGTCACGGGCGGTGTCGATGATACGGTTGCCTCACTGATCACTGCACAACTCCTGTTCCTGGAATCGGAAAACCCGAAAAAGGACGTGGCCATGTATATCAACAGCCCCGGAGGCCTCGTCTCTTCGGGGCTCGCGATTTACGACACGATGCAGTATATTCGCTGCCCGATCTCGACGGTGTGTATCGGACAGGCCGCGTCCATGGGCTCGCTGCTGCTGGCGGCCGGGGAGAAGGGGCATCGCATTGCCCTGCCGAATGCGCGCATCATGCTCCACCAGCCATCCGGGGGCTATCAGGGCGTGGCAACCGATATCGAACGCCATGCCGAGGAAATCATCGACCTGAAGCGCCGGCTGAACAATATCTATGTCAAGCATACCGGCCAGGATTTCGACACGATCGAGAAGAAGCTCGATCGCGACACGTTCCTGACCGCGCAGGAGGCGGTGGAATTCGGCATCATCGATCGCGTCTTCGAACGGCGCAGTGATGACGAAACCGGCGAAACAAGCTGATTGCGGCCCCTTGCTTGCAGGGGAACGCCACATATGATCGATTGAGAACGCCGAGGACGGCGCTCGCCGTAAGGCGCGCGTTAAGACAATACCCGGCAGTGAGGCATTTATGACGAAACAAGGAAATCAGGGCGACACGAAAAACACGCTTTATTGCTCCTTCTGCGGCAAGAGCCAGCACGAGGTCAAAAAGCTGATCGCCGGCCCCACCGTCTTCATCTGTGATGAATGCGTCGAACTGTGCATGGACATCATCCGTGAAGAGAACAAGTCGGCCATCGTGCGCTCGCGCGAGGGCGTGCCCTCGCCCCAGGAGATCTGCGAGGTGCTGGACGACTACGTCATCGGACAGCCCCAGGCCAAGCGCATCCTTTCGGTGGCGGTTCACAACCACTACAAGCGCCTGGCCCATGCGGCCAAGAATGATTCCGTAGAACTGGCCAAGTCGAACATCCTCCTGATCGGGCCGACTGGCTGCGGCAAGACGCTGCTGGCCCAGACGCTGGCGCGGATACTCGACGTGCCCTTCACCATGGCCGATGCCACGACGCTGACCGAGGCCGGCTATGTCGGCGAGGATGTCGAGAATATCGTCCTCAAGCTTCTCCAGTCGGCCGACTATAATGTCGAGCGGGCCCAGCGCGGCATTGTCTATATCGACGAGATCGACAAGGTTTCGCGCAAGTCCGACAATCCCTCGATCACCCGGGATGTGTCCGGTGAGGGTGTGCAGCAGGCCCTGCTGAAGATCATGGAAGGCACCGTGGCGGCCGTTCCGCCGCAGGGCGGTCGCAAGCATCCCCAGCAGGAATTCCTCCAGGTCGACACGACAAACATCCTGTTCATCTGCGGGGGCGCCTTTGCCGGCCTCGACAAGATCATCTCCCAGCGCGGCGATGGCTCGCGGATGGGTTTCGGTGCCGAAGTCAAGGATGCCGATGAGCGCGAGACCGGCGATGTGCTCAAGGATGTCGAGCCAGAAGACCTGCAGAGCTATGGCCTGATCCCGGAATTCATCGGCCGCCTGCCAGTGATCGCGACCCTGGCCGATCTTGATGCCGATGCCCTGATCGAGATCCTGACCGAGCCGAAGAATGCGCTGCTCAAACAGTATCAGCGCCTGTTCGACATGGAAGATATCGAACTGACCTTCACAGACGAGGCCCTGTCGGCGGTCGCGCGCAAGGCGATCGCCCGCAAGACCGGCGCACGCGGTCTGCGCTCGATCATGGAGGCGATCCTGCTGGACACCATGTTCGAACTGCCCAATCTGCGCGGTGTGCAGGAAATCGTCATCAATGGCGAAGTGGTCGATGGCAACGCCGCCCCGCTTTATGTCCATGCCGAGACGGCCCAGACGGGCGAAGCCTCCTGAGGCGAGGCGCATCGCGTAATTCCGGGCAGGAGCGGGGTTTGCGAACGGGATCGGTTTTCGGCGAGGAAAACCCGACGAGCGGTTCTCGGCCGCCTGTCAGATTTCGTCCCTGGTGTCGCCTGCTTGCCCCTGGCCCGAAATGGCGCGGCGGCATGCAGGGCCGCTGACCCGAGAGGCTTCACAAACCGCGCGGAATCCCCTCCTATGCCGGCAAGGCCGCAATGGAGGGGCCATTCAGGTGACAGGATTGTATGTGTTTATCGCGCTGGCCGCGGCGGTGATTGTTGTTGGGGTCGTGCTCTATAACCGCCTCGTCTCTAAGGACCAGATGGCGAGGAATGGCTGGGCGGATATCGATGTGCAACTCAAGCGCCGCGCCGATCTCATTCCGTCGCTTGTGACCACGGTAAAGGGCTATGCCGCCCATGAGCAGGCCCTTTTCACCGAAGTGGTCGAGCGGCGAAACGCGGCGATGGAAGCCGGCGATGACCCGGGCGCGCGCGGCGAGACGGAGTCGGCGCTCTCGCGGCCGGTGGCGCGTATTCTTGCTGTTGCGGAAGACTATCCGGACCTGAAGGCCAGCGAGAATTTCCTTGAACTCCAGCGCGAGCTTGCGGACACCGAAAGCAAAATCGAAATGGCCCGGCGGTTCTATAATGGCGCCGTGCGCGAGCTGAACACGATGGTCGCGAGCTTTCCGTCCAGTCTTCTCGCCGGACTGTTCGGGTTTGGCGAGCGGCGCTATTTCGAAATAGAAACGGCTGACAGGCTGCTGCCAGAGGTGCAGCTTTAGGGGAACCCGATCATGGCGCTGAAATATCTGCTGGCCGCCTGCCTTGCGCTTGCCGGCGCGCTGTTCGCTTCGGCCGATGAGCGGATCAACCGTTTCGACACGACCATCACCGTTCAGACCGACGGCGATATCGAGGTCACCGAACGCATCACCGTGACCGCGGAAGGCGATCGCATTCGGCGCGGCATTTTCCGGGACCTGCCGCGCTATTTCGAGGGGCCGGACGGACGCCAGCGCTATGATTATGATGTCAGGCGCGTGACGCGGAACGGCGATCGCGAGCCCTATACGGTGGAGGCGGAGGGCAATGCGACCCGGATCCGGATCGGCGATGGCGATGTCTTCCTGCCCGAGGGCCGCCATACCTATGAAATCGGATACGAGGTGACGAACCAGGTCCGCTATTTCGAGGGCTATGACGAGATCTACTGGAACGTGACGGGCTCCTACTGGGAGTTTCCGATCGAGGTGGCGCGCGCCACCGTGGAGCTGCCTGCTGGCGCGCAGACACTGCAGACGGCCGGCTATACCGGCGCGCAGGGCGATGACGGACAGGCCTATAGCTACACCCGCAACGGTGATGCACATGTCTTCACGACGACCCGGCCACTCGGCCCGCGCGAGGGGCTGACGGTCGCTGTCGGCTTCGAGAAGGGTGTGATCGACCCGCCATCGGTCGGCGATGCCGCCGCGCTCTGGTGGCAGCGCAATGGTTCGGCCGCCATTCTGTTCGCCTCGGTGATTGCCCTGATCGGCTGGCTCTGGCGCAGCTTCAATCGCGTCGGCCGCGACCCGCCGAGGGGGCCGGTCTTTCCCCGCTACGAACCGCCGGAAGGATTGTCACCGGCCGGCGTCCATCATGTCTATTACCGCCGCGTCGCCGGCCACCGGGCCCTGATCGCCACGCTCATCCACCTGGCGACCCGGGGACGGATCGAGATCGAGCCGGAGGACAAGACGACAACCCGGCTCATCCGCAAGGGCGGAGAGACCGACGGCTTATCGCCCGAAGAGATCGAGCTGGAAAACGCCCTCTTCTCGAACCGGACAGAGCTGACACTCGGCAAGAGCCCGGACAAGGCCTTCACACGCGACTATCGCGACTTCCAGAAAGCGCTCGCGAAACGGTTCGGGCGGCCCTATTTCCGCTGGAATGCCGGTTACACGGCCATCACCCTGATCGCCTCGGGGGTCGCGGTGATCGTCGCTCTATCCGGGCTTGTCAGCTGGAATATCTGGATGACACTGGGCCTCGTCGCGCTCGCCGGCGTCAATATCGCCTTCATGTATTTCATCCCGGCCCCCACCGCCCTGGGCCAGCGCGTGCGCACCGAAATCGAGGGCTTCAGAATCTATCTCGAAACCGCGGAAAAACTCCAGCTCAATGCCGCGGAGGTCGGCGGCGAGGCGCCGCCGCCCATGAGCGTGGAACGCTATGAGCGCTTCCTGCCCTATGCCGTGGCACTGGACGTGGAAGAGCCCTGGACCCGGCATTTCGAGCGCCTCATTCCCCGTGAGGCCGCCAGCTACCATCCCGGCTGGGCGCACATGTCCGGTCACGGATCCGTTTCGAGCCTGAACAGTTCGCTGGTCAGCGGGCTGTCCTCGGGCGTTGCCACGGCGATGCCGTCCAGCTCCGGCTCGTCGGGCTCCGGCGGGGGCGGCTTCTCCGGGGGCGGGGGCGGCGGCGGTGGCGGTGGCGGCTGGTGACCCATCCTATCTTCACGACGTCGATTGTGCCGCAGATGCCAGCAGCCGGAAACATGACTATTGTGCAGGCGCAGCATAACCAGGAAGGCCGGGAGCATCGCCATGGGGCATGAAGGACAGGATATCCTGATCACGGACGCACTGGTGTTCCTGTTCGCCGCCGGCGTGTTGGTTCCGCTGTTCCGCATGGCGCGGCTGCCCATTGTCGTGGGCTTCATCCTGGCCGGGATCCTTCTCGGCCCCAATGGCCTCGGCCATTTCGACGAGCGCTGGCCGGCACTGGAATTCATTACCATTTCCGACCCGCACGCGGCCGAGCCCTTTGCGGAGCTGGGCATACTCTTCCTGCTCTTCCTGCTGGGCCTGGAACTGTCCTTCGGCAAGCTCTGGGCGCTGCGCCGGGTGGTGTTCGGCGCCGGCGGGCTTCAGGCCGCGCTGAGCGCGCTCGCGATTGGCGGCGTGGCCTATATGCTCGGCCTCGATGCGCCGGCGGCCGCGGTCATAGGGCTCGCTCTGGCCTTGTCATCAACGGCCATCGTGATGCAGCTGGTCATCGAGAGCCGGCGCGCCGCCATGCCTGTCGGGCGCGCCGCGCTCGGCGTGTTGCTGCTTCAGGACCTCCTGGTCGCGCCGATCCTGATATTCGTCGGTTTTGCCGCCAATGACGGCGGCGATGTCAGCCTGCTGGCACGGATCCTCGAAGCGCTGGTCCAGGGCACGCTCGCGGTCGTCATCATCGTGCTGATCGGACGCTATGCCCTGCGCCGGGTTTTCCGCCTGGCGGCCCATGCGGGCGGTCGCGATTTCCTGATGGCGCTGACCCTGCTTGCCGTGGTCGGATCGGCCGCCATGACGGCCAGCGCCGGCCTGTCACTCGCCCTCGGCGCCTTTCTTGCCGGTCTCCTTCTGGGCGAGACGGAATTCAAGCACCAGACGGAAGTCGATCTCGAGCCTTTCAAGGGACTGCTGCTGGGCCTGTTCTTCATGACCGTCGGCATGGGCCTCGACCTGGCGGCGATCACCAGCCTGTGGCCGCAGGTGCTTGGCGGGCTTGCGGCGCTGCTCGTGGCCAAGGCCGTCATCGCATTTGTTGCGGTACGGCTTTTCGCCGGCGGCAACAGCCTGGCGACCGAAACGAGCTTCCTCCTCGCGCCCGCCGGCGAGTTTGCTTTCGTCGTCGTCTCGGCCGCGCTGGCGGCCGGTGTCGTGACGAGCGCGACCGCCACGCTGGTCGCCGCCATTGCCGGCCTTTCCATGCTGCTCATCCCGGTCATGGACCTGGCAGGGCGCCTTCTGGCCCGCCGCCTTGTCCTGTCGGGGCCGGAGGTGCCGGAAATGGGCGATTACAGCGCCCTGGAAGGCCATGTGATCATTGCCGGGTTCGGACGCGTCGGACAGGCCATCGGCCATATTCTGAAGACCGAGGATACCGATATCGTCGGGCTTGAACGCGACGCCGTGCGCGTCTCGCGCGCCCACGAGGCAGGCTGGCGCGTGTATCTCGGGGATGCCGCGCGCGACGACATATTGCTGCGTGCCGGCGCGCGCGGGGCGGCCCTGTTCGTCGTGACCGTGGACGACCCCGAGGCGGCGGAATCCATGGTGCGCGCCTTTCGGACTCTGCGCGGCGATGCGCTGATCCTGGCACGTGCCCGCGACGAACAGCATGCGCTCCAGCTGGGCAAGGCCGGCGCCGATTATGTCATCCCGGATGCCATCGAGGCAGGCCTCCAGATGGCGGCGCGCGCGCTGGAGAGTTTCGGCTATGAGGGCGAGACGGTCCGCGACCTTCTGGCGGCCCACCGCGAAGGCGAATACCGGCGCGCATCGGCAGACAATTAGCCCGCTGACTGGCCCTCAACTCTCTTCGAGCGCCACGTGAGCGCACGGAATTTTCGCCCGTTTGCGTGACACGCGTTGCATGTCCGGTCCAAATTTTGCAAAACCGCCGGACAACAGAGCGACCCGGGCAAAGGCGTGGATCGCCATCTATAGCGATCAGGATGCAGATGATCAGGAGGTCTGCACCGAGCAGTGGGGTAAATCATGGCAATTGTCAGCAGTGAACTCGCCGATCTCGGCGCCGAAGCCAAATCGGTTCGCACGAACTGGAACGAGGCGCGCCTCTACGAAGCCGCCGTGGCGAGAGGCGAAGCTCGTATCGCGAAGGGCGGCCCGCTGGTGGTCGAGACAGGCCTTCACACCGGGCGTTCGGCGCGCGACAAGTTCACGGTGCGCGATGCCAGTACCGAAGACACTGTCTGGTGGGACAATAATGCCTCGATGACAGCCGAGCAGTTCGACACGCTCTGGGCCGACTTCAGGGCGCATCTCGGCGAAACGGACGTCTTCGTGCAGGAGCTTTTCGGCGGCGCCGATCTCGACCACCGCCTGCCGGTGCGCGTTGTCAACGAGCTGGCCTGGCATTCGCTGTTCATCCGCCACCTGCTGCGCATTCCCGAGCCGGCCGAATATGACGGTTTCAGCCCGCAATTCACGATCATCAACCTGCCGAGCTTCCGGGCCGACCCGGCGCGTCACGGCACGCGCTCTGAAACCGTGATCGCGGTCAATTTCGACAAGCGCCTCGTCCTTATCGGCGGCACCTCCTATGCCGGGGAGACCAAGAAATCGGTCTTCACCATCCTCAACTATCTCCTGCCCGAAAAGCGCGTCATGCCGATGCACTGCTCGGTCAACACGTCCGAAGGCGATGACGCGGCGATATTCTTCGGCCTGTCGGGCACCGGCAAGACCACGCTTTCCGCCGATGCCTCACGCGTCCTTATCGGGGACGATGAACATGGCTGGTCGGAAAACGGCCTCTTCAATTTCGAAGGCGGCTGCTATGCCAAGATGATCAAGCTGTCCGAGGAGGCCGAGCCGGAAATCTATGCCACCACGCGCCAGTGGGGCACGGTCCTTGAAAACGTCGTGATGGATCCCGAGACGCGCGAGCTCGATCTGGATGACGGATCGCTGGCCGAGAACTCGCGCGGGGCCTATCCGATCTCGGCGATTCCCAACGCTTCTGAAACCGGACGCTGCGGCCAGCCGAAAAACCTGATCATGCTGACCTGCGACGCGTTCGGCGTGATGCCGCCCATCGCGCGCCTCACCCCGGCGCAGGCAATGTATCACTTCCTGTCAGGCTATACTGCCAAGGTCGCCGGGACCGAAAAGGGCGTCACCGAACCAACGGCGACCTTCTCGACCTGTTTCGGCGCGCCTTTCATGCCGCGTCACCCATCCGAATACGGCAATCTCCTGCGGGACCTCATCGCCAAATACAATGTCAGTTGCTGGCTGGTCTCCACCGGCTGGACCGGCGGGCCGCACGGCGAAGGCCAGCGCATGCCGATCAAGGCCACGCGCACACTGCTGAATGCCGCGCTCGATGGCTCACTCAACGAGGTGGACTTTCGCACCGATGAGACATTCGGATTCGAGGTTCCGGTCAGCGCGCCGGGCGTGGATCCCAAAATCCTCGATCCGCGCCGTACCTGGGCCGATCCGGCCGCCTATGACGCACAGGCGGCGAAACTCGCGGAAATGTTCATCGAGAATTTCAAGACCTTTACAGCGCATGTCGATGACGCCGTGATCGCCGCCGGACCAAAGGCCCGCATTCCGGCCTGATCGCGGCCGGGATGAACCGCGGGAACATGGGAAGCTCACCGCACGGGGCGTGCATCCCCCGGGCGAGCGTGAGGCCGGCCCTTGTGGCGGGGCCGCAAACTGCCTACCCATTGAAGTGAACCAAGACCGGGGGCGGGGAATGCCGGACGTGTCACAACTGGGATGGTATGGCGCAGCGGCGGTCTGCGGCTACCTGCTGGGCGCCATCCCGTTCGGACTGGTCCTGACGCGTGCTGCGGGCATCGACATCCGCAAGGTCGGTTCCGGCAATATCGGAGCGACCAATGTATTGCGCACCGGCCGCAAGGAACTGGCATTCGCCACGCTCGTGCTGGACAGCCTCAAGGCCGGCCTTGCCGCCCTGGTCTTTACGCTCCTGGCCGGACGCGAGACCGGCTTTGTCGCCGGCGCCTCGGCCTTTTTCGGGCATTGCTATCCTGTATGGCTCGGATTTCGCGGCGGCAAGGGCGTGGCGACCTATGCGGGCCTTTTGGTCTTCGCCAGCTGGAAGGGGCTCCTTGTGGCTGCCCCGGTCTGGCTCGGCGTCGCCGCGATCTCGCGCATTTCCTCGCTTGCCGCGCTGACAGCTGCGGTCCTGGTGCCCCCGGGGGCCTGGCTCCTGGGCGAATCCCGCTTCATCACGGCCGGGCTGGCCTTGCTGTCGCTCCTCGTCTTCTGGACTCACCGCAGCAATTTCGCGCGCCTGCTACGTGGCCAGGAACCGCGTTTTGGCCATCGCGGGAGCTCCTCATGAGCGCGGGCGGCCTCGATGATGCGGCGCGGCTGGCCTGGCTGAGACTGGCGCGCACGCCAAGTGTCGGCCCGGTCACCTTCTTCGAGCTGCTCAAGCGCCATGCCTCGGCGCAGGCCGCGCTCGACGCCCTGCCCGAGCTGTCGCGCCGGGCCGGTCGCAAGAAGCCGCTGAAGCCGCCGCCCCCCGAGCTCGCAGAACAGGAACTCGAGGCCACGCGCGCGATCGGCGCGGACATCATGACCGTTCGCGACCTGGATTATCCCCCGCTCCTGCAGGCCCTGTCCCCGCCGCCCCCAGTGCTCTCCATGAGAGGCCAATTCGCACTCGCCGCAGGCCCGGCGCTGGCCATTGTCGGAGCCCGCAACGCCTCGGCGGCCGGCCGGAAACTTGCCCGCGAGATCGCCGCCGGGATCGGCGCGGCCGGACATGTCGTCGTATCGGGACTGGCAAGAGGGATTGACGGCGAAGCCCATGCCGCAAGCCTCGCCACCGGAACCGTTGCCGTGCTCGGCGGCGGTATCGACCATGTGTATCCGCCTCAGCATGCAGAGCTTTACGAGGCCATCGCCAATCAGGGGCTGATCGTTTCGGAAAGCCCGCTGGGCCACCAGGCCACGGCGCGCGATTTCCCGCGGCGCAACAGGATCATTACGGGGTGTGCGCTCGGGCTGGTCGTTGTCGAGGCTTCGGAACGGTCCGGATCGCTGATATCCGCGCGCACGGCCGGCGAACAGGGCCGCGAGGTGATGGCCGTTCCCGGATCTCCGCTGGATCCGCGCGCGGCCGGCACGAACAGGCTCCTGCGCGACGGCGCGGCGCTTGTGCGCAACAGCACGGATGTGCTGGAGGCGCTTTCGCGGCTGCCGCGCCCGCATGTCGGCGCGCCGCCGCCGCCTCAATTCGAGGATGACCCGGCCGACACGCCCCTGCCCGCGGCCCAGCGCCAGGCCGTGCTCGAAGCTCTCAGCCCGCACCCCATGCCCATTGACGAAATTGCCCGGGCTGCGGGTGTCGGCGCACCGCGCTGTGCGGCCATACTTGCCGAACTGGAATTGTCGGGTGAGGCCCACACACTGCCTGGCGGACTGGCCGCAAGATCGGTTGATAGCTGAAAACAAGGCCATGATGAATTCCTGGCCATGTGCCGCAATCGCGGCTGGACACCGCGGGCCAAGTCGCCCTACTCCTGCCGAGGAGTGAGGGCAGCGTCGGTCGCCAGCCAATCTTGGCCGGCCAGCAAACGGGACCGAGAGTGACGATGGCAAGACTGACAAGCCTCGCCGCGGCGACCGCCATTGCCATGTCCTCGAGCGCGCCGGACGTCATCGCGCAGGAAAATGATGCAACCCGTCAGACCGAAGTCGTCCTGATTGCCGACAGCCTTTTCGAGAATGAGCGTGACAACACGATCATTGCCGACGGGAATGTCGAGGCAAGCTATGAAGGGCGCACCCTCAGGGCCGACCGGGTCATTTATGACCGCACGAGCGACAAGGTGCGCGCGATCGGCAATGTCGTCATCATCGATCCTGACGGCACCGAGCGTTTTGCCGAGGAAGTCGAGGTCGATTCGGAGCTTTCGGACGGCTATGCGGTGGGATTTTCCGTGCGTCTGCCGAATGGCGGACAAGCCGTCTCGTCAAGCGCCATTCGCGAGGCGGACGGCATCAACGCGCTCGACCAGGTCGTATACACGGCCTGCGAGGTCTGCGGCCCCGAAGATTCGCCGACATGGGCGCTTCGCGCAAGGCGGGCCGTGCTCGACCAGAACACGCAGATGATCTCCTATCGTGATGCCGTCCTCGAAATTGGCGGCGTCCCGGTGGTCTACCTGCCCTATTTCGCTCACCCGGATCCGAATTCGGACCGCCGCTCCGGCTTTCTGGTGCCCGACCTCGGCGTTTCGTCAAAGGTGGGCCTGTTCTACCAGCAGCCCTATTACTGGGCGATTTCCGAAAGTTCCGACGTGACCGTCGCACCGCAGGTCTATCAGGATGTTCGCCCGCTCATGGAACTCGAATACAGGAAACGTTTCTGGTCCGGCACGCTGAACATACACACCTCTTTCACCAGGGAACGGCTCTTCGACGGCGACGGCGAGCGCCTGCTAGACAGCGATGACAGCTGGCGCAGCCATGTCTTTGCCGACGGGGCCTTCTCGATTTCGCCGGACTGGGCCTGGGGGTTCGGCCTCGAACGGGTGACCGACGACCTCTATCTTGATCGCTATGATATTGACGGGGAACGTGACCTGCGCGGCCTGTATGCCAGCCAGCCCAAACGCCTTCTGAGCCAGCTTTTCCTTGTCGGTCAGAGCGAGGATTTCTATTCGGAAACGACACTGCTTGGCTTTCAGGGCCTTCGGGCTGGCGACGAGAACAGTCTTCTGCCGGTCGTTGCCCCGCTCATGAACACGGAGAAACTGTTCGATCTCGGCGGCTATGGCCAACTCGCCGTCCAGGGCACGGCGGCCTTCATCTCACGCGAAGAGGGCAATGACAGCCACAGGGCGAGCCTCGGCGCGGACTGGTCAACCCAGGAGGTTCTGCCCGGCGGCCTGCTCCTGGAGCCCTTCGCCGACGCGCGTTTCGACTATTACGGCCTTGACGAGGAATTCTCTGTGAGCGGCGAGGAAACCCGCAGCGTGGCGACGGCCGGCGCACGCCTGTCTTATCCTTTCATCCGCAAGGGAACCAGGCTGGACCTGTTATTCGAACCGGTCATCATGGGCGCCGTGGGCACATCCGACTCCAACCCGACGGAAATCCCGAATGAAGACAGCCTCCTGTTCGAAATGAACGAGGCATCGCTGTTCAGTTCGAACGGCTTCAGCGGTTTCGACCTCTATGAAGGCGACAATCGCGCCGCTGCCGGCTTCACGGCCACCGCGCGCTGGCGCAACGGCGTGGAGATATCAACAATCGCCGGCCGTCGCTGGCGCTCGACCAGCGATCCGGCCTTCAGTGAACTGTCGAATCTCGATGGCACGACATCCGACTGGATGACGGGCATCGGCCTGTCGGCGGGCCGGGCACTTCAGTTCGATACGGGCCTGCGGTTTGACGATGAGAGTTTCGAGCTCAACCGCATCGATGCCCGGCTGAGCACCGAATTCTGGCGGCTTCAGGGCCAGGTCCAGTATTTCAAGATCCGCGAAGAGATCACGCAGACGCAGAGTGCCGAAGAGGGCATTGTCATCTCCAGCCAGTTCGACGTCTCTGATCGCTGGTCGCTCGTGTATCGACGCTCAAGGGAGATTGACGCGGGGTTCGACAGCAATCACGGTATTGGCGTGCAATACCGCGATGACTGCTCCGTGTTCGAAATCGTTTATGAACAAAGGGACAGCCGCGACCGGGAGCTCGGCCCTTCGGAAAGCCTCAAATTCCGCTTCCGGCTGAGATCACTAGGCCAGCTGGGCTCGCGCGACGTCGACTGAGGGCGAGCACGTTACTTTTCTGTCATTGCACGAACCCACTGACATCGCGCGTTGCCAGACAGGGGCTGGTCATTATCCTTGCCAAGAGATATTCAGCATCGCTGGAGCCGGCAGTGCGGGCGCGGCTGTTTCGGCTCGGTGAGCACAGGAGTTTCGCTATGGTGCGCATGAAAGCCCGGATCGGACGTTTGGCACTGGCGGGGATCATCCTGCCCGCAGCTGCGAGCCTGCCCATGCACGCCCAGTCAGGCACGCAAGCAAGGCTCAGCCAGCCCACGCTGGACGAGACGCCCGCCTCGCCGGACAGCCTGCCCCTGGAAGGCATCGCGGCCATCGTCAATGACACCCCGATTTCCTATTCGGATGTTCGCGAACGCGCCCGGCTGTTGCTGATGAGCTTTGGCAGCCAGCCAAACCAGGAGCAGATCCAGCAGATTACCGGACAGGCGCTCGAACAGCTTATCGACGAGAAACTGCAATTGCAGGAGGCGGCCGAATACGAGGTCGAGGTGGCCTCGGAGGATATCGATTCCGCGATTCAGGACATGGCCCGCCAATCCGGTGCGACACGCGATCAACTCGTGCAGCAATTGCTGGCGGCCGGGGTGAACCCCTCGAGCCTCGAACAGCAGATGCGCGCCGATATCGCCTGGCGCCGGGTGATGAGCGGGCTCTACGGGTCCCGGATCCGGATTTCGGAAAACCAGGTCGATGAGCGCCTTCAACAGCTTCGCACGTCCAGTTCGGAAACCCAGTACCGGATCAGCGAGATCTTTCTCTATGCCCCCGATGCGTCTTCACAGGCCCAGGCACTGGAAGCCGCCGCTTCGATCCGCGCACAGCTGGAACAGGGCGCACCGTTTGAAATGGCCGCCCAGCGCTTCTCCTCATCGCCGACGGCGGCCACGGGCGGCGATATGGGCTGGGTGACGCTCGAGGATATCGACCCGGCCCTTGCCGAGGCCGTGTCGGAAATGGAGGGTCCCGGCCTCTCCGAGCCGATCGCCGCGGGTGAAGGCGTCTATTTGCTGGCCGTGCGCAATCGCCGCGCGCCACAGGACGTTCAGTCCGTGGTCTCCCTGACACGGCTTGCGTCGCAAACGGGCGAGCGCGAAGCTCTGGTCGATGCCATGGACCGGATCAGCGGTTGCGATGATATCGAGACGGTGGCCCGGGAAACAGACGGGCTTTCGGCGGCCTCGCTCGGCCGGATCGCCTTGTCGGAACTTTCGGAAGACGCCGCAGACCGGATCGCGGCCACCGCGACGGGCGAAGCAACCGATATTTTCGAGACAGGTGGCCGGCTCTCCGTCATGTATGTCTGCGAGCGCGGCGAATCGGGCGGGAACCTGCCCGGTCCCGACCAGGTCGAGAACCAGCTTTTCGGACAGCAACTCTCGATGATTTCAGAGCGCGCACTGCGCAATCTGCGCCGGGAAGCGACCATTATCCGGCGATGACGCTGATGGCAGGCCCGCTGGAGTATCCGTCCGGATCAAGCCGGCCGCGGCGGCCCCGGCCATGACGCAGTGGCAAGCTCCTCTCGCACTGACCATGGGTGACCCGGCCGGATGCGGCCCGGCGATCACGGCCGCAGCCTGGCGCAGTCTCAGGGCCACACCGGATGCCGCCTTCGCCCTCCACGCTCCGCCCGAAATCGTCTCGCCCTTCGCGCCCGTGCAAACGGTGGCCGACGAACGGGCTGCGAAGGCTGTCTTCGGCCAGGCATTGCCGGTGATCGCGCTTGAAACGCCGATGCCGGTGCCGGCCCCCGGGCATCCGGACATGGCCACGGCCGGCGCCATAGTGGCGTCTATCCGATCGGCGGTTGCCGCCGCCCAGGCCGGGCGGGCCAGCGGGGTCGTGACCAATCCGATCTCAAAAACGCTGCTCTATGAGGCCGGTTTCGCCCATCCCGGCCATACAGAGTTCGTGGCCGCGCTCTGCGCCCGGGATGGCCGGCCGGCCCCGCGCCCTGTCATGATGCTCACCGGCGGCGGTCTGCGCGTTGCCCTGGCGACGATCCATGTCTCGCTGCGCGAGGCGATCGGTTCGATCACGGCGGACGCGCTGCAGGCGATCGCGCGCATCGTGGACATGGCGCTGCGGCGCGATTTTGCCATTGCCGAGCCACGCCTGGCTTTCACCGGGCTCAACCCCCATGCCGGTGAGGGCGGCACGCTCGGGCGCGAGGAAATCGAAATCATCAATCCCGCCGCAAAGGCCCTTCGCAGTGCCGGGATCGATGTCAGCGATGCGCGGCCGGGCGATACGGTGTTTGCCGAAGCGCTTGGCGGGCGCTTCGATGCGGTGATCGCCATGACCCATGATCAGGGCCTGATCCCCGTCAAGACGCTGGATTTCTGGGGCGGCGTGAACACAACGCTCGGCCTGCCCATCATTCGCACCAGCCCCGACCATGGCACGGCCTATGATGCCGCGCGGGAGGGCATGGCGCGCCCCGACAGCCTCATCGCCGCGATCCGGCTGGCCGCACAGCTGGCCGGGAATCGACGCCGCGCCGACCGGTCATGACCGGGCCGCCGGACTTCTCACGCGCACCGCCGCGCAAGGCACTCGGCCAGCATTTCCTTTTCGATCCGGATATCCTGCGCCGGACAGCCTTGGCCGCCGGCCCGGTCCGGGGGCGCACCGTCATCGAGGTCGGCCCCGGGCCGGGCGGCCTGACACGCGCCCTGCTCAGCGAGGACGCCGCGCAGGTGATCGCTGTCGAAGCGGACCCGAGATTTGCCGCAGCGCTGCGCGACTGGCCGGAAGCCCGGGACGGCCGCCTGATTGTTCATGAGGGCGATGCGCGCC
>JAAANZ010000030.1 GCA_009909065.1 Alphaproteobacteria bacterium | reverse complement strand
GCCGCCGGACCTGTATGCGCTCCCGCCGCCTTGCGAACGGGAGGCCCGGGCGTTTCCCACGCGGATTTGCCCCGCGCATCCGGATCGGCCCCGCTAGCCCGGGCGGCAGACCGTAAACCTGCCGCCGGGCCTGACCTTCACCACCCCTCCCGCAAGGCCGAACGGCCAACCCGGCCCCCATGGGGAGGATGACCCGAGTATGACTCGGAATTGAATGTGTGGGATAAGGATGGGCCTGTCCGGCAGGGCCCCGCGGGCATCTTTTGCCTTCGCTCGGGATGAAGCTATCTCCCGCGGCCCTGCCCGTTCCGCCCAAGACACGGTCGGCCGATCTGATATACCCTGCCTCCATGTCCCGCGAGTCCCGCCTGAAATCCCATGCCGGCGCACTTGGCTTTTCCGCCGCGCGGATTGCGCGCGTCGATGGCGACTGGTCGGCCGAGGCCGACCGCCTGTCCGAATTCATCGCCGCGGGTCATCATGGGTCCATGACCTGGATGGAGACCTCCCTGGAGCGCCGGCAGGCGCCGACCGCCATGTGGCCAGAGGCAAAATCAGCCCTTGTCGTCGCCCTCGACTATGGCCCGGATCATGACCCGCTGACCACGCTGGCCCATCGCCGGCATGGCAATATCTCGGTCTATGCCCGCGGCGCGGACTATCATGGAGTTCTGAAAAAGCGCCTGAAACAAATTGCCCGGCATTTTGCCGGGGAGACCGGCGAGGAGGTGAAGGTCTTCGTCGATACCGCGCCGCTCATGGAAAAGCCGCTGGCCGCGCGCGCCGGCATGGGCTGGCAGGGCAAGCATACCAATCTGCTGTCGCGCGAGATCGGCAACTGGTTCTTTCTCGGCGTCATGCTGACGACGGCCGAACTTGAGCCTGATGCGGGCGAAAGCGAGCATTGCGGCAGCTGTACGGCCTGTCTCGATATCTGCCCGACGGAGGCCTTCCCCGCGCCCTTCCAGCTCGATGCGCGTCGCTGCATTTCCTATCTCACGATCGAGCACAAGGGCCCGATCCCCCGCGAGTTTCGCACGGCCATGGGCAATCGCATCTATGGCTGCGACGACTGCCTGGCCGTGTGTCCCTGGAACAAGTTTGCGCAGGCCGGGCGCGAGCGGCTCCTGCATCCGCGACCGGAAACCACCCTGCCCGCGCTTGCCGACCTTGCCGCACTCGACGACAGTGCCTTTCGTGACGTGTTCGCCGGCTCGCCGGTCAAGCGCACCGGACGCGACCGCTTCGTGCGCAATGTCGCCATCGCCATCGGCAACAGCGGCGCACCGGAATTGACGCGGGCGCTGATGCCGCTTCTCGATGATGCGAATGACCTGGTGCGCGGGGCAGCGATATGGGCGCTCGCGCGCCTTGATCCCGCCCGATTTGCCCGAGAGAAGGCCGCTCGCGAGGCAAGCGAGGACGTTGGTCATGTGCGCGCGGAATGGCGGCTGGGAGCGCAATCCGATGAGCCGGAAACCTGAGTCCCGTCCGTTCCGGCGCGCCCTTCGTCTCGTTCTGAAATTCCTCGGCGGTGTGTTCCTGGGCGTGCATCTCTATGCGCTCGCCCTTGTGTTTGTGCCCGCCCCCGGAACCGCGCTCATGGTGCAGCGCATGGTCGAGGGCGAAACCGTCCGGCGCACGGCCGTCCCGCTCGACAAGGTCTCGCCAAACCTCGTGCGGGCGGTGATCGCGGCTGAGGATAGCGGCTTCTGCGACCATTCCGGCATCGATCCCCAGGCGGTGTCGCAGGCGATAAGGGAGTATCGTGCCGGCAAGGGGCTGCGCGGGGCGTCGACCATAACCCAGCAGACAGCCAAGAACCTGTTCCTGTGGAATGGTGGCGGGCTGGCGCGCAAGGCCGGCGAAGCCTGGATGGCGGTGTTCATCGATTTTGCCTGGAGCAAGCGGCGGGTGATGGAACACTATCTGAATGTCGCCGAGTGGGGCGACGGACTGTTCGGCGCCGAGGCCGCCGCGCGCGCCCGTTTCGGCAAGCCGGCCCGTGAGCTGACGGCGCGCGAGGCCGCGCTTCTGGCCGCGGTCCTGCCGAGCCCGAACCGATGGCGGGTCGATCCGCCGGGCCCCTATGTGCGCCAGCGCGCCTTCACGCTGGAGGCCCGGATGCGGGTGGTCGCCGGCGAGGGGCTCGACGCCTGCGTCCTCGGTGACTGATCAGCGGTCGAACTTGTCTTCCTTGCGCTCTCCGAACAGCATCCGCTGCTCCAGCCGGGCGCGCAGCGCGCCATAATAGGCTTCGAGGAAGTCGAGATCCTTCTCGCCGGGTTGCGCCTGCCAGCCGATCTTCTGGCGGATGCGCGCAGCGACCTCGCCTTTCACGGTCGGCGTCGAGCGGCGAAGGACATCCTCGAGGACATGCAGTTCATGGATACCATAGGCTTCAACCTGGGCGGGGGAGAAGGCGAAGCTGCCTTCCGCTGCGCCGCCGGGCGGGCGCGCGGAGGTGATGTCCTTGAGCAGTTTCGTCTTCGGGGCATGGATCACCCAGGTGCCGGCCACCAGGTCGCCGACACGCAGCCTGTCGCGGTTCAACAAAGGGAAAAACATGAACACGCCCGACCAGAGAAAGCCGAACAGGCCGATCCAGGCATTGAGTTCGTCACCGGCCATGAACAGGAAGGACAGCGGCAGGCCGACCTCGATCTCCCGCATGAAATTGCGCGCAAGCACCGCCTCGGCCTTGAGCTCCCCGCCATCGCGCGCCGTCACGCGCAGGCCGACAATCCGCTTGCCGGGCGTGGCCGCGCGCCGGCCCATCTCGAACCAGACGAAATAGAAATTGCGCAGGAAGAAGACGAAAACCCCGATCAGCGCCCCGCCGATCGCCCAGCCGGAAAGACCCAGCCGCGCGGTGCCCCAGGCAATCGCGAGGATGATAATGATCCCGATGGTCCACTGAATGATGAAATCGATCAGGAAAGCGCCTGCCCGTTCGCCGAATGTCCCGATCCTGAGGTGAAGGGCGGCGCCTTCCGGCGTGACGAGCTCGCGCGTGAGCCTGTCGATCCGGGCCTGCCAGGCCTTGCGCCGCTGGCGCGCGCGCCGCGCTTCCTCGCAGGCCGGCGGCGCGGTGTCTGTGGGGGCGCGGCTCATGAGGCCCCGCCCGGACCGGGCCGGCCCGGCCGGTAGAAATAGGCCAGCCAGATGACCAGCGTGCCTCCCGCAATCGTGTAGCGCACGGCATCGACATTGATCAGCTGGCGCCCGAAGCCCTCCAGAAGGGCCGCCAGGAACAGCATGACCACGCAGCCGAGCGCAACCTGCGCGGCACGCCCGCCCGCCTCGCGCGCCGAGGCCATGCGTGACAGGCGCCCCGGAAAGGCCACAGCCCCGCCGATCATGAAACCTGCGGCCCCGGCAAGAATGATGGCGAAAAGTTCCGTGACGCCATGGATCATCAGCCAGCCCGTGACCTCATAGCCCAGGCCCCGGTCGGTGAAGAGGGCCACGAAGGCGCCCAGCATGGCGCCGTTATACATCAGGAGGAGCGCGGTCGGCAGCCCGAAGGCGAAACCCAGCGCAAAGGCAAACAGGGCGATCCGTGAATTGTGCGAGAAAAGCTGTGCGGCAAAGGCCGCCAGCATATCCTCGGCATACACCTCCTCGCTGTAGAGCGTCGAGCGCAGATAGTCCGTCGAGGCGTTGGGCGTGCGCATGTCGAACATGCCGGTTTGAAACGTCCAGAACCAGTCCATGTCCGTCATGCAGAGCGAAAAGGAGAGCGCCCCGGCGCCGAACAGGCAGAGAAAGGCCAGGAGGGTCGACAGGCCGGCCGAGCGCACGGCCGCCGGCCAGTCATGGCGGAAAAAGTCCGCCGCCTTCTGCGCCAGCGTCGTGCGCGGGCCATAGACGAAGAAATAGCCGCGCATGCACAGCCCCTCCAGATAGGCGACGACATTCTGGTCCAGCGAGATCGAACGCGCCACCGACAGCGATGAGACCGCCTGGCGGTAGAGCCCCGGCAGGGCCATCATCTGGTCGTCGCTGAGCGCGCGCACGCCGCCGGTCTCGGCGCGTCGGAGTATGGCCTCCAGCGCCTTCCAGTCAGCTTCGCGTTCCTCGCGGAAACGATAGGATTTGAGAAGGTCGCTCATATCATCTCCCGGCGCTTGATCCGGAGATAGCGTGAGACAAGCTCGCTGCCGAAGCGTTCCGGCCGGGTCTCGATGACCTGGACGCCGAGGCGCTGGAGTTTCAGGAACACGGTTTCGCGCTCCTGCAGGAGATTGTCGGCGATCACCGCGCGCGCCACATCCTGCGGTGTATCGGGCGGCGCATCGACGAAACGACCGAGCAGTTCATCCTCGAAACTGGCGAAGACCACCAGGTGGCGCTCGGTCAGCCGGCGCACATTCTCCAGCATCAGTTCGGCCGAGATCGTATCGACGAAATCGGTAAAGAGGATCACCAGGCTGCGCCGGTCGAGCTGGCGCGACAGCTCCGACAGGGCCAGGGTGAAATTCGATTCCGCGCTCGAATAGTCCATCTTCGCGGCAACCGATTGCAGCACGGGGTAGCCGCGCATGCCCATGAGCTGCCCCGAGCCCACGCCGGGCCGGGCGGCGAAACTGTAAAAGCGGGCCTTGTCGCCCGAGCGCAGCGAGACATAGGCCAGCAAGAGCGCGGCATTGATGGCGCGGTCGAGCTTAGGCACCCCGCCCAGCGGCTCGCTCATCAGCCGGCCCGTATCGAAGGCAAAGACGATATTGTGGTTGCGTTCGGTGCGGAATTCCTTGGCCAGCAGAAGCCTGTGGCGGGCCGAATGCTTCCAGTCGATCGCGCGCCGGTCCATGCCGGTGGTGAATTCACGCAACGCGTCGAACTCCGAGCCCTCGCCCTTCTCGATTTGGGCCTTCATGCCGAATTCGGCATCGCGCGTGTAAAGGCGCACCGCCTCTTCCTTCACCCAGCGGGTGTTCGGCGTGACCGGGATGTCGAGATCGAGCGGAACGCGCACGCGTTTTCGCACGAGGCTGAGGGGCCCGCTCCAGCGCGCCCACAGCTCGCTCAACCGGGCCGTGCCGCGGCGCTGCGGCGTCAGGTCGAGTGTCGTCTCATGGGTCCGGTCCACCCAGCCCGTCAGGCGCAGGGTCGGTAACCCCTCAAGCAGCGCGCCCGTCTCGACCCGCAAGAGCAGGCTCGAGGGCAGCGGCCCGCCCGAGAACCGCACCCTGACCGGCAGCTTCTCGCTCGACTGGATATATAACAGGGCCGGGATCTCGAGATGCCATTCAAACCGGCTGATCCGTGCGCCGAGCGCCGCATCCGCGAGCATCAGACCGCCCAGGCCGAAAATCCAGGCGCCGGCGAGGCTCCACAATTCCGGCCGGGCGACAGCGATGAACACCATCACGGGCACGCCGAGCAACATCAGGACAATGGCGCGGGGGGTGGGGGCAAACATGACGTTATCGCGGCGCGGCGGTCTGTTCGATGATCGCCAGCAGCGTCTCGTCAGCCGTGCGCCCCTCGATCTCGGCGGCCGGGGACAACAGGACGCGATGGCGCAGCGCCGGAAGGGCGAGCGCCTTGACGTCGTCGGGGATGACGAAATCGCGCCCTTCCAACGCCGCGCGGGCGCGGGCGGCCGCGGCGAGCGCGGCGGCGGCCCGCGGGCTGGCCCCGGCCTCGAAACTCGGGGTCTCGCGGGTCGCGCGGATGATATCGACGATATAGGCGACAATATCGTCATTGATCCGCGCCGCGGACACCGCCTCGACCGCGGCATCTAGCTGGGGCCCGGTCACCGCCGCCTCGACGCCCAGCCGCGCCGCCGTCGCCATGCCGGTCCGCCGGCCATGCCCACCGACAATGGCGATCTCCTGGTCGCGGTCGGGATAAGCGAGGACATGCTTGAAGAGGAAGCGGTCAAGCTGGGCTTCCGGCAATGGATAAGTGCCCTGCTGCTCGATCGGGTTCTGCGTGGCGATCACCATGAACCGGTCATTCAGCCGGTGATTCCCGCCATCGATGGTCACCTTGCGCTCCTGCATCGCCTCAAGCAGGGCTGCCTGGGTTTTCGGCGGCGTGCGGTTGATCTCGTCCGCCAGAAGGATGTCGGTGAAGATCGGACCCTTCGTCAGCGCGAATTCATTGGTCTGGAAATTGAACAGATTGGTGCCGAGCACATCGCCCGGCATCAGGTCGGGCGTGAACTGGATCCGGCCGAAATCCAGCGAAATGGCGGCGGAAAAACTCTGCGCCAGGAGCGTTTTCGCCGTGCCCGGCGGGCCTTCCAGCAGAATATGGCCGGAGGAAAACAGGCTGACCAGCATCAGGTCGACCGTTTCATCCTGGCCAATAATCGCCTTGCCGACCTCGTGGCGGATACGCCCGGCCAGCTGGCTGATCTCATTGATGTCCATGCGTGATCTCCTTGCGCCAGCGCCAAAGGCGCCGCGTGCGATTCATGAGGCTTTCGCGTCCCGGTGCCGGGCCGGACAGCTCGGCGGCCAGTTGCGTATAGGGTGTTTCGCTGGCGCCGGCCTCGCTCATCCGGTCGAACAGCTGCGACAATTCGGTTTCGCTGAGTGTGCGCGGGGCCCCTATGGCCCGGGCGGTCAGACGCCGTGTCAGCGCGAGATAGCCCGGCGCCAGCCGCGTCTCACGCTGCGCCATCGAGACGAGCCCGGCGGTATTGTCGGTCAGCGCTTCCTTGCCAAGCGCAATGGCCCTGCCCTCGCGCTCGGGCGCCCCGAAACGCACCGCGCCGGCCCATCCGATCATCAGGAAACTGGCAAGGGCCACCAGTGTGGCCCCGACAAAGGGAATATCGAAGACCATCTGCAGGAGGTTTTCCGAGCGCGAGAAGCCATGAAGCGTCGCGTCCAGCGATACCGGCGCCTGGGGATAGGTCCGCAGCCAGTCGATCAGGCCGAGCGCCATGCGGGCATTGCCGATCTCCGCCAGGCCGAATGTGTTCACAAGATCGGGGTCGGAAAGGACATAGACATTCTCCCCGGGCAGCTGCGCGAGAAGATCGCCCGCCGGCGTCGAAATGACCGAGACAAGGGAATCGGCGCGGATGACCTGCATATTGTCGCCGAGCACGGGCTGGTGGGCCCCGAAGGGCGTTGCAATCCGGGCCGGGGCGCGAACCCGCCAGATATCGCCGTCACTGTCGAAATGGCGCAGCGCGCCCTCGACCTGGCCCGGGCTGAGCAGCCGGGTATCGGCGAACCAGGACGGCCGCGCCCGGTCGGCCCGCCCGTCCCATTTCGGCAGGACGATCAGCGCCGGTTCGCCGGTCTCCAGCTCATTGAGGGCATCGGACATGCCATGGGGCGAAAGGGTGAGGATCTTCAGCGTTTCGTCCCGTTCCGACAGGGCCCGGGCCGATCGCGACACGGTCACCGGGGTGCCCCGCCTCTCCAGGAGCCGGACCAGGCCGGCATAGCCGATCGCCGATGTCGAATAGGGATGCGCGCCGGCCATGTTCCGGTCGCGGATTTCCGGCGACCAGGCCGAGAGAGTGACGACGGCGCCGAAGGCCAGCATAGAGACAGACAGGATCGCCGCGACGATGCGTGTGGAGAAGGGCGCATCCGGGCCGCTCGCCGGGGTCATGACCAGCTCTCCCCGAATGCAAAGGTCTCATAGGAAGCCCGCGCGGTTTCCCAGCCCTGGCGGTCCACCTCGCGCCCGCCGAAGAAACTGCGCTCGACCACACCGATGATCGGGGCAAGGGCGCGGCGGGCCGTTTCCGGAAGCGCGCCCAGCGCACCGATCTCGCGCGCGGTGAGCGATCGCGGCAGGCCGCCTTCCTGCCTTTCCTGGATGTCCTCGATGGAACGGAACAGGAGCAGGTGCACCGCGTCGGCGAAACGCCCCTCGCGGGCCAGCGCATCGGCTTCTTCCAGCAACGTGCGCGCGCGCCCGGCATCAGGGCGCAGGTCCTCGACACGGCTTTCCGTGACACGCGCCTTGTCACGCCGCTCGCGGCCGACGCGCAGATTGAACACCTGGCTGAGGATGAACCCGGCAATGGTAACGGCAATCGCGGAGACCAGGATGTAGAAAATCACGCGAAAAACCGGCCCGACAATACTGAAAAGCCAGCCCAGCATGTCGGCTATCCAGCGCTGCCAGCCGGGCCTTTCCCGTGGGGTCGGCGGGGTATTCACCTGCGGCTTGGCCTCGGGGCGCTCGAGCTGGAGTTCTTCATCCTCAGCCCATTCACGATGTATCTCCTCGAGCGCACGCGGGCTGTCCGCGGCGGCTATGGCAGCGGGCCCGCCGGGCGACATGGCAATCACCAGTGTGACCAGACCCGTAATCCAGCGCTTGAGCACCCGGCTGTCCTCCCCTTTCCAGTCCCCCAAGTCGGGACTATTTCAAATGGCGTGGTCCGCGTCCACGCCTATTGCAAGCTGCGCTCACAGGCCTCAAGGCTTGCAGCTGCTCACTCAATCACGGAGGCAGGGATGAGCCGGGCCGAAACCTATCACGCGTTGAAGAGCGAAATCGAGAGCCTCGCCCGCGGGGAATCCTACCGCCCCGCACGCTATGCGACCGCCGCCTGCCTCCTGTCGCAGGCCTTTGCACCGCGCTTTTTCTGGACGGGTTTCTATGTGGTCGACCCGGACACGCCGGGCGAGCTCGTTGTCGGACCCTATCAGGGCACGCTGGGCTGCCTGCGCATCCCTTTCGGCAAGGGTGTGTGCGGCGAGGCGGCCGAGCGCGGCGAGACGGTGCTTGTCCCGGATGTTCATGCCTTTCCCGGCCATATCGCCTGCGATTCGCGCTCGCGCTCGGAAATCGTGGTGCCGGTCTTCGCGCCGGGCGGGGACCTGGCCGCCGTGCTCGACGTGGATTCCACCGAGCCGGACGCGTTTGACCGCGTCGACCAGGACGGGCTCGAGGCGATCTGCGCCATCCTGCTGGCGGCCTGAACCTGCCTCGCTCAGGCGCGCAGTGAAAGCATCCGGATCAGCTTGGCGGCGAGCAGCAGCCAGGGCGCCCCATGCATGGCCATGTCGAATCCGTCGAGCGGGCGCACCAACTTGCCGGCAAAGAGCATTTTCAGCTTTTCCCAGATATGCGGCTCGGGAAAGAAAGGCACCAGGCCAAGGGTCAGACAGGCCAGAACGAGAACGGCAAGGGGTATGGCGTCCAGCCAGTTCAACATGAGCGCACCTGCTTCAACCGGTCCCATCGCCCGCCGGCGCGCTGACCTTCAGGCTCAGGGCATGCAGGCCGTTTTCGAATTCATCCGAGAGCACCATGTGAATGGCGCGCTGGGCCTGGACGCGGCCCAGCCCGCGGAAAGCTTCGGCAATGAGGGTGACATTAAAATGCGTTTCACCTTCCGCAGAAGCCCCGGCATGACCGGCATGGCGGGCGCTGTCATCGGACACGTCGATCTCGGTGGGCTCGAATGCCTCGATCAGTTTTTCACGAATCCTTTCGGTTCTGTTTGTCAATTCTGGTCTCTCCGTTCCGTGCGCTATAGAATGAGCAATCATGGATGATGAATACGCATACCGCGTGAAATTCAAGGATATCCGGGTCAAACCCCCGGCGGACGACGTGTCACGGGCCAAGGCCGAAAAGACCCGTGTGTGCGAACACAAGGGCTGCGACCTTGCCGGCGAACATCGCGCGCCACAGAGATCGGGGCGCGGCTATCACTGGTTCTGCCAGCGCCATGCCGCCGAATACAACCGCAATTTCAACTTCTTCGACACGATGACCGAAGCCGAGCTTGAAGCGTTCGAAGAGGCCGCGCGATATGGCCACAAGAAGACCTGGGCCTTCGGAACGGGCCCGGTCGGCGGGCGCAAGTCCGCATTCGTGCATGACCGGCGGCGCTGGCGCGGACGCGAGCTGTTCGAGGATGGCGTGTCCGATGCCCCGCGAGAGGTCGCACGCGGGCGCACCCGTCTGCAGATCCGCGCACTCAAGGAACTGGACCTCGAAACCGACGCCGCCCCCGAACAGATCCGTGCGCGCTATTCGGAATATGTGCGCCGGTTCCACCCGGATTCAAACGGCGGCGACCGGTCCAGCGAACACAAGCTGGCCCGGGTGATCCGCGCCGGCAAGGCCCTCAAGGCTTCCGGGTTGATGAAGGGCTGAACCTGCCTCAGGCGGCCGGGCGCATCTCGCCCACGGCTGCGTCGAGCAGCAGGAAGGCCGACAGTCGCGGGCTCGCATTGCGGCTGGATTTCTGGGTGCGGTCCAGCGCCGCGATGGCATCCGGTGCTTCCATGGACAGGAAATCATGCGCAAGCTGGGCGAGTTCATCATCGGCCCGCAGGCGTTTGGACACTCGCTCCACCTCACCGCGGGCGGAATTCAGGATCGCGCTGCGGCGCGGCACCTCGCCCTTGCGGGCCGCCAGAGCGATCTTCTTCTTCTCGCGCGGCCGGAAGATGCTGGCCAGGGCAATGCCGGAATTCTCCAGCCTCTGGATCACATGTTCGGCGGTGTCTTCCCGCGGGAGCTGGCCGGAATCACTGCGATCGATATCGCTGAGAATGCTGGTCCAGGCCGCGTCACCGGACGGCGGCGGAGGCGGTGCGTCTCCGGGCGCAGGCGTGCGGCCCGCCGGCGCGGTGTCTTCCATCGGATCGACAGTTTCCGCCGCGGGGTCGAAAACACCGCCGCGATCGCGCGGATGATCCGTATAATCCACCGTGATGGCGGAAGAATTTTCCGGCCGAGGATCACCATTCCCGCCGCGGGCGTCATTGCGGGTCCCGGCGTTCCAGTTCTGTGGCGGCGGTGGAACGGAAGGCGACGGCTCTGCCGAGGGCGATGTCTCGAACAGGTCCTCATCGATCTGGCGCGGCGGCCAGGCCACATCGCGGCGGCTGGACTCCCGGGCATCGCCCAGCGTCGGCTCCGGGCGCGCGCCGGCTTTCCGGACGCCATCGCTCGGCTCCTCGAGCCGCGGACCCGACCCGCCCCCGAGCCCCGCACCCTCGCTGGAATCGACCGCATCGCGGAAGGTATTGCCCGCCTGGGACAGGCGCCGCTCGGTCATGTCGGTTTCCGCGCGCGCCGCCGTACCGGCGGCCTTGATCGCTGCCGAGACATCCTCGGCGCGCTGCTGCAAGGCGGCAAGGGCCCGGGCGGCTTCCTCGCTCGCCAGGCGCGTGGAGGACTGGATGTCCTGCTGGGCCTGGCGCGCGCCGGCAATGGCATTGTCGGCAGCGGTCTGAATGGCATCGCCCGTCGTTCCGGCGGCGGCAGCGGCCATTTCGCCCGATCGCAGGGCCGCATCGACCGTCGCCTGGGATTTCTCCAGCTTCTCTTCGACCCGCGATATCGCGAAGGTCAGGGCTTCGGACTGGCGCTCGGCCCCGGCGGCCAGCTGCTCCAGGCGTTCCAGTTCTGCGGAGAGCTGGGCACTGCTCTCGCGCATGTGCTGCAGGCGGGCTTCCAGGGCAGCATCGGCCTGGGCGACACCCTCGGCAGCCTGGCGCGCCGATTCCATGATGGCCTGGTTCTGGCGCGGGATGGCTTCGGCAAGTTCGTCAGTCTGCGCGCGCAGCTGCCGGGCAATGGTTTCGAGCCCGGCCCGCTCGTCGGCAAGACGGTCGCGAAGGTCTCTTGCATTGTCGGCGGCCGCATAAGTGACCGATTCCAAGCGCATCCGCTCATCGCCGATCTCTTCCGACATCGCCTTCATCGCCGACAGGGCATGGTTCATTGCCCGATCGACCTGCGAGGCGCTTGCGGACATCTGCGCGGCCAGGCTTTCGGCCCGCGCGCCGGCGCGCCCGGCTGGATCAAGCAAATGCTCACTGGCCTCAAGCACCCGCGTATTGGCCGCGGCGGCCTTTGCGCTTTCGCGGGCCATGAAACCGGCCATCAGCAGCAGGAGCCCCGGCAACAGAGCAAGCAGGGCGCCGGCTGCGAGCGTGACCGGCGGCTGGCGGCCGACGGCGGTAATATCAAGTATGGTGACAAGAGCTGCCGCCACGCAGCCCCACCAGACAATCGCGAGAAGGAGGCCGGCCCAGGGCAGCCAGGCGCCGGCACCGCGTACGGTTTCCACACGCGCCTGCGGAGGGTAATCCGCCTCAGGCCGGTGTTCCGGCTGTTCGGTTGGCGCGCCGTTCCCGTTCATGACGGGAGGTATACACTGATTTGCCTGTGAACGGCGAGTGACTTCTTGCATAGCCGTCGGCCTTCGCCCAGCTACACCCCCGGCGCCCCGAAACGGACAAACGGTTCCGCAGACGGAACACGAGACTTAGTCTTTTCAGAAAAATCCTTAACGGACAAGCCTTTCTAGCACCTGGCTTTCAGGCGCCGCATCCTTTTCATCCGGCCGGTCATCGGCTTCGAGCCCGAACAGGCTGAATATGACGACAAGAATGAGATTGCGGGCCGCTTCCAGCAAAGCAAGCATTGCTCTGTCCTCCTTGAATGTCGCAGATTATATGACGCTCTCCCGCCCGTTACCAGACGAAAATTCGAACTCTGGGCAAAATGTCGGGAATTTCATGCAAAACGGCCCCGGAAAGCGCCGGGGCCGTTCGGGAAAATGGTTTTTCACAGCCCCGGCGGACTCACAGCGCTTCGGTCAATTCCGGCACGGCATTGAAAAGGTCCGCAACGAGGCCGTAATCGGCCACCTGGAAGATCGGAGCCTCCTCATCCTTGTTGATCGCAACAATGATCTTGGAGTCTTTCATCCCCGCCAGGTGCTGGATCGCACCGGAAATTCCGATCGCGATATAAAGCTCGGGCGCGACGATCTTGCCCGTCTGGCCGACCTGGTAGTCATTCGGGGCATAGCCGGCATCCACCGCCGCGCGCGAAGCGCCAATGGCCGCGCCCAGCTTGTCGGCCAGCGGGATCATGTATTTTTCGAAATCCTCGTCGGAGCCGAGCGCCCGCCCGCCGGAAACAACCCGCTTGGCCGCGGTCAGGTCCGGTCGGTCACTCTCGACGATATTCTCGGACACGAATTCCGATTTTGCGGCCGCTGCCGAGGCCTCGAGGGTCTCGATACTGGCCGATCCGCCTTCGCCAGCCGCATCGAAGGAGGTCGTGCGCACAGTGACGACCTTCTTCGGATCCGACGATGTCACGGTCATAATCGCATTGCCGGCATAGATCGGACGCTCGAACGTGTCGGTGCCCTCCAGGCCGGTAATGTCGGACAATTGCATGACATCCAGCTGCGCAGCGATGCGCGGCATGATATTCTTTCCCGACGTGGACGCCGCCGCGAAAACGGCGTCATAGCCATCCATGAGCGGCACGATCAGCGCCTCCATGGCCTCGGCGAGCTGTTTCTTCAGGGCCGGATCGTCGGCATGCAGCACCTTGCGTATGCCATCGATGCCCGCCGCGGCCTCGGCCACGCTGCCGGCGCCTTCACCGGCGACCAGGATATCGATATCGCCGCCGAATTTCGCGGCCGCCGAGACCGTCTTGTGGGTCGCATCGCTGAGCGCGGCATTGTCGTGTTCCGCAATCACCAGAACCGCCATCAGATCGCTCCTTCAGTCTTGAGTTTCGACACGAGCGTCGGCACATCCTCGACAAGCTCGCCGGCTTCGCGCTGCGGGGGTTCGGTGACTTTCACCACGCTGAGGCGCGGGGCAATGTCGATGTCGAACTCGTCCGGCTCGCGGGTGTCGATCGGCTTCTTCTTCGCCTTCATGATATTGGGCAGCGAGGCATAGCGCGGCTCATTAAGGCGAAGATCGGTGGTCACGATCGCCGGCCCTTCGAGCGCCACGGTCTGCAGCCCGCCATCCACCTCGCGCGTGACATGAAGCTTTTCGCCCTCCGTCTTGACTCCCGAGGCGAAGGTGCCCTGCGGCCAGCCGAGGAGCGAGGCCAGCATCTGGCCGGTCTGGTTGCTGTCATCATCGATGGCTTGCTTGCCGAGGATGACAAGGTCCGGGCCTTCGGCCTCCACCACGTTTTTCAGGATCTTGGCGACCGCGAGCGGCTCGACCGTCTCGTCCGTCTTGACCAGTATGCCGCGATCGGCGCCCATGGCGAGCGCGGTGCGAAGCGTTTCCTGGGCCTGCTGCGGGCCGATCGAGACCGCGACAATCTCCTCGGCGGTGCCCGCTTCCTTCATGCGAACCGCCTCTTCGACAGCGATCTCGTCGAACGGGTTCATGGACATCTTCACATTGGCGAGATCGACACCCGACTGGTCGGGCTTGACGCGCACCTTCACATTATAATCGATGACCCGCTTGACGGGCACGAGCACCTTCATTGACGGTCTCCAGCAGTTTGCGATCGGTTACGGAACGACGGCCGAATTCATGACACAGCCTGACCCTGTCTGCCAGAGAGAGCTATAAGCTGGCCGGTCCGGAATCAAGCTTCCGTTGACGTTAGCGTCAATTTGGCGCGCAACCGGTGTGTCAGAATTCGTCCACACCAGACGGGTCGCGGCGCCGGCGGATCAGCCAAGTCACGCCGCGCAGGTCGGAAAAGGCCGCCCAGAGCCGGCCCAGATTCGTGTATTTCGACTCCCCGGCCCCGCGCGAGCGGTGATTGACATCGCGATACTCGACCTCGTGGCCGTCCGCGCGCATCAGCGCCGGCATGTAACGATGCATATGGTCGAAATAGGGAAGCGACAGATAGGCTTCGCGCGACATGGCCTTGATGCCACAGCCACTGTCATCACAATCATCGCGAAGCATCCGCTTGCGGATAGCATTGGCAAACTGCGACCCGAAACGCTTCCAGGCCGTATCCTTGCGGCGGGCCCGGCGCCCCATCACCATCTTAAGCCCGCGCGGGGCGTCCGGCCGGGTCAGCGCGCGATAGAGCTCCGGAAGATCCGCCGGATCGTTCTGCCCGTCTCCGTCGAGCGTGGCGATCACAGGCCCGCGCGCCGCCATGATCCCGGTTCGGATTGCCCGGCTCTGGCCGGCATTCGCCCGGTGGGAGACGACGCGCAATTGCCGATGGCGTTCCTTCAGGGCGACGAGCCGATCGCGCGTGTCATCCCCGGAGGCATCATCGACAAAGACCATCTCGAAGGCGCGCCCTTCAAGCGCCGCCGCGATCTCGCCGGCCAGCGTCTCGACATTGCCCGCCTCATTATAGACAGGCACGACCACGGATAATTCAACGGGCTGGGACATGGGCGACGGGCGGCTCCAATCTCTCGGGAGTGCTGATCAGAGCCGCGCCTTAGCGCAGACGGCCGTCGCTGGCGAGGGGCCGTGTTCAACCGGCGTTGGGGCCTGTCGCCGCGCGCCGGCCATTGCCGCGCAGCTCCTCGATCGCCCGGTCGAGCTGGTAGTCATCGCCCTCATACCCCTCGGGCGGCTGGTCTTCGGGCATATGCGGGGCACGGCGCTGCGTGCCATCATCATTGTCGAGCGCGTTCGGCAGATCGGCTTCGGACCAGTAATTGATGGATTTCAGCTCTTCCTCGCTGACCCGCCGCTGGGCAACCTCGATATCGGGCTCGATACCGGTCGCCTGGATCGAACGGCCGGCCGGGGTGTAATACCGCGCCGTTGTCAGGCGGATGGCCCCCTTCTCGGCACCCAGCGGGATAACGGTCTGTACCGAGCCTTTCCCGAAACTGGTAATGCCGAGCACCTTGGCGCGCCCGCGATCCTGCAGAGCGCCGGCCACGATTTCGGAGGCCGAGGCCGATCCGCCATTGATCAGGACGACCATCGGGATGTCGCGGAAAATCTCCCCGGAGCGGGCATTATACCGCTCTATGTCGCCCGGCCGGCGCCCCTGCGTGGAGACCACTTCGCCGCCGGAAAGGAACAGGTCGCTGACCGAGACGGCCTGGTCCAGCAGGCCGCCGCCATTGTTGCGCAGGTCAAGCACGATACCGGCCGGCTGGCGGCCCAGTTCGCGGGAAATACCGGAGACGGCATCTTCAAGCAGGTCAGTCGTGCGTTCATTGAAGGTGGACACCCGGATATAGGCCAGGTCGTCATCCTTGATCTGCCAGTCGACGGATTTCGGGCGGATCACCTCACGCGTCATGGTGACGTCGAACGGATCCTCGCCCTCGCGCAGAACGGAAATGGTGATGTCTGTGCCCACCGGCCCGCGGATTTCCTTGACCGCGTCGGACAATGTCTGACCGACAATCGGCTTGCCGTCGATGGCCGTGAGCAGATCACCACTTTCCAGGCCGGCCTGGCTGGCAGGCGTGTCGTCCATGGGCGTGACGACCTTGAGAAAGCCGTCCTCCATGGTCACCTCTATGCCCAGCCCGCCATACTGCCCGGATGTCTGGACCTGCATATCGCGAAAATCATCCGGCGAGAGATAGCCCGAATGGGGGTCGAGCGAGGTGAGCATGCCGTCAATGGCGGCTTCCATGGCCTCGGCCTGGTCGATCTCCGTGACATACTCGCTTTCGGCGCGCGCAAGGATCTCGGCGAACAGGTCAAGCTGGCGATAGGTCTGGGCGCGGGTGTCGCCGGAGCGCGTTTCGGGCCAGGCAAAACTCGACACGCCTACCGCAAGGGCTCCCATGACCACACCGATGGCGGCACCTGTCAGCATTGCCCGCATATGACATCTCTCCAATCACTCAAGCCGGGCCGATCAGCGCCCGCGCTTCATCCACTTGGCCGGGTTCATCGGCTCGCCCTCGCGCCGGAGCTCGAGGTAAAGCTCCGGCGCCGGGTCGCCGCGCGAGGACATCTCGCCAACGGGCTCTCCCGCACGAAGCGTCTGGCCCGGTGTCCCGTGAATCCGGCTCATTCCACTCAATATAACATGGTATCCGTCGCTTGTCCGCAAGATCAACATCTGCCCGTAGCTGCGAAATTGTCCGGCATATTCAATCCGGCCATCCACCGGCGCAATCACCTGGGCGCCTGCGCGGGCCTTGACATAGACCCCCTCGGCGCGTCCGCCACCCGGCATTCTGTCTCCGTATCCGCGCGAAACAAGTCCGGCGACGGGCCGCGCCAGCCGGCCGAGCGCGCTTTCCCCGAGCGGTGACAGTTCGCGCGGCGCGGCCGGCGCCGGGGCGGCATCACTGAGCGTGGCCCCTGCCCTGTCGGGTGACAGGCTGGCCAGGCGCGGACGGATCGCCGGCTTGCGCCCGGGTGCGCGCGGCGCGCTCGCCTCCAGATCGGCAAGCAGCTCGCGCAGGCCTTCGGCCTTTTCACCAAGCTCGGCCACTTGTTCGCGCAGGGCCTGCGCGTCGCCATCGATTTCCTCGAAAGTCGAGCGCTTGGCGGCTGCGAGCTTGCGAATTTCCGCCTGTTTCAGCGCCAGAACGGCCTCAGCCGCGTCAAGCCGCGCACGCTCGCGGCGAAGCTCGGCCTCGAGGCGATTGAGCTTGTCGATCTCCCCGGCGAGGGCCTGGCTGCGTGCGGCCAGTCGCGGCGCGGCATCGCCGGTCACGATGGCCCGGCGCACGGCCTCATTGGCCCGGCCCGGCGAGACGATTAG
>JAAANZ010000026.1 GCA_009909065.1 Alphaproteobacteria bacterium | reverse complement strand
AGACCGCTTCGCGGGCGCCCTCGGACAGGCGCAGATTGGGGCGCAGCTGGTAGCGGTCGGTGATTTCCTCGGCATAGGCCTGGATCTCTGACTGCTGGGGATACAGCCGCGTCCAGTTCATGCTCTGGGCGAAGGAGAGCTGATAGAGCGCCACTGGCACGTCGCAGGCGCATCCCGGATAAGTGTTCTGGTGCCATGTCCCGCCGACGCGCGGGGCCTTTTCCAGGATGGTGAAACTGTGCCCGGCTTCCTGCAGCTTGATCGCGGCGGTCAGCCCGCCAAGGCCGGCGCCGATAATAACAGCATGTTTTGCCATGTCCGTGTGTCCTCCCGATGATTGATTTTTCGAGAGGGTCGAATCCAGGCGCCGGTTTGGCAAGGGGGACGCTGGGGAAGCCTATCGGCCGAACCGCCAGAAAAGGCGCAGGCCGATATTGTCGATGCCCTGGTTGCGGCCATCTCCCAGGATCTGGCCGTGGGAAAGATGCTCATAGGTCAGCTGCCCGCCCCAGTTGTCGCCGAAATCGCGGCCCAGGGAGAAACTCGTTCGGAATAGGTCTTCCGAGCCGAACAGCACGTTTTCCTGCGAGAAGGCATCCGATCGCGGGTCGCCCTGCGGGAAGGGGCTCTCGACAGCGCCATCATGGATGACATAGGCGAGCGCGGGCTCGAAATGCCAGTCGCCGGCGAAGCCGAACTGCCAGGCCAGTCCGGCCCCGCCATAGCTTGTCTTTCCCGCTGTATTGACGGAACCGACGATGAAGGGGCGCGGGCTCAGGGCGAATTCGAGGATCTGCGGGGAGGCGAGGACAAGCTCGCCCTCCAGGTTCGGGCCATCCTCCTTGTCGGCATTCTTGCAGTCGATCACACAGATATTGTGCTGGAAGACGCCGAGGCGCGCCTCTTCGAGCAGTTGTGCGTTCGCCGTCGCCGGCAAGGCCGCGACTGTCCCGGCGAGCATGGATAATTTCAACCGTTTACCCCTTTTATTCCCTGTCCCTCGCAGGCAAGCCACCCTCTGGCACGAAGGGTCAAGCCAAATCTCTCCTGAATGGTGTCTTGACTGCCGCTGCGAGCGTCCGCGCTCAATTGCCCGACAGAAGCAGAACAGACGGGAGGAGCGTCCGGACATGACGGATCTCAACGGCAAGACAGCACTCATCACAGGGGCCGCCAGCGGGATTGGCCTGGCGAGTGTCGAGACATTCGTGGAGGCCGGCGCGCGCGTCGTGGCCGCCGACATACAGGACGAGAAAGGCGCCGCCCTCGAAGCGCGCTTTGGCGCCGATACGGTCCGCTATGTGCCGTGTGACGTGACCCGGCCCGACGATATTTCCGGCGCGCTCTCGGCTTGTGAGGATAGTTTTGGCGGGCTGGACATTCTCTTCAACAATGCCGGTGCGGGGGGCACGAGTGCCACGGTAGAGGAATTCGACCCTGAGGGTTTCGACGCGACCGTGGCCTTGCTCCTGAAGTCGGTTTTCATGGGCACCCATCTCGCCCTGCCTCATTTCAAGGCGCGTGGCGGGGGCAGTGTGATCAACACTTCTTCGATCTCCGCGATCTCGGCCGGATATGCGCCGATCGTCTATTCGGTGTGCAAGCGGGGCGTGGCCCATTTCTCGAAAATCGCCGCCGGCGAACTCGCGAAATACGGCATTCGCGTCAATGCGATCCTGCCGGGTTTCATTGCCACCTCGATTTTCGGCACGTCGCTCGGCCTGACGCGCGAGCAGGCCGACCAGATGGCCGAGATGGTGGCCCAGGGCGGGGCGAAGATGCAGCCTGTCGGCCGCGCGGGACACGGCCGCGACATCGCCGGGATGGCCGCCTTCCTGGCGTCGGATGCGGCCGGTTTCATCACGGGCAGCGAATTCGTGGTGGATGGCGGGATCACGACGGGGCCGTCTTACTCATGGAACGAGGAAGAGGCCGGTCCGATCCTCGACGCGCTCGGCATCACCCCCGAACAGGCCGAACAGATGGCCGAGGCGATGCGGAAGGGCTAGCGTGACCGGCCCCGGCGTCTCGCCTCGGCGAGACCGGGAATGGCCTCGACGCGCTCCAGGAGCGCCTTTAGGCTGCCAGCCTGCTCGACCTGATTGCCCCCTTCATCGAAAAGCGCAAATCCGGTTTCTGTCTTTCGCAAGGAAAAGCGTCGCCAATGGGACCGTGTCCTGAAGATCCATATCTCGTGCGGAGCGCGCCCGGCGGCCGCCCAGCCGGTCCAGACATGGTGCGACGGTCGGGCCCGCCAGAGTCTGTCGATCAGGTCGATCTCATCCCGTGTGAAGCGCGCCATGGCCGCTGAACCCTCAGAACCGAAAGACGAGGCTAGCACCGCGCCCGGGTCGGGCAAACGCGGGGCGCACAGATGGTTTGCCGGCCTGTCGGGCAACCTGCAGGGCGCGCTTCTCATGGTCGCGTCGGGCGTGGGCTTCACGGTCTATCTCGTCCTCGCAAAACAGATGTCGGCGACGGTGCACCCGGTCTTTCTGGCCTTCTGGCGTGCGGCGATCGGCCTGTTATTCACCGCTCCGCTGATCCTGCGTGTCGGCCCGTCGATCTTTCGCACCGCGCAGTTGCCCCTGATCTTCCTGCGCAGCCTGTTCGGGACATTCGGCTTCATCCTGTCGCTCATCGCCGTGTCGGATTTCTTCAGCCTGCCCCTGGCGCAGTTCAATGCGCTGTCCTTTTCCCGCCCGCTTTTCGTGACCATACTCGCGGCGCTGTTGTTGGGGGAAATCGTCGGGCCGCGCCGCTGGGGCGCTGTCATGGTCGGGTTTTTCGGTGTGCTGGTCATGGCCGTGCCGGGGGTGGTGCTTTTCTGGCTGCCGCAGGGCGACAGCGCCATCAGCTTCGATCTGGGCGCCGCGCTGGCCATTGCCAGTGCGTTCGCCTTTGCCGGCGCCATCGTCCTGGTCAAACAGCTTTCAGGAGGCCATAGCCCGGCGCAACTGCTGATCTGGGCAAATCTCCTGTCGACCCTCCTGCTGCTCGGGCCGGCCGTCTGGTACTGGTCCGATCCGGGCCTTGCCGGCTGGGGCCTCATACTTGCCATGTCCATTGCCGGGCTGGGCGCGCAATTCTGTTACATCACGGCGATGAGCCGCGGGGATGCGTCTTTCCTGGCGCCCATGGACTATCTGCGCCTGCCGATGGCGGCGCTCGCCGACTGGCTGCTCTTCCGCCTGTTGCCGGGGGTGTATGTCTGGGCCGGGGCGGCGATCATTGTCGGGTCGACCCTGTATATCGCCTGGCGTGAAGCGCGCATGCGCGGCCCGCGCCGGGACGATTGAGATCACCGCGAAGGCGCCCGGTCGGGGGCGCCGGCTGCGCTCATGGCTGGATGCCGTTCCCGGTGCCTGCGGCGGCCGGGCTGTCCCCGGCCGTGTCACCCGCCGCCTGCGACACAATGCGCGTTTCGAGAAACCCCTTGAGATCGGCGGCGCTGCGGCGCGGGATCTCCTCATGTGGCAGGTGGCCGACATTTTCATACCATGCAAGTTCAGCATCCGGGATGGCCCCGGCAAACTCCTGGCCGTGGCGCGGCGGCACCAGATTGTCCCGGTCACCCTGCATGACCAGGACGGGCAGGTCGAGGCGAGCAAGCTGTTCCTGTCTGGCCGGTTCGCGCGTGCTGGCCGTGGAAAGCCTGAGAAGCGTTTCGCGGTGGCCGGGGGCGCGCGACAGGGCGGAGTAGCGTTCGACCATGGCATCCGTGACCCTGGACGGATCGGCAAAACTGTCTTCGAGCCCGGAGCGGATCATCGAGGACATGTCGAGATCCCTGAGTATGGCGCGGGCGAACCGGTTCTCCAGAAGCCGGAAGATCAGCGGGCGCGACTGTTTCTCCTCTTGCGAACGCGGCCAGCCGGAGGCGGCGATCAGTACCAGGCCGTCGAGACGCTCGGGATGTTCCAGTGCGTAATTCCAGGCCGCATGCCCGCCCATCGAACTGCCGGCCAGCGTGAAGGTCTCCAGGCCCGCCGTATCGGCAATGGTGTGGATGCTCTCGATGAACAGGTCCACCCCGGCCTCATCGGGGTCGAATCCGCGGGTCAGTCCATGGCCCGGAAGGTCGAGCGTGACAATCCGGTAGTCGGATTCCAGCCGGCGCACCCAGGGCGTCCAGGTGTGAAGGGAGGCGGAGAAACCATGGACAAGCACAAGGGCCGGCGCGTCGGGAGGGCCGTGGACACGATAATGGATCCGTTCGTGCTCACCGGCCACGGCGAACTGCGAATCGGCATTGGCATAGGCCACTTCCAGCGTGTCGAATGGGATGTCCGGGCGGCGCAGGGCCAGCCATCCCGCGGCCAATATCGCCACGAGTGTCAGGAGAATGGCAAGCAGTCGCCTCAAAGTCTGCCCCATGTATGTCACGCTACTGTCATGGTCCTGAAACCGTCTAACCGCGAGCCTGTCAAAGGAAAAATCAGCGCCCACAGACCGGGCAGTCCGGATCCTGACGCAGGCGCACCACCCGGCCCTCACCCGACAGGCCGTCAAAGAGCCAGAGGCGTCCGATGAGTGCCTCGCCGGCGCCTGTGATGAGCTTCAGGGCCTCCAGCGCCATCCGGGAACCGACCATGCCGGTGACCGCGCCGACGACGCCGAAACCGGCGCAATCCTCCTCGAGCAAAGGCGTTTGCGGGACGAAACACCGGTAACAGGGCGCGCCTTCGATGCAGCCGGAGGCGAATATGCCGACCTGCCCGCTCCAGCCCGTCGCCGCCCCCGAGACGAGCTTGCGGGCCGTCTTGTGCGCGTGTTCGTTCAGAGCGAATCGGGTTTCGAAATTGTCCGTTGCGTCAATGAGGATGTCGCCTTCGAGATCGAGCCCCTGTGTGAAACGCCGGGGCCGGGCCACGATATCGAGCGACGGGTCCAGCGCCAGCAGCCGGTCGCGCAGCCGTGTGGCCTTGCCGGCGCCGATATCGGCCTCGGTAAACTGCACCTGCCGCTGAAGATTGGACCTTTCGACCCGGTCATCGTCATAAAGGGTGATATGCCCGCAGCCGGCTGCCGCCAGGTAGAGGGCGCACGGCCCGCCAAGCGCGCCGGCCCCGACAAGAGTCACATGCGCGTCTCGCAGCCTCGCAAGGCCGGGCCCGCCGATTTCCTTGAGCATGATATGCCGGCGGTGACGGTCGAGAAGATCGGGAGACAGAGCCATGGGCCCGGTCTATCAGGACCTGGCTCAGCGGTCATCTCACGGTGACGAAACACGCCCCGCCGTCTTCCTTCAGCCTCCGGCAAAATCGGGCCGCGTCTGCGGGCGATGCGAATGCGCCCGCGCGCATGCGGTAGACCACGCGCCCGTCGGCAAGCTCGGCCCGCAGCACCGATTTTTCCGCCTTCAGGAACAGTTCCGGCCAGCGCGCTTCCATCTCTTCCCAGACCGTGCAGGTCATGTCGCGGTTGGCCAGCGCAGCCACCTGGACGAGATAGGGGCCGTCACGATCGAACCGGATCGCTGGCGGCGCAGGAGGGCGCGGTGCAGGTGTCGGGACGCCCGTGGGGTCGAGCGAGGCCAGTTCGACTGGCTCCGAGCCGGGCCGGCCCGTGTCGGAAGGGGTGTCGGGGCTCCTCGCTCGGGCGGGCGACTCGCCTTGACGGCGCGATGCAGGGGCGGGGCCGGGCTCCGCGGGCGGCTGAGGATCGCTTCGCCCGCCGCCGGCAACCGCCCCGGCCGGACCCTCCTCCCGGGGTGACCGGCCCCCTGTTCGCCCGGGTGTCTCATCTCCCGCCGGCGAGGCCTGATCCCGCTCATCCGTGGGCGTATCGGCGGATCCCCCGGCAGCGCGTCCGGAACCGGACGTGTCGTCAGGTGACCCGGCCGCCTCGTCATCGCGGCCCTTCGGGGCCTCATCTGCGCTGGCCGACGCTCCGTCATCTGCGCGCGCCCCGCCGGCTGTTTCGGCTTGCGTGACATCATCCCTCGGCGCGACCCCACCCTGCGTCGGCCCGCCGGGGGCCGGGTTCGCCGCACCGGGATCGCTCGCGCGGCCCCCGCCGGCAACCGCCCCGGCCGGACGCTCCTCCCGGGGTGACCGCCCCTCCGCACGCCCGGGTGTCTCATCCTCCGCCGGCGAGGCCTGATCCCGCTCATCTGCGGGCGTATCGGCGGAGCCCCCGGCGACGCCTCCGGGACCGGACGTGTCGTCAGGCGACCCGGCCGCCTCGTCATCGCGGCCCTTCGGGGCCTCATCTGCACTGGCAGGCGCTCCGTCATCTGCGCGCGCCCCGCCGGCTGTTTCGGCTTGCGTGACATCATCCCTCGGCGCGCCCCCACCCTGCGTCGGCCCGCCAGGGGCCGGGTTCGCCGCACCGGGATCGCTCGCGCGGCCCCCGCCCTGTGGCTCGGGCCTGTCCTCGCCTGGCGCCGATTGTGAAGGCTCTTTGCCGTCGCCGCCAGCGGTATCGCCATTCGGCCGCCCGTCCAGGGTCTCGCCGCCCGTGTGGCTCCTGTCTGGCACGTCGGCACTGGACGATTTGCCCGGACTTGGTTCGTCGCCCGCCGGCAGGTCCGGAAGAGAGCCGGCGCCGCGTTCTGGCGCCCCGGGGGCCGGCCCGGACGGCGATGGGGCGGCCAGGCGGTCGGGCGGCGGCAGGCCGCGCGATGGCGTGGCGCCGGCTGTGCCGTCGCCGCCCGGCGACGTGGGGCCGGCGTCCTCATGGGCGAGGCCGTCATTCTCGCTGCTGGTCATCAACACGCCGAGCGCGAAAAGCATCCCTGCTCCGACAAGGCCTCCGGCCAGCGGCCTGAGGAATGGCACTGCCGCGGCGCGGCGTTTGCGCTCGGCCTTTTCAGCCTCGGCAATATCATCTGAATAGGGGTGGGTTGAGCCTCTCGCATACGCTCTGGACATGATCTGGAAAATCCGTTTGCACCCCTCGGATGCGTTTCTCAATGGACGAATTTTTCTAAGGCTGGCTTAATCCCGCCGCGCAAACAGGGTGCCCGGAGGCGAAAATCATGCTGTAAACGGGCAAGCATGACCCGATCCGCGGACACAAAGAGCGATACCCTTCCTGGCGACCCTTATGCCGGCCCGGCGCGTTGGGTGGCCGAGGGAGCGGGCGCCCAGGGCAATATCTTCCTGACCGGGCGGGCGGGCACCGGCAAGACAACGCTGCTGCGGAAATTTCTCGAGATGATTGCCGGCGACAAGGCGGTCGTCCTCGCGCCCACGGGTGTCGCCGCAGTGAATGCCGGCGGGCAGACCCTGCATTCCTTCTTCAAGCTGCCACCGCGCCTGATCGAGCCGGCCGATATCCGGCGCCTGCGATCGACACGGCTGATCAAGGCGGTTGAAACAGTCATCATAGACGAGATCTCGATGGTGCGCGCGGACATGCTCGATGCCATCGACCGGTCCCTGAAACTGAACCGGAAATCGCAGCGCCCCTTCGGCGGCGTGCGCATGATCCTGTCGGGTGACCTGCATCAATTGCCCCCGGTGGTGCGCGGTGAAGAAGCGGAGATCCTGCGCGAGCGGTTCGGCGGGGCCTATTTCTTCAATGCGCCGGCTTTCCGCGATGGCGAGTTCGCGCTTCTGGCCCTCAAGCATGTCTTTCGCCAGGAGGATCCGAAGTTTCTGGCCCTTCTCGGCGCCCTGCGCCAGGGGCGCCTGACCGGGCCGGACCGCCGGCTGCTCGAGGAACGCGTGAGCGGGCGCGATGCGATCGCTGCGAGTGAAACGCATGTCGTGCTCACGCCGAACAATGCCAATGGGATGCGCATCAACCAGGCCCGCCTCGACGAGTTGCCGGCCCGGCCGCGCATTTTCGAGGCCAGTGTCGAGGGCCAGTTCGAGGAGCGAAGCTATCCGACCGAGGCCGACCTCGAGCTCAAGGAAGGCGCCCGCGTGATGATGATCCGCAATGATCCCGAGGGACGCTGGGTCAATGGCACCCTGGCCATCGTGGAGGGTTTCGGAGCCTCAAGCGTGATCGTGTCCATCGACGGGAAGGCCTATGAAATCGAATCGGCGGCCTGGGAGAAATATCGCTACGATGTCGACAAGGAGACCGGCAAACTGCGCCGCGAGGTTGTCGGGACCTTCAGGCAGATGCCTCTACGTCTGGCCTATGCCGTGACGATTCACAAGGCGCAGGGCCTGACGCTCGACCGCGTCTATATTGATCTCGACAGGGGCCTGTTCGCCCATGGACAGGCCTATGTCGCCCTGTCGCGCGCGCGCAGCCTGGAAGGGCTGGAATTGTCGCGCGCGCTGAGACCCGCAGACCTCGTCATCGACCGGCGCGCCTTCGATTTCGGCGCCCTGGAAACGCTCGAGGACACCCGCGATTATCTGCTTGCGCGTTTCATTCCCCCGGATGACCGTCTTGTCTAGAATGACCGTCTCGACCAGGACGGATACTGCAGGTCCGCCGGGCGCGCCGGGAGGCGGCCTGTGGCCGATGCGGCGCGGCGCCGGCCGCAAAGCGTAAAACCGGGTGAGACGAATGCCGGGTTTCGGTGCGCGATTTCTGTCGCGGGCGGGGGCTCAGCCGGCCTTTTCGACAAAGACGGTGCCGGCGGAATAGCCCGCGCCGAAGCTGCAGATCAGGCCCTTCTCGCCGGGTTGAAAATCGCCGGAATGGCGGTGGAAGGCGATGATCGAGCCGGCCGAGGAAGTATTGGCATATTCGTCGAGAACGGTCGGGCTTTCTTCCTCGCTGGCCTCATGGCCCAGCACCCGGGCCGCGATCAGGCGATTCATATTGGCATTGGCCTGGTGCAGCCAGAGGCGGCGAAGCGCCTGCGGTGCCAGGTCCAGCGTCTCCATGTCCTCAAGGATCATCTGCGACACCATGGGCACGACTTCCTTGAAAACCTTGCGCCCTTCCTGGACGAAAAGCTTGTCCGGCTGGCCCTCGCCCTCCGGCGCGGCGCGGTTCAGGAAACCGAAATTGTTGCGAATATTGCTGGAGAACTGCGTCTTGAGCTGGGTGTGGAGTATTTTCCAGTGCGCGGCCGGCGCGATGGCCTCATCCTCGACCAGAACCGCCGTCGCTACGTCGCCGAAGATGAAATGGCTGTCGCGGTCGGTGAAATTCAGGTGACCCGAACAGATTTCCGGGTTCACCATCAGGACGGATTTCGCATGGCCGGCGCGCACGAAATCGGCCGCAGTCTGTATGCCGAATGTTGCCGACGAGCAGGCCACATTCATGTCGAACGCAAAACCGGGAATGCCGAGCGCATCCTGCACCTCGACCGCCATGGCCGGGTAGGCGCGCTGCATGTTGGAGGCCGCACACAGGACCGCGTCGACGTCTTCGGGCTTGCGTGCGGCCCGGTCGAGGGCCTCGCGCGCGGCCTTCACGGCGATCTCCGCGAGAATGGAGATTTCATCATCCGGGCGCTCGGGGATGCGCGGCGCCATGATCTCCGGATCGGTCACGCCGGTCTTGTCGACGACATAGCGCGACTTGATGCCCGAGGCCTTCTCGATGAATTCGACCGAGGAATGCGGTTTCGGCTGGACCTCGCCGGCCGCGATGGCCTCGGCATGGTCGGCATTCCAGCGGTCGGCCCAGGCATTGTAACTTTCGACCAGTTCGGCATTGGAAACCGAATTCGGCGGGGTCCAGAGCCCCGTGGCAGAAATGACAGGCTGTCCCATGGCGTCCTCGGGCGGCGTGCGATGCGGCGCGTTTCGTGTCGGGAATACTTCGTTTTCAGTCCTGATAGACCCGGACAGCCGCCGCGTCGAGAGGGCAGTGACGCCGGCCTGTCAGCCCGCCTCGACGAATGTGTCGGCCGCATAGCCCTGGAAGAAAAGCGCTGTGCGCAGGTCCGTCGCCGAGATCGCGGCATCCGCCTGGGCGGCCACGACCGGCTTGGCATCATAAGCCAGTCCGAGCCCGGCGGCCTTGATCATGGCGAGATCATTGGCGCCGTCGCCGATCGCGATGGCATTGCCCGGACCGCCCCGGGCCGTGCTCTCATCCTCAAGCGCGGCCAGCTTGGCCTCGCGCCCCAGAATCGGCTGGCCGACCTGACCGGTCAGGGCATGGCCGTCATCGAGGAGCGTGTTGCCGCGATGGCTCTCGAGGTTGCCCGCCGCGCGCGCCACGCGGGAGGTGAAGAAAGTGAAACCGCCGGATACGAGAACCGTGTGTGCGCCATTCGCCTGCATCGTCCGTACAAGGGTTCGTGCCCCGGGGTTCAGCGTGATCCGCGCGTCAAAGCAGCGCTGCAGGGCGTCGAGGCCCAGCCCTTTCAGCATGGCCACACGGGTCGTCAGGGCCCCTTCGAAATCCAGCTCGCCGCGCATGGCGCGCTCTGTGATCGCGGCGACCTCGCTCTTGAGGCCGGCAAAGTCAGCCAGCTCATCGAGACACTCCTGGCCGATCACGGTGGAGTCCATGTCGCAGATCAGAAGGGTCTTGCGACGCCCCTCGGCCGGAACGAGGGCCCAGTCACAATGCCCTGCGCAGTCCTCAAGCCGGGCGCTGAGGTCGGGGCTCATTGCCGTCCCGTCGCTTTCGAAAATCAGCTCAAAGGCATGAGATTCTGCAGACTGTCCAAGATCACGGAAAATCATTTCCCGTGCCCCGGACGCTTTCACGGTCTCGGCGAGCGGTTTGTGCGGCAAGGTTGCGGCAAGGACTGCCCACGCGGGGCAACGACAATGAGAGCCTGGCGCATCCTGTTCATCCTCTGTGGCATCAGATCCTTTTCACCGCTTTTCACCTGGCCTGTGAGCGCCTACTCCTATCCGGATGCGCCCGGCTCTCCTCATCCACGGTCCGACCGCCAGCGGCAAGACCGAACTGGCCATTGCCCTTGCGAAGGCGCTGGACGGGGAGATTGTCAATGCCGATTCCATGCAGGTCTATCGCGATCTGCGCCTACTCACGGCGCGGCCGAGCGAGGCGGAGGAAGCCGAAGTGCCCCACCACCTCTTCGGTCGTGTCGATGCGGCCGAGCGCTATTCGACCGGGAAATGGCTCGGCGAGGCGCGCAGCAAGCTGGCCGATATCCAGAGGCGCGGAAAGCTCGCCATATTCGTCGGCGGAACCGGGCTTTATTTTCTTTCAATGATACAGGGACTTAGTGATATTCCACCCGTGCCCGAAGATGTGCATTCGGAAGTGCGCGCGCTCGTCAACCAGGAGGGCGTTGCCAGCCTGCATTCGCGGCTTCAGGCGATCGATCCGGCCACGGCCGGGCGGCTGTCGCCCAATGACCGCCAGCGGATCATGCGCGCTTTCGAGGTCTGGCTCGCAACGGGCCGCCCCCTGAGCGAACTGTATCAAGCGCCGAAAAGCGTGCTGCTTGACGACGGCGAATGGCTCGGGATTGCGCTCACTCCGCCGCGTTCGAGGCTGTATGCCCGGATCGACCGGCGTTTCGAGGGGATGATGATGCGCGGGGCCATGGATGAAGCGCGCGCTCTCCTCGCCCGGGGCCTGGATCCGCAACTGCCCGCCATGAAAGCCCATGGGATGCCCTGGCTGGCCAAGTTCATCGGTGGCGAAATCTCGCCCGAAGAGGCCGCTGAAAACGCCAAGCGCGACACACGGCGTTACGCCAAGCGGCAATTCACCTGGATCGGGCGGCAATTCCCCTTCTGGCCACGTTTGCCATCGCCGGATCTCGGCGACCGCAAAAAGGTAATTTTTGCCCTCTTTCGGGAGATTGACCGGCGCTGAGGGGCAGGTTATTTTCGTAGGCGCAGTTTGAGGAAACGCCGATGCCCAGCCGCAACGTACTTGTTATTGCTCGCCCGTAACCGGCTGGAGAATGACAGCCAGCCGGATACGGGCGCGAATGAGGGGTCTCTGAAGAGGCCCCTTTTTCTTTTCCGCCCGATACCACGACCCGAACCAACAAGTCAGGATCCATGAAACCCCAGCCCGAAGCCATTGCCGCCAGTTCACAGACCGAGCCGCTGACCCTGTCGGGCGCTCAGATCGTCGTCGAGGCGCTGAAGGCCCAGAATGTGGACACGATGTTCGGCTATCCCGGCGGCGCCGTCCTGCCGATTTATGACGAACTGTTCCACACCGATGAGATTCGCCATGTGCTCGTGCGTCACGAGCAGGGCGCCGGCCATGCGGCCGAGGGTTATGCGCGCTCGACCGGCAAGCCGGGCGTGGCGCTGGCCACATCCGGGCCCGGCGCGACGAACATGGTCACGCCGATCACCGATGCGATGATGGACTCCATCCCGATGGTGGTGATCACCGGCCAGGTGCCCACGCATCTCATCGGAACCGATGCCTTTCAGGAATGCGACACGGTGGGGATCACGCGCTGCTGTGCCAAGCACAATTACCTTGTCACGCAGGTCGACGAGCTGGCGCGCACGATCCATGAGGCCTTCCATGTCGCGCGCAGCGGACGGCCGGGCCCTGTTGTCATCGATATTCCCAAGGATGTGCAGTTTGCCACCGGTCCGTATTACGGCCCGGAATGCGTCAGCCGGCCCACTTACCAGCCGCGCCGCGAACCCAGGCCGGAGGCCATCCGGGCGGCGCTGGACCTGATGGCCACGGCCCGCCGGCCGGTTTTCTACACCGGCGGCGGCGTCATCAATTCCGGGCCACGGGCCAGTGAGCTCTTGCGTGACCTGCAGGCGGCCACCGGCTTCCCGGTGACGTCGACGCTGATGGGTCTGGGCGCCTTTCCCGCGAGCCATGAGGACTGGCTCGGCATGCTCGGCATGCACGGCTCCTACGAAGCCAACAGCGCCATGCATGACTGTGACCTGATGATCTGTGTGGGTGCGCGTTTCGATGACAGGGTGACCGGGCGGATCGACGCTTTCTCGCCCGGCTCGAAGAAGATCCATATCGATATCGACCCCTCATCGATCAACAAGATCGTCCATGCCGATGTCCCGGTCATCGCAGATTGCGGTGAGGCGCTGGACGCTCTCCTCAGCGGTTGGCAGGCGCGCGAGCTGGAAAGACCGGACCTGGCCGGCTGGAAGGCGCAGATCAGGGAATGGCGGTCTCGGGACTGTTTCGCCTATGAGGCCGACGCAAAGGCGATCAAGCCGCAATACGCGGTCGAGCGGCTGTATGAACTCACGAAGGACCGTGATGTCTATATCTCGACCGAAGTCGGCCAGCACCAGATGTGGGCGGCGCAGCATTTCCATTTCGAGGAGCCCAATCGCTGGATGACGTCGGGCGGCCTCGGCACGATGGGCTACGGGCTGCCGGCTGCGCTGGGAATTCAGGCCGCTCATCCCGACGCGCTCGTCATCGATATCGCCGGAGAGGCGAGCGTGCAGATGGTGATGCAGGAGATGTCCACCGCGGTTCAGCACAGGCTGGCGATCAAGGTGTTCATTCTCAACAATGAGTGGATGGGAATGGTGCGCCGCCAGTGGCAGGAATTGCTGCATGGCGAGCGTTATTCCCATTCCTATTCCGAGGCCCTTCCGGATTTCGTCAAGCTCGCCGAGGCCTATGGCGCGAAGGGAATCGTTTGCGATCACCCCGACGAGCTCGATGCCCGGATCATTGAGATGGTCGAGCATGACGGCCCGGTCATTTTCGATTGCCGCGTCACGCGCGAGGAGAACTGTCTGCCGATGATCCCCTCGGGCGCGGCCCATAATGAAATGATCCTGGGCACGATCCATGGGGATGAAATCGATGATGATGGAAAGGGGCTGGTGTGATGCAACTGGTGAGATCGAAACCGCCTGAAGCGTCCAGGACGGCGCGCGACGGACTGACTTTGTCGCGCGGGCCGCGTGACGCGTGACGATCATGCCGCGCCCGGACTGACCTTCGCGCAGGGCTTCCGGCCGGCGCCGGACACGCGGCCGGCGGCCCCGGGGCTGCGTCTCGTCGCAAGTCACGGCCAGCGCCTCGATACCTGAGCGCAGCCGGGCGGCGGGCGGAAACGGGAAGCGCCGCCCGACCGCCTGCAGGGCCTTTGGGTTGCACGTCAGTCCAATGGCGCAATTGCCCCGCGCCAGACCCTTGTGCAAGAACCTGACCGGGGAGTCCGAGGGGAAGGCCATGACCACTGAAAACGCCATGAACTGGATCAGCGCAAATCTCGACGTCGTGCTTCGTGCTTGCGCTCGGCTCCGCGCTGGTTGCGCTTGTCAGTGCGCTGGTTGCGCGCAGCGAGACGAAGCGTCAGCGCCATCTGCAGGAAGAGGAGCTTCGCCGCCGGGTGGACCAGGCGAGCCTCGACTGGGGCCATGAAGCCATCGACACAATGGGCGAGGCGGCCGGGCTCGCCCTCTCGCCGATGATCAGCGACCTTGAGCGCCGCCAGAAGCGGCTCGATATAGCGCGCCGCCTGTCGGCCCTGGCCGACCGCGGCCGGTTTTTCTTCCCGAATATCGACCCCGAGAGCCACGGCACTGACAAGGAAGCCGCTTTCCGCGGCAAGCGCCCTCCCATTCTCGACGCGCTTATTTATGCCTATCACGAGGTGCTGCAGATCGGCGAGGATGGCATAAGGGGTGAGGATTCCGCCGGTTTCATCACCGAATGCCGGCGCCTTCTCGTCTCGGAATTGCAGGAGCATCTCGACCCGCGCCGGCTCGAGGAATTGCTTGGTCGGGTCAATGACCAGAAGAAGACCGAACGCGAAGACGCCCTCAAGACCGCCGGCCGTCTCGGTGTCGTCCTTGACGTGCGCCGGCCCGGGCTGCTCGTCAGGGCCGGTGACAATGGCTGGATGGACCTCATCGACACCGATGAGCGCCGCGCCATACTGCACGAATTCCAGAGCCGGAAGGACGAGCCATGAGCGACAATGACGCCCCCGCATCGGCCTATGACATGACCCATGAGGATGAGGCGCTGGAGCGGCGCACGCTGGCGGTCATGGTCGACAATGAGCCGGGCGTCCTGGCGCGCGTGGTCGGGCTTTTCTCTGCGCGCGGCTATAATATCGAGAGTCTGACCGTGGCCGAAGTGGATGCGTCTCGCCACCGCTCGCGCATTACCATCGTCACTTCGGGCACACCGCACACGCTCGAACAGATCGAGGCCCAGCTCCTTCGCCTGGTGCCTGTCGGCCGAGTCGTGGATATTACCAAGTCAAAGCGGGGGATCGAGCGGGAACTGGCCCTCATCAAGGTTGCCGGCACCGGCGAGAGACGGATCGAGGCGCTGCGCCTGGCCGACATCTTCCGGGCCAATGTCATCGACACGACCCTGGAAAGCTTCGTTTTCGAACTGACGGGCGGTTCGGACAAGATCGATCAGTTCATCGCCCTGATGCAGCCGCTCGGCCTTGTTGAGGTCTCGCGCACCGGTGTTCTTTCCATCAAGCGCGGCAAGGAAAAGGGTTGAGCGTTTCGCCGCCAGAAACGCCCGGCGCTTCGCCGAAGGACGCCCTGACGCGGCCGGTCTGGTCGGTGTTTGGCATGCCCGTTGATGCGGTCTCACTGGAAGAAGCCGAGGCTGCCGTGCGCGCGGCCGTGCGCGAGCGCCGGCGCCTGTCCTTCGTCACGCCCAATCTCAACTGGCTGGTGCGCGCATTGAAGGATGACACGGCAATGCGACAGATCCGCGAGGCGGATCTCAGCCTTGCCGATGGCGCGCCTGTCGTCTGGATGGCGCGCAAGCTTGGAGCGCCCGTCCCTGAGCGCGTCGCGGGATCGGACCTTTTCGACAGGCTGCGGCGCAAACGGCCCGGCGAAGCCCCGATCCGGGTCTACTTCCTTGGCGGGCGCGCCGGCGCTGCGGAAAAGGCCGCGGAACGCCTGAACGCCGAGAACGGGGGAATGATCGCCTGCGGCCATCTCAACCCCGGTTATGGTGATGTCGCCTCGATGAGCGCGCCCGTCATCCTCGACACGATCAACCGCGCGCGTGCCGATTTCCTCGTCGTCTCGCTGGGCGCGGCGAAGGGCCAGGCCTGGATTTCGGCCAACCAGCACAGGCTCAATGCGCCGGTGATCGCGCATCTCGGCGCGGTGGTGGATTTCGTGGCCGGCACCGTGCCGCGCGCGCCCGAAAGCTGGGCGCAGAACGGCTTCGAATGGCTCTGGCGGATCCGGTCGGAGCCCGGCCTGATCGGGCGCTACGGGCGCGATGGCTGGGCGCTGCTGCGGCTGGTGCCCGGCCGGCTCTGGCCCTTGCAGCGCGATCTCGCCCATCAGGGCGAGGCAGACAATGTGCCGGCGCGTGCCAGCTTTGCGCGCAATGGCGCGGGCAGCGAGGTTCGCCTGTCCGGCGCGCTGGTCAGCGGCGGGCTCGATGATGTGTTGGCGGCGTTGCAGGCGGCGCGCCGCGCCGGCGGTGAAATCCGAATTGACCTGTCGGGGGCCTGCCGTGTCGATGCCGCCTTTGCCGGCCTCTTGCTCACTCTCGGCGAGGCGGTGCGGCGCGCCGGCCACAGGCTGGAGGTTCGCGGCGCCGGCGCGGGGCCGGCGCGGGTGCTGCGCGCGCTGGGTATCGAAATGGCGCCCCATGGCGCACAGCCTGCGGCCATGTCCGCCGATCCCTGTCCTTCCTGAAACGCCAACGGAGACCGAAAATGAAGATCTACTATGAAAACGATGCCGACCTTTCCCTGATCCGGAAAAGGAAGGTCGCTGTCATCGGCTATGGCAGCCAGGGCCATGCCCATATCCTCAATGCCCGGGACAGCGGCGTGGAAGAGGTCTGCGTCGGTCTTCAGCCGGGCTCGTCGAGCCGTGCCAAGGCCGAGGCCGAGGGTCTGGACGTAAAGACGCCCGCCGAAGCCACACAGTGGGCCGATGTGGTCATGATCCTCGTGCCGGACGAGAAGCAGGCCGTGCTCTGGGCCAATGAGATCGAGCCGCATGTGCGCGACGGCCAGCACATCATGTTCGGCCACGGTTTCAATGTGCATTACAATCTCATCCGCCCCAGCGCGAATGTGGACGTGTCCCTTTCGGCGCCCAAGGGCCCGGGCCACACGCTGCGCGCGCAATACCAGATGGGTTTCGGCCTGCCCGGCCTTGTCGCCATCCACCAGGATGCGAGCGGAACAGCGGAACGGCGAAAGATGTCGCGCTGTCCTATTCCAAGGCTATCGGCAATACCCGCGCCGGCGTGATCGAGACCTCCTTCCGCGAGGAGACCGAGACCGACCTGTTCGGCGAGCAGGCGGTGCTCTGCGGGGGTATCGTGGAGCTGATCAAGGCCGGCTATGAGACCCTTGTCGAGGCCGGCTACAGCCCGGAAATGGCCTATTTCGAATGCCTGCACGAGACCAAGCTGATCGTCGATCTCATCTATGAGGGCGGCATCGCCAACATGAATTACTCGATCTCGAACACGGCCGAGTTTGGCGAATATGTCAGCGGGCCGCGTGTCATTGCCGAGGAGAGCAAACAGGCCATGAAAGCGGTGCTCGAAGATATCCAGTCGGGCAAGTTCGCCCGCGACTGGGTGCTGGAAAACCAGGCCGGCGCACCGAGCTTCCACGCCACCCGCGCGCGCCTGAACGCCCATGATATCGAAGCGGTCGGCGAGAAACTGCGCAGCATGATGCACTGGGCCCAGAATGACCGCCTCGTGGACAAGAGCCGGAATTGAGGCACAGCCCGGCGCGGCGAGATCGCGGTTCCCTGACCCCCGTCGAGTTGCTACTGTGTCAACATCGGCCCTGCCTATTAGGGCTTGGGATGAGATGAGGCGGGTTCCGCTATGACAGTCGAGTTCAACAGGCCGCACAGAATGGCGGCTGCTATAGTTCTGGCATGGGGGCTTGCCGCCTGCGCCAGCGAAACATCTGAAGGCTCGGCCCCGCCCGAGGTCACCGAG
>JAAANZ010000130.1 GCA_009909065.1 Alphaproteobacteria bacterium | reverse complement strand
AGTGCAAAGCTGGAAGAGGGCACGGGGAAATCACATGGCATTCGAATGGCCATCGGGCATGGACGCAGGTTTCGGCCGGCAGACCTATCGCGCGCGCCACGACCTTCATGAAAGCCCGCTGTTTTCCGATGAGGGGCTGGCCGGATTGCTTGACACCTATCCGCGCGAGAAGCTCGGCGTTTACAGGTTTCCGCCCCATGGCGAAGGCATTACGCGCGCCGCTCACGGGCGCGCCCCGGATATTTCCGGGCGTGACCTGCTCGCCGCGGTGCGCGACGGGCAGATCTGGCTCAATCTTCGCGCCGTGAATCGCCAGGTCGAGGCTTTCAGCGAGGTTGAAGAGATGATCTTCGGCTCGATCGAGGCGGCGGCCGGATTGCGCACGCGCAAGCGCGATGTGGGCGTGCTGATCTCCTCGCCGCGCATACAGGTCCATTACCATCTCGATATTCCCCTGGTCTGCCTGGTGCAGGTCCGGGGCGTGAAGACGCTTCACCTTTATCCCGCGGGCGCTCCCTATGCCGGCGCCGAACAGGTCGAGGCCATCGCACTGCGCTTGCAGGATGAGGAGCTGACCTTCCGGCAGGGCTTTGAGGCCGGCGCCGAGGTGATCGAGCTGCATCCCGGCATGGCGCTGACCTGGCCGCAGAATGCCCCGCACCGGGTCGAGAATGGCGACTGCCTGAATGTCTCGCTGTCCTGCGAGTTCATGACGCTGCCGGCGCTGCTGCGGGCCAATGCGCTTTATACGAATGGTCAGCTTCGCCGGCGCCTTGGACTGGATCCGGCCCTGCCGGGCGGGGCCGGACCGTCCGTGCTGGGAAAGGCGGTGATTGCCCGTGGCCTGAAACTCGTGGACCGCCCGCCCGAGGCCGCGCCGACACCGGTCACGTTCGAAGTGCAGGCCGGCAGCGGCGAAATCCGGGACCTGGCCGATGCCTGACCGGGCGAGCGGCGTAGCGGCCCGGGATGAGCCGGACTATTCGTGCCGGCGCTTCAATGATCTTGGCCCGGGAGAACTGGACGAGTGGCAGGCGCTCTGCGACAGCGATCCCGGACAGTCCAGCCCGCTCCTGGGCCCGGAATTTGCCGCGCTCGTCGCCGGCGAGCGCGAGGATGTGCGCATCCTGACGGCGCGGCGTGGCGGCGCCCTGGTGGGCCTCCTGGCGGTGCACAAACGCCCCTTCGGACATGCCCGCCCGATCGGCGCGCCGTTCTGCGATTATTGCGGCCCGTTGCTCGCGCCGGGCGAGGCGCTGAGCCTGCCGGACATGCTCGCGGCCGGCGGCCTGTCGAGCTATCACGCACCGGCCGCCGTTGTCCCGCCCGAAAGGCTCGGCGATGTCAGCGTCGAAGCCGAGGACCATGCCTTCGTCATCCGCCTCGACGGGCTTGCGCCCGAGGCCTATCTTGAAACATTCCGCGCCCGGCATGCCAAGCGGCACAAGAATTTCCGCCGGCTCCTGCGCCAGCTCGAACGCGGCGAGGACGGCGAACCGAAACTTGCCTGGGGCGTGCCGGAGACCGACAATCTTGCAACCCTCCTTGCCTGGAAAAGCGCGCAGTTTCTCGGCGATGGCCTTCTCGATGTGACCGCCGCGCCCAACAGTGCGAAAATCCTGAAGGCCGCCGCGGCGCTGGAACCGGCCGACAGCAACGCCCTGCAGGGGTTCATGGTTTCGCTTACCCTCGGCAACACCCTGCTTGCCGGGCATTTCGGTGTCCGGCGCGGCGAGCACTTCCATCCCTGGATCGCGGCTTACAATCCCGAGTATGGCGAATATGCCCCCGGCATATTGCTGATCTACAAGGCCATCGCGATGATGGACCAAATGGGCCTTCAGTCGATCGACCTGTCGGGCGGGCATGATCACTACAAGAAGTATTTTGCCGCGCCATTGAAGCCGACCTGGAATATCCGCGCCCGCGCGCAGGGTGCGCAGCAAGGGGGCGTCACGCTTCAGCGGGCGGCCTGGCGTCTGGCCGGTGCGGGAAGGGAAAACGCAATCGCTGCGCGCCTGCGCCGGCGACTTGACCATATTGCCGCCTGCGAGCCGGCCCTCACCGGACGGGTCGGACAGTTCGTCACGGCCCTGCGCAAGCGCAGCTGAAACCCGGCATTCATGCCGATCGGCTATTCGATGATTTCGAAATCCTCGGGAATTTCCGGAACCGCGGAGGCTGTCGTGACGGGCGCTTCGAGCCGTTCGCCGGGCGCCTGTTCACGCCGTTCATAGGCTTCCACCAGTGACAGGTAGGGCGGAACATGCACCCAGCCATGCTCGGCGGTGTTCTGGATGATCTCGAAATGCAGGTGGAAGGTGGTGGGCGTGCCGCCGAAATCCTTCGAGACATAGCCGAGCACGTCGCCGGCCTGGACCGCATCGCCCTCGCTGACCTGCAATGCATCCATGTTCAGGTGCATGTAACGGTAGATCCGCCCGTCGGCGCGAAGTTTCACGGTGTAGGTTGCAATATCATAGACGACCCCATCCTCGACGGCGACAACCTCGTGCAGCATCCGGTCATCCTCCGGCGTGCCGCGCAGCACCTGGCACTCCTGCGGTGTGCCGACGCGAATATCCTGGCCCTGATGGACACGCGCAGTCGGGCAGAAGGGCGTATTGCGGTTCGAGGTGCGCTTTTCGCAGAAATTGTCGCGCCAGGGATACTGGTAATTTCGTGGATCGCATTCGTCCCCGCCGCCGATGCCGCCGCCGAAATTCCAGACCATGGATTGCAGATAGGCCGGTGCGGTGCGGATCGGGAAGCGGATGCCGGGGGCATGCACTTTCTGTTCGCTCTGCCCCGTTCCGGAGCCGGCCTGCAACTGTCCCGGACCGTAATAGGTGAAGGCCGGTTCGGGCGCCGGGGGCGGTGGTGGTGGTGGTGGCGGAGAGGCCGGCGCCCCTTCGCCCGCATCCTCGCCTGGCGCCTCACTTTCCGCCGTGTCTTCGTCTTCCGGGTCGGCGGGGCTGGCGCCGTCACCTGCGTCTGTCGCCGCGTCCTCGCCTTCGCTTTCGCCCTGGTCTTCGCCATAGGGGTCATCGACCGGTTCAGCCGGCGGCGGCGGGCCCGGCGTGCCATCATCGGTTTCCTCGGCCGGCGTCTCGGGCGCTTCACGGCCATCACCGGGATAGCGCACGGCATCGCAGGCTACCAAGGCGCCCGCCGCCACGCTCGCCAGGAGGACCCGCCAGGCCATCAGCGTGTCCCCGCAATCACGAGATCGCGGGCGATCTGCATGGCATCTTCCTCGCTCACGCAATTGTCCCCGCGTGCGCCCGGATAGCCCTTGCATTCGAACTCGACCAGGTAGTCGGCCCCATAGCGCGACAGCGAGACCTGAGCGCCGGCCGCCATCCTCTCAAAGCTCATCTCGGCAGTGTTCCGCTCGTCCCCCGCGGCCCCATAGACCCGGTTGGTGCCCGAAACGGTGATGTCATAATCCGTGCCCGGATAATTGGCATAGTAACCGTCACTGAGCGGGCGATATGCCGGCTGGCTCGCGCCCTGCGGCGTGACGATCCCGGTCGGCAGCAGCACCGGGACCGGCGGGGCGCTGCCGCCGCTCTCGATTCCGAAATTCGCGGTTTCCGCATCGGCCGGGCGTTCGGCCAGATCGCGCCTGGCGGCCGACCAGTCGATACGGGCACTTTCAGGCCGAACGGACGGGCGGGCGGCGGGCTCGAAAGGCTCGGGCGCCGCTTCGGCAGGGGCAGTTTCGCTCTCGGCGGGCGGTATTTCGGGAGCTGGCGCCGGGTCCGGTTCGTCGCCGCGATTGACGACATCGCCGCACGCCGCGACGAAGGCCAGCCAGGATACCATTATCAGGGCTCTCAGCATCGGATATCAGTTCTCCCTGTTGCCCGGAAAAGCCGTGAAATCCGGGTCGGCATAGGCCACGGTCTCTTTTGCGCGCAGGCTTTCCAGCATGTCGCTGACACGCGAGCGTGTCATGACTTCGTCTTCGGCAAAGCGCCGAGTGAGGATCAGTTCCCCGGAATAGGAACACCCTGTCAGCTCGAGTTCCCCGAAAATGCCGCGCCCCTGCGCCCAGGTCTCATAAGCCGCCTTCGCGGCATCCCGGTCGCGCCGCCATGTCTTGATCAGCGCATCGACGGCCTCCTCGCCCTTTATCCTGACGATGAAGCTGGCCTCGCCGCCGGTTGCCGCCTGCGCCGGCAATGTCTTGCCATCGCCGGTGAGCTGGCTGACCTGAAGCGGCATCCATAAGCGCTGCTGTCCGGGGTCGGTCGTCGCCAGCCAGCCGCACCCGGCGATGGCGAGGAGCAGGCCCGCCAGTCCGACCAGGCCGCCATGGTGGCGTCTCTCGCTGTATGCACTCATCCTCAAAGCCCCTATCCGCCGTCAGCCAAGTCTATACCGCCAAGGTCCAGAAGGCCACCGCCGCAGGGCCGCGCGCACAGGCCGTCGCTGCCCGCGATGGGCTCGGCACCGGGATACTGTTCGCATGGGCCGGCGCATTGCTCGGCCGAACGCGGTTTCAATGCTGCCAGAAGCCTGTCGCGCAGTTCGCTGCCCATCAGCTCGGGCTGCTGCGCCTTGATCAGCGCCAGCGCAGCAGAGACATGCGGGGCGGCCATGCTCGTGCCCTGTTCGAAGGCGTAATAGCAGGTCTCCACCGGTTCGTTGGTCACCGGGTCGAAACAGCTTTCAGCGAGCCGCGTCGACAGGATGCCATCGGGCCGGCCATCGCCATTGTCATCGCGCGACAGGTCTCCGCCGGGGGCGAGCACATCCACCTCGTCGCCAAAATTCGAATAGGGGGCAATCTGTCCGCGCGCATCGCCGGCCGCGACCGAGACCACATTCTCGCAGCCGCCCGGGGAATAGTATCGTGTCGAGACGCGCGCATTGCCGGCCGCCGAGACCACGACCACGCCGCGCTCGGTGACGGCATTGATCGCTTCCTGGAGCGAGGCCGGGCAGAATTCGAAAAGGCCGATCGACAGGTTGACGATGTCGGCGGGATTTTCGTTCCAGACCTCATTGCCCTCGGCGTCAAAGGCCGGCACCAGGCCCGCGGCCCAGCGGATACTGTCATTGATGTCGGTCAGCCGGCCGCCGCACTTGCCGAGCGCGCGCACCGGAACGATGGTCACATCCCAGGCCCCGCCTGCGACGCCGGCGCCATTATCGGTTGCCCCCGCCCCGATCGTTCCGGCGACATGCGTGCCGTGATAAGTGTCCTCATCCTGAGGATCATTCGGATCGCACAGGTCACCGGGATCGTCAGGGTCGGGATCGCGCCCGTCGCCGTCATTTCCCATGGAAGGGTCGGATACCATGTCCCAGCCCGGCGCGACATTCACGCTGGCGGTTATGTCGGGATGGTCCATGTCGAGACCGGTATCGACCACGGCAACCACCACGTCCCGCGAGCCTTTCCCGTTCTCTTCCCAGAAGGCCTTGAAGCCTGCGCCGCCGGGCGACTGGCCCTCGCCCTCGCCATTGTTGCGGAAATGCCATTGCAGGTCCCAGAGCGGGTCGTCCGGCGTGACGGCGATCTTGACCGGCGGCGTGTTTTCGCGACGCGCGAATTGATGCTCGAAGATGAAGTCCTTCTCGACATATTCGAACTGGCCGGTCTTCTTCAGCTTGGCGATCATGCACTCCGTGGCAAGCACCTCGTTTTTCTTCAACTCCTCGCGGTCGATTGTTTCGGGACATTCGATATTCGCGTTCAGCGCCTGGCGCGGCAGGTCGGCGCGCGCCGCGCCCAGCGGCGTGAAAAGCCGTGAGCGCGATCCCTTCAGCACGAGATCATCACGATCGAGCGGGAGCTCCTCGAAATTCTCCAATTCGAGCGCGCGCTCCTGGGTCTGTTGTGTCGGGTCGGCGCCGTCCTCGCCGATCTGGATGACCACCTGGCCCGAGCGATTCATCTCCACCTGCCCGGACAGGCCGAATTCCGTCATCGTTTCCAGCATTGTCGAACGTGCATCCGTCTGCACCTGAATGGCTCGCGGCGTCATCACGGCCCGCCGGGCCAGTTTCATCTGGTCGCGTGGCAGGGCGCGCGGCATCTTCTGGTCGAGTTCACCGGGTTCAACAATGCGCGGACGCTCAAGTGTCTCATAGTCGCCCTCCGCTTCGGTGCCGTCATATTCCCGGGCCTTATCGTCATCCCCGGCGGCCTCGGGCAGTTCCAAGGTTTCGGGTGCGGGCAGGGCCTCAATGCCGAGATCGCGAGCCGCCTCCGGCGATTGCATCATCAGCGCTTCCTGCGGTCCGGGAGGGGGGGGCAGTTCGCGCGGCTTGGCGATGATGGAGCCGATGGCGAAGCGGCTGGGCCGGGCGGCGGTCTGCGTGTTGATTTCGGGCTGTTCGATGAACTGGCCGGAAAAGGCGCGCGCATCGACCGGCACGTCCGAGATCGACGTGCGCGTGTCGGAACCGGCGGTCTCGCCGGCCACCTGGTCCATGGCGGCCTCGGTCACCTCGCGCGCGCGCTCGGCTCGGTCCTCGACCATGTCGCACCCGGCCAGTACCGCAAGACCGCCGGCGAGGCCCGAAAGTATGCGGCTGGGCCGGAATCTTTGGGAGATCGGCATGGACTGCCCCCGCTGTTAAAATGAACCTTCTGCTCATGATCGTAGATTAAGCATATGTTCGCAATATGACGAGGGCGGGTTTTGCCGCCCGCGCCAGATCCCCAGCAGGTCCGACAGGAGAGACTTCATGCCCCTGCCCCGTTCCATTGTCGTCCTCACAGGCGCCGGGATTTCCGCGGAAAGCGGGCTCGGCACGTTCCGCGACGAGGATGGCATCTGGACGAAATATCCGCTCGAGGCGCTCGCCACGCCCGAAGGTTTTGCCAGGGACCCGGATTTCGTCCAGGGTTTCTACAATGACCGTCGCCGGCAATTGAAGACAGCGCGGCACAATCGCGCCCATGAGGCGCTGGCGCGCCTGGAATCGGCTTGCCGGGCCGAGGGCGCAGACTTCCTTCTCGTCACCCAGAATGTCGACAATCTGCATGAGCAGGCCGGCAGCCGGAATGTCGTCCACATGCATGGCGAACTGACGCGCGTGCGCTGCATGAACTGTTTCACGGTGACGGTCTGCCAGGAGGATATCGGCACATCCACGCAGTGCACGGCCTGCCGCACGGTCGGCCATGTGCGCCCGCACATTGTCTGGTTCGGGGAGATGCCGCTGGAAATGAACCGGATTGGCGATGCGCTGAGCCAGTGCCGGATGTTCGTTTCCATCGGCACATCCGGCGCTGTCTATCCGGCGGCCGGCTTTGTCCAGGAGGCCATGTATGCCGGAGCACGCACGGTTGAACTCAATCTCGAGCCTTCGGAGAATGCCCGCGTGTTTGATGAAACACGGTATGGCCCGGCCAGCGAAATCGTTCCGGCCTGGGTGGATCGCCTGCTGGACGCTTGACCCGGGAGGGTGGCCCGGCGCACTCTGGAACACGATGGGAACATCAATCCGGGAGCTGCGCCATGACCGAACCGACAGCCGCGCCCGATGCGGCCGCCATCTGCCGCGGGGCGATCCGGCATCTTCACGATCTCGGCTTCGCCTCGGTGACCGAGCTGACACTCGCCAATGGCCGGCGCGCGGATATTGTCGGCCTCGGGCCGGACGGCGAGCTGTTCATAGTGGAAGTGAAATCCGGCCTTGCCGACTATCGCAGTGACAGCAAATGGCAGGATTATCTGCCGTTTTGCGACCGGTTTGCCTTTGCGGTCTCATCCGCCTTCCCGCATCAGGTGCTTCCCGGCGAGACCGGTCTGATCATCGCCGATGCCTTTGGCGGCGCGCTTGTCCGTGAGCCGGCGACGCACAAGCTGGCCGCGGCGCGGCGCAAGGCCATGATGCTGCGATTTGCGCGCCTGGCGGCCAGTCGCCTGCAGGGCCGCGCGCTCGCCTCGCTGGACTCGCGCCCGGCGCCTCCCCTTGTATCCTGATCGCGAATTTCCCTGATTGCCTTTGCCGAGAGACGCGGGATGTGATCCGTGTCGGGCAAGGGACGCGGGGTCCAGCGCTTGCGATCATGCTTTCCGATGAGGGGCGGGCAGGGCTTGAGCAGGCTGCTGAAGAACGGATCCTTCGGCGATCCAATGGCACAGGCAGTCGTGTGAATCTCCATCCTTCGAGACGCGCTTCGCGCTCCTCAGGATGAGGTGAGTACGTTGTTTCGAAGGCTCAAAATCCTCATCCTGAGGAGCGATCCGTCCAGGATCGCGTCTCGAAGGATGGCGGCGCGATCATGCTTTCAGGTTCGAAAGACCCAATTGCAGCGGTTCCTCAGCAGCCTGTTAGATCTAGCCCTGGCGGGGGTCGGATTTCGGCGCAGGAGCAAGACGCATGACTTCGCTCTGATAGCGTTCGTCGTCACCTCCGATAAGATGGGGCAGGGCTTTCGAGCAGGCCTGCGTGAGCGCCCGGGTCCACTCGCGCTCCGCTGCGGGAATGTCGGACAGCACATAGGGCATCACTCTCGACTTGTCGCCCGGATGGCCCACGCCGAGGCGGATCCGGCGCACATCCGGGCCGAGATGCTGGATGACCGAGCGCACCCCGTTATTGCCCGAATGGCCCCCGCCGCGTTTCACCCTCAGGCGCCCGGGCGCAAGATCGATTTCGTCATGGAAGACGGACACATCCTCCGGCGAGAGCTTGTAGAAGCGTGCGGCCTCGGCCAGGGCGCGGCCGGTTTCATTGTAGAAGGTCTGAGGCTTGACCAGGAGCAGCTTCCTGCGGCCCTCCGGCGTATCAATGACCCCTTCGCAGACCTCGCTTCGGAATTTCGCGCGCCACGGGCCGAAGCCATGGTCGCGCGCAATCCGGTCAAGGACCATGAAACCGATATTATGCCGGTTGTCGGCGTATTTCGGTCCCGGATTTCCCTGTCCCGCCAGAATATGCATGGGCCGCCCCGGTGTTTGGCTGCGGGCCTTGGCGCGCGCCGGCATGACAAGCCGGCGCCACGCGTCGCGCAGGACCGTCGACAAGCCTAGTCCTTCTCGTCGCCGGCCTCGCCATCACCGCCGTCATCCTGAGCGGTGGCTTCCACTTCATCGGGAGCGACCTCCTCCTCGCCATCTGCCGGTTCAGCGCTGGCGACCCGGCCTGAAATCGTAGCGATGGTGAAGTCGCGGTCGGTGATGGTCGGTTCGGCGTCGCTGGGGAGCGAAATGTCGGAGATCTTTACATTGTCGCCGATATCGAGCGCCGAGACATCGGCTTCGAGATATTCGGGGATATTCCCTGCCGGCACCAACAGTTCGACAGCATGGCGCACCACATTGAGCGCGCCACCACGCTTGATACCCGGGCAGACATCTTCGCCCTTGAAATGCACGGCCACCTCGACAGCGATCGTTTGTTTCTCGCTGACGCGGTAAAGATCGACATGCATCGGCTGGTCGGTGATCGGGTGGAGCTGGATATCCTGCGGGATCACCATCTGCTTCTTGCCGTCATGCACCAGCGTGGCGGTGGAGGCCAGGAATTGCCCGGTATTGATCGCCCTGATGACTTCATTGTATCGCAGATTGATCGCGACAGGCTTCAGTTTCCCGCCATAGAGAACGCCGGGGATCTTGCCCTGACGCCGTGCCTCGCGGGCCCCGCCCTTGCCGATGCGCTCGCGCACCTCGACATTGAACACAATTTCTTCCGACATCGGTTTTCCTTTCGCCCTGAAGTCCGCCGATACCCCACGGGGCGACCGGTGACAGCCTGACACGCGCGGCCTTGCGCCGCCGTTTCCATGAAGACGCCGCGTCTACAGCAGCCGACACGCCGGGGCAAGAGCGAAAGCGCTGTCGCGGGACGAGCGATCCTCTCGAGGGCCCGCGGGTTTCAGTCGAACAGTTTCGACACGCTTTCCTTGTTGGCGATCCGTCGTATGGCCTCGCCCAGTAAGGGCGCGACGGTGAGGACCCTGTGCGATTCCGATTTCAGGTCGTCATCGCGCTGCCTGATCGTGTCACAGGCCACCACCTCGTCGAGTTCCGAGGCCTCGATCCGCTTTATCGCCCCGTTCGAGAAGACGCCATGCGTGACATAGGCCGCCACCCGGGTCGCGCCTTTCGCCTTGAGCGCGGCGGCGGCATTGCAGAGTGTCCCACCGGAGTCGCATATGTCATCCACGAGGATGCAATGGCGCCCGGCGACATCGCCTATGATGTTCATGACCTCGCTCTCCCCGGCCCGCGGGCGGCGCTTGTCGACGATGGCAAGATCGACGCCGAGCCTGTTGGCAAGGGCGCGGGCGCGAACGACGCCGCCCACATCGGGCGAGACAATCATCAGATCCTTCACCTCGAACCGCTTGCGGATATCCTCTTCCATCACAGGCGCGCTGATCAGATTGTCGGTCGGCACATCGAAGAAGCCCTGTATCTGACCGGCATGCAGGTCCATGGTCAGGACGCGGTCGGCGCCGGCCGAGGCGATGAGATTGGCCACGAGCTTGGACGAGATCGGCGTGCGTCCGTCGGTCTTCCTGTCCTGGCGGGCATAGCCGAAATAGGGAATGACGGCCGTGATCCGCTGCGCCGAGGCGCGGGTGAGGGCATCCAGGCAGATCAGCAATTCCATCAGGGTGTCATTGGCCGGATAGGATGTCGACTGGATGACATAGATATCCTCGCCGCGGACATTCTCATTGACCCGCACGAAAATCTCATTGTCGGAAAACCGGTCGATGCGGCGCTCGGTCAGCGGCGCGTCGAGATAATCGGCGATGGCTTCGGCGAGCGGAAGGTTCGCAGTGCAGGAAATCAGTTTCATGGGGCAGCAGGTCCGGAGGCTGGCTTGGGGCGTGTCATGTTCCTGTCGCAAAGTCCGACGGGTTGCAACGCCCCTCTGCGCTCAAATCGCCCGTTCAGCGGCGAAGCATGATGACTGAGGCGTTGCGGCCATAGTCCGGTTCGCCGCGATGGTGGCGCCGGCGGTTGGAGAAATAGGTCGCCTCCAGGGCGCAGGTGTCGTGATCCAGCCGCTCGACCGTGCCCAGCCCGTCCTGCGCAAGGCGAGCGGCCACATAGCCTGTCAGGTCGAATTGCCAGCGATCGCCTGCGCCACGGGAAAAAAAGGCCTCGTTCTCGCCGGCCTGCATGAATCTCGCCCGCAATTCCGGCCCGACTTCATAGCTGGCCTGCTGGATGGCCGGGCCGATGGCCGCCGCAATATCGCCGCGGTGCGCGCCCAGCTCTTCCATGGCCAGAATACAGGCTTGCGTCACGCCGGCGAGCGCGCCCTTCCAACCGGCATGCGCGGCCCCGACAATGCCGGCTTTCGCGTCCGCCAACAGCACCGGCACACAGTCTGCGGTCAGGATCGCAAGGCCGGTTCCGGGCACGCGGGTCACCATGGCATCGGCTTGCGGGCGATCCGGCGTGGCGGCGTCGATAACGGCCACATTCGTGCCGTGCACCTGATAGGCGGACACGAGCGTATCCGCGCCGATGGCCGCGGCAATGCGCCGGCGGTTTTCGGCCACCGCGCCAGGCCGGTCGGCGGAGCCGTGCCCGGCATTGAGACTGTCATAGAGCCCCTCGGAGACCCCGCCGCGGCGCCCGAAAAAGCCATGGGCGATGCGCTCGCAGGTTTCGAGCCGCGGGGAAAGGAGGACAGGCGGGTGGCTCATCCTCATCCTGGCCCGGTTTCGAAGGCTGCGGGCGCAGGAAGCCCGGGGTTCGACAGGCAGACCGCCTTGAACCGGGCGCCCATCGCATCCGGATCGACGAGGCGCGATACGGCGTGAAAAATCGTCTGCGCTTCATCCGGATTGGCCGCGACAAGCTGGTCGAGGCGCGCCTGTATGCCCAGTTGGCGCAGGAGCGCGCCCTGCTGAACCGGCCCGGCCACGTCCAGACCGCGGGCCCTGGCGAGCCGGCTGAAACGGGCAAAATCGACATCGACCGTGAGATCGGCGCGGCCGGGATCGGCCAGCGGGTCGACCTGTTCGTTTTCCAGGAAGGCGCGCAGGGTTTCGCCGGGGGGGTCGGTCATCGGGCCATAGTCGATGAAAAGGGCTCGAAAGGGGGCCTCGCGCGCCGCGAGCCTTTCGGCAATCTCGCCAAGTGCGGGCTGGACATCCAATTCGCCTGCCGCGCCTTCGCTCGCCTCGCGCGGCTCGTCGCCGGCCGGCTCGGCCAGGCCGAAACACAGCCCGCCTGATGGATCGAGTCCGACCACCCGTTCCGCCCAGCCATGCCCTGTCCGGACGAACTGGCGCGCCGGCAGGCAGTCCAGAAATTCATTGGCGAGCGTGATCGCCGGGGCTTCGGGCAGGGCCCGCCAGTCATCGATATGATGCGGATCGAACCGCGCGAGGCGTTCTTTCTGCACCGCGCGAAGTTTCGGGCTCGCTTCGACGAGCCAGAGCTGCATGGCTGCCATGAAGTCGGCGTGGCGGGAGGCTGCGCGAAGGGCGTCGCACATCAGTGAGCCGTGTCCCGGTCCGAGTTCGGCGAGGATAAATGGTGAGGGCGCGCCGAGGGCATGCCATTCATGAACGGCCCACAGCCCCAGGAGTTCGCCAAAGACCTGGCTGATTTCAGGCGCTGTGATGAAGTCCCGGCCAAGGCCTGACTGGGTCGAATAATAACCGGCCTGCGGGTCATGCAGGCAAAGCGCCATATAGGTCGAGACCGGAATGGGTCCCTCACCCTGGATGATTTCGGCAATCCTGTCTCGAAGCGTCACGTTCTGGCCTTGCCTCGGGTGTCGCGTAGGGATCGCGCGACGAGCCAGGCGCCGGCAATCCACATGGGCAATGAGAGCAGCATCCCCATGGTGATGTCGCCGGGCAGGAATTCAAGGAAACCGATATGGGCATCGGGTTCCCGGAAACGCTCGGCGATGGAGCGCCCGAACCCGTAAAGCAGCAGGAACAGCCCGGCCGCGAGGCCGGGCCGGGTGAGGACCCGGAAACCGAACACCAGAATGGCCAGCACGATCAAGGGCACAAGCCCCTCCAGCGCGGCCTCGTAGAGCTGGCTGGGATGGCGGGGCATTTCGGGCTGCGTGCAGCCGAAACGGCCAAGATTGTCACGGCAATAGACCCATGTCTTCTCGGCCCAGTCATAGGCGCCGGGCGCGGCGCCGACACGGGCTTCGGGAAAGATCATGCCCATGGGGCCGTCCGTATGCCGGCCATACAGTTCGGCATTGATGAAATTCGCGAGCCGGCCGAAAAACAGCCCGATCGGCGTGACGACCCCGGCAATGTCGGCCACCTGCAACAGGCGGACACCGCGCCGCCGCGCAATCCAGACAATGGCGAGGGCTACCCCGATCAGCCCGCCATGAAAACTCATGCCCCCTTCCCAGACGCGGAGCAGCATCAGCGGGTCATCGGCCAGCCTGTCGGCCTGGAAGGGCAGCTGGTAGAACAGGATATAGCCGAGGCGGCCGCCCAGGATCACGCCGAGTATCGTATAGAAAAGCAGGTCGTCGATATCCTCGCTGCTCGGCGGCGGTGCGCTCCCGAACAGGGCCGGGCGCCGCGCAAGCGCCACGGCATAGCGCCAGGCCAGGATCAATCCGAAGATATAGGCCAGCGCATACCAGCGGATCGGGAAGTGGACCGGGCCGGCATCGATCGTGAACAGGGCGGGGCTGATCTCCGGAAAGGAGAGCGCCGAAATCAGCAGCGTCGACATGGATATGGCCTTTCCCCGCTCTGGTAGAGTTCCCATCTGCAATGTGCGACACAAGAGTGCAAGCGCGTGAAGGGAGATGTCACATGGCCGCCACAAATCCTCTGCTCGACGATATTGCAGGGCTGGCCACGGGCGCCATGGGCGCGGCCCGAGCCGCCGGAGACGAGGCGCGCACGGCGTTCCAGTCGCGTGTCCGCGAACTTGTGGCCGATATGGACCTTGCCGAGCGTGACGAGGTCGAGGCGCTCAGGCAGATCGCGGTGGCGGCGCTCGACCGGGTCGAATCGCTCGAGGAGAGGGTGGCCGCGCTCGAAGCCGCCACGCCCGGGCGCAGCACGACAAAATCCCGGGACTAGCTTGAAATTCCCGGTGGATGGTGTGCGGCATCCGGCTTGCGGGGCCTCTGGCACATGTTAGCCTTGGCAAGGTGCCCGGCACGGCACCGCACTGATACGGAGGGCAATTCGATGAGCCTGAACACGTCTGAAACGCAAAGCGAAAGCAATATGGCCCTCGACCTCATCGAGGAATTCCTGGAAGCCAATGGCTGGCAGCATGAGCGCGACGATCTTGACGAGGCGGTCCAGTGCATATGCCCGACGCGTTGGGGCGAGATGGGCGCACTCTTCGCGCTGCGCCGTGACCCCGATGCCGTGCACATCTCCGTCACGCTCGACATCAAGCCGCAATCGGCCCGGCGATCCTCCATCGCCGAGCTGGTGATGATGTGCAATGAGCGCCTGTGGCTCGGCCATTTCGACTATTGGGTCGAGGAAGAAGTCGTCCTTTTCCGCCACGCGCTTCCGATGCTGGAACGCGAAGCGCCCAGCGGCGGCGAGATTCGCTCCGTCATGGCGGCCGCTGTTGATTCGGTGGAACGTTTCGTGCCGGCGTTCAACTTCCTGATCTGGGCCGGAAAGTCGCCGCGCGAGGCGATCGATGCGGTGATGTTCGAAACCATGGGCGAGGCCTGAGACGGCCGGCGGTCGCCACGGATACAAACCGGAGTTCAGCGATCATGGCTAAGCGGCGACTCGTCCTTGTCGGGGCTGGCCATATGGGCGGGGCTCTTGCGCGTGGTTGGCTGAGTCGGCGCACCGGCGCCAAGCCGGTCATCGTCGATCCGAAACCCTCTGAAGCCGTAACCGGCTGGGCCGCGTCCGGGAAGATCACGCTGAATCCGCAGCCGCAGCCGGCCGGGACGCTGGTCCTGGCGGTCAAACCGCAGCTTTTCGGGGAGATCGCGCAGGAGGTTTCCCGATGGGTGGGAGATGACACGCTCATCGTGTCGATCATGGCCGGCTGGCGGATCGAACAGGTCGCCGGACGTCTCGGCACGTCGCGCGTGGTCAGGGTGATGCCGAACACGCCGGGCGCGGTGGGCCAGGGCGTCTGCCTCATGGCTCCCGGTCCCGCATCGACACGGGATGATGTCGAGCGTGCGCGCCAGCTCCTGCAACCGCTCGGATGGGTCGAGGGACCGATGAGCGAGGAGGAGTTGAGCCTGGCGACGGGACTTTCCGGGTCCGGACCGGCCTATCTGTTCCTCCTGGCCGAATCGCTTGCCGCGGCCGGCGAAGCCGAAGGGCTCGATGCCGACCGGGCGATGCGTCTCGCGCGCCGGACGGTCATCGGTGCGGCCGCGCTCATGGCTGAAAGCGATACCGATCCCTCGGAGTTGCGACGCGCCGTCACCTCGCCGGGCGGCGTGACGCAGGCCGCTCTCGATGTCTTGATGGGCGATGACGGAATGCCACTTCTGTACCGCAAGGCGCTGAGAGAGGCAGTCCAGCGCGACAGGCAACTCGCACGAAGCGCGGAAGACACGGAATGACTGACTCCTCTGAGATCATGGACAAGGGCGTCGAAGCGGCGCTCCGGCTGGCGTGCGAAGAGGGATGGCCGGCCGTGACGCTTTCCGGCGTGGCCGAGCGGGCCGGGTTGGAACTCGACGCGTTTTACGGCGTGGCTGACAAGTCTGCGATTGGCCATGCCGTCGCGGGCTGGTTCGACAGCGCCATGTTGCGCGAAGCGCCCGTTCTTGAAGGCACACCGCGTGAACGGCTGTTCGATGTCCTCATGAACCGTTTCGAAGCGATGGAGCCGTATCGGGATGGTCTGGTCTCTTTCTGGAAATGGCGCCAACGCCAACCGGCCGAGATGGCCAGAATGGCGGTCGAACGCAAGACGACCGCCGACTGGGCCCTTGTTTCGGCGGGGCTTGACGGGTCGCAGGATGTGCCGGCCGGGCTGAGGGGCGTCAATCTCGCCTGGGTCGTGGCGAAGGCGGGCCGCGCCTGGCGCAAGGACCAGGGCCCGGATTTTACCCGGACAATGTCCACGCTCGACCGGGAATTGAGGGCGGCCGAGGAACGCGAGGGTTGGCTTGCGCGCGTCATGGGCGGGCGCCGCCGGAACACGCAAAGCGCCGAGACCCCGTCGGATTCGCCCGCAGCTGAGACCGCGGCCGGTGCGGACGAACCTCCAGACGCGCCTGAACAAAGCTGATCATGGCCTCAAGGTCCGGTGTCCGGTTCCCGGCTGGCCGCCGGTTCTGAATGGCGCATTCCCCAGATGGGTGTGCGCAGGACCATCCAGGCAATCAGCAGCATCATGCCGGCAGCCGGGACAATGGCGACCCTTTGCGGTTCTTCGGGAAACAGGTCGGTGAGCGCGCCCATGACAGCCGCGCCGAAAGGGGCTCCGGCCATGAAACCCAGCTGGTAAATCGACAGGACACGGGCCAGCTGGTTCTTCGGCGCAGCGTCCTGGACAATCGAGCGGCTCATGGCAATCGACACGCCGGCGGCCAGACCCCAGACGAACACGATGGCGAGGAAGACCCAGTGCGGCGGTTTCGCCAGCATGATCAGTATCGCCAGGGAGCCGATGGCCTGTGCGCTCAGCAGCAGGGCGCCCTGGCGCTCGATCCGCTTGAACACTGACAGCGCAATCGACGAGACGAAGGCGCCGAGCCAGAAAGTGACGAACATGTCCCGGATCCCATCGGATTCCAGATGGTAGATGTCCCGGTTGATAATCGGCAGGACGACCAGGAAGGAGCCGATCACGAAAATCCCGACCCCGAACATCAATGCCGTCATGGCCCAGAGCCGTCCGTCGGCGCGCACCGCGGCGAACCCTTCTGCAATGTCGCCGAAGGCTGCGCCGAGGCCCGAACGCCCTGTCCGAACCCGCCGGCCGCGCGCAAGGAACATGGCGAAGACCGCTCCCGCGGCGAGTACGCCCGCCTGGAGCGCCAGGAGATTCGCGCTCGGGATCGGTCCGACCCCGAAACCGCCGAGCCAGTCCGGCATCAGGGTCATCTTGTCAGCATAGCCGCCAAGCACCAGGCCGATGATCTGGGAGACGAACTGCGCCATTGTCGCCAGGGTCACGCCGAGTTGCAGCGTGACGCCCGAGCCCATCCGAACCCGCCGCTCGACCACTTCATTGATCGTGGAATCGCGCGCCGGCATCATGAAGGCCCCGACCGTGCCGATGCTGAGGCCGTAGAGCAGCATCAGTGGATAGGTCAGTGTCCCGCTCCACACGGCACCAGCAAGGCCGAAAGCCGGCACGGCAGCCATGACGTGAAGCAGGATCAGAAGACGCTTGCCATCGGCGCGCTCAGCCACCACGCCGCCGATCAGTAGAAAGAGGACCGAAGGGCCCGAGAGCGCCATGTTTGCGAGGCCGAGCTCGAGCCCGTCGAGGCCGAGATAGTCCTGGCTGGTGATCAGATAGGGAAACAACACCATTTGCAGGCCGAAGGCGACAAACCAGCTCGACTGCACACACAGATAGGCGGGCAATTCCTTGCGCACGGCGCGGCGCACCCGTTTTGCGCGTATGGTCTGGCCCGTGGCCAGAAGTCTCGCGCCGGCCGACAGGGCCGTGTCCAGCCCCGAAACTGGCGAGCGCACACCGCCAGCCTGTCCGGTCGGCTCATCGGCGTTTTCCGCATTGGGGGTGTCGGGATCACTCATCGCGTCCGGCCGGTTGTTGCGCCTTTTTTCACCTATAGGCCGGTGTGACGTCTGAATGAAAGCCGTTTGGCCTGGCGTCCCGTGCCAGGCTTCATCCCAAGGCCGCGCAGGCTGCGCCATTGGAGGGCTCTTGCGGGGCCTTGCTCTTAATGGAGGCGCCGACGCGGGCCCTGTGACAGGCGTGAGAGAAAGTCCGTTTCAAGCGCCATTTGCTGGCGCAGCCGGTCAAAGAGGCTCCGGAGCAGATAGCCCATGGCATCCGGCGTCAGCCGGCCCTCTCCGCGGCTCCAGGCCGAGAGCGCTTCAGCGACTTCCTCAGCGAGGAAGATATCCTTGCGGCGTTCTTCGAGGAGGTCATCGGCATTATTATC
>JAAANZ010000052.1 GCA_009909065.1 Alphaproteobacteria bacterium | reverse complement strand
GGCCGAGGCCGCTGACGAGCCGGCATTCGTGGACAGGATATCGGCCGGGTCTGTTGCCGGCCTGGTCGATACCGGCCTGGCGGCGGGCATGAGACTGTCATTGACAGGCTGACATTGGCCAGCGCGCCGGCTTCATGCCCGTCCGGATAGCTTCGGGCACCATCGGGGGGTCCCCCGCTGCTTGTATGCTGCTTCCTTTCTGCTGGCAGCAGGAGGAAGCGCGATGGCAGCGGCGGTTCGGTTACGGTCAGATCATGATGGGGCATTTTTAAGGTGCCTGGCGCGGGCGTCGAAGGATGCAGGCCAGACCCGGCGGCTTCTGGCGCTGGCGGCGGTGTATGATGGCGAGAGCCGGAGTGCGGCGGCCAGGATCGGCGGGGTCACTCTTCAAAGCATCCGCGCCTCTTGTGATCCGCTTCAACGCTGAAGGGCCTGACGGCCTGATCGACCGCAAGTCACCGGGTCCGGCCACCCGGCTCAACGATGACCCGCGCCGGGCCCTGGAGGACCCTTGTCGAGCAGGTGCCGATCCCGGCGGTCCATGGTGTGGTGCGCTGGCGGCTCAAGTGACCTGGCCCAGTGGCTCTTTGAGGAATTTGGCGTCTCGCTCGACCAGACGACGGTCAGCCGCGAGCTCAAGGCGATGGGCTACGCCAAGCTCTCGGCGCGCCCGCGCCACCGTGCCCAGAACGCCCATGCAATGGCGGATTTTAAAAAACTTCCCGGCCGAGATCGACCGGATCCAAAAGGACGTGGGCCAAGGCGTAGAGATCGAGGTGTGGTTCCAGGACGAAGCGCGGGTGGGGCAGAGTGAGGCGGACAAGAAAACGGGGTTGGGGCCCCGTTTTCCCGCCGAACAAGATCACGCGGCGTTGGGCCAGGCGTGGCACACGACCTTCGGCCCCGCAGGATCAGCGCACACTTTCGGCCTGGATTTTCGGGGCGATCTGTCCAGCGAAGGAAACCGGCGCGGGCCTTGTCCTGCCCGGCTGCAACACCCACGCGATGGGCCCTACTTGGTCGAGATCAGCAAGGCCATCGCGCCCGGCGCCCATGGCGTGCTCATCGCCCGCCAGGCCGGATGGCATACGACACCGAAGCTGGGTGACTGGCGGGGATGGTTTAGAGGTTGGTCTTGAGATAAGTGAAGGATTCAACTTTGGTGATCCTGGCGTTGTCGATCAACAATGCGATGCGGCTTCAAGCCTTGCAGGCGTCTTCAGGGTCGGCAAGTCGAAACCAAGTGTCGCTTTGAAGTAGAGCCATGCCCGATCCCATTGCCCGAGGAAATGTCAAGATTGCCGAGCCCGCCTTTCGGGTCCTGCTCTATTGCGATGGCAGCCTCAACGATCCAGCCAACGCGGATGGCGTGACACGCCTGTTCGATCTGTTCCTGGAGCATTATGGCGCCGAGGCCGCCTGGCTGGCCATCGCGGACGAGGCCCGGCCCATGCGGCCGAAGCCGTTGGACGGGGACGGCATCTCGGATGCCCGCAATTGGCTGAACACGCCGGACAAGAGCTTTCCGGCCACCTGCCGCGTCGTCGGGCCGCTCAGCGAGGAGACCGGGAATGTGACAGTGCCGGCGTTCCGTGTGGACGAATACCGGGTGATGTTCCTCGACATGTCGGTGCCGGCCGATGCGGACCGCGCCGTCCCCTTTGCGCAGGCCGCAACCCAGATCATCAGGGACATGCCGGTGATCGCCAGCATCATGGGCATGGGCTTTTACCTGCCCGTGGCGCTGGAGAGCCTCAAGGATTACCTGCCACGCGCCTATCCCCGATATCGCACGGCGATAGAGTTCACTGTCGACAGCGCCACCATGGGTATCCGCAAGACCGAAGAGGGGTTCCGCTGGGATCAGAACAAGGGCGTCGAGCCCGGCATTCCCGATATCGGCTGGCGAACGATCATCGGGCCGGATTTCACCCCTCGCCTTCCTGAGCTGGATGCGGTGGCCGAGGCGCCGGGTGTTGCCTATGAGCGCACCGGCGACATCGCGGTCATCACCGCAGGCCCGAAGCCCGTTTTTGGCGATGTCGACAAGGGAGAGGATATCACGCCCTATCGTACCGTCGCCAAGGCACTGAAACCTGTGCGCTATCCCGTGGAGGTCGCTGTGGGCACGCTGTTCGGAAACCAGGCATACAATCCCGAGGGCCGCGACCGGGTCGAGGCCTATCTCGCTCGCCTGGAAGATTAGGCAAAGCCATGAGCCTTGAACAGACCGTCCTTAGCCGGCTCCGGATCGCCCCTGAACAGCCGGACATCGTGACCGGCGTGACGGCGACCCTGTCCTATTCGCAGGCAGCCAAGGCTGGCGGCATGCCCGAAGAGCGCGCCGATGTCTGGGGCGCCATTGCCGACGATGTCGCCGCCTGCATGTCCCACGGCTTTCTGGCCCGCCCTGTCACGACCCGGGCCGAAGTCATTTGCGACGCGGGTCTATCGGAGGCGCGGGATCTGGTCGTGCACCTCAACTGCCCGCATGGCGCCCATGTGAACCTGCTGGTCGTTCTGCTGCGCCTGTTCGCGGCGACGCATCAGACACCGTCATGGGCGTTCAAGGAGCTGTTGATCGCCATGGACGGCGACCGTGAGGCTGCGGCGGAAATGGCGAACGCATTGGATTTCGGCCGGGACGTGGCGGGCCTTGCGATCGAGGCTTTCGGGCCTCCCGACGCCCCGCGCGACACCATGGACATGCGTTTTGCACGCCGGCGGGGGGCGCATGTGCCGGCCAGCGGCCCGCCGGGCGGTGCCCGCGTGATCGAAGCCGAACTCCTGCGCTTTGAAGGCATTTCAGCCGAAGGCCTCGACCCGGATCTCGAGGATGCGCTGCTATCCCTGTCGGGAACGGAGGCTTTCCTGCCGCTGGGGCACGAGGCTCGCTTCACGCCCGGCGACGAGGAATGGTGGATCCCGGAACCAGGGCTCTTGACCGCGCGCGACATATCCATGGAAGAGGTCTTCCTGTTAGAGGCCGCCGCCTGTCTAAACGCCGGCACGCTCTCGAAGGTCAATATCGAACACGGCATGGAATGAGCCGCGTTCTCGCAGGCATCGCGACGCCCTCCCTGACACGGCCAACCCATTCGGCGCGCGCCGACACCATACGCCTTTGAGTTAGGACGGATTTCGGATCGAAGCCGAAGGATCCGGAAGGCCGGGGCCTTCGATGCGGATGCGGAGACGCCGCGCCTCACTCTGGAAGCCAATCGCCTGAATCTCGCGCCTCATTCCGATCCCTACCTTGCCTTGCAAGAAAGCCCTGTTGATCCGCCCGCGCCGGCCGGCCGTCTGGACGAACGCCGGCCCGCCCCGCTTGTCAGGACCGCGACACCTTCTCAATCGCCTGGAGAGCGGTAACAAGCCCGATCGCTTCAGTGGCGAGGGCTGGCTTCTTCGCCCCCGGCATCCCG
>JAAANZ010000061.1 GCA_009909065.1 Alphaproteobacteria bacterium | reverse complement strand
CTTGCGCACACCGCGCACATCCGGCCCGATCGAGGCGTCCTCGGCCATCCGGCGCAACACCCATTCATCAAGCGCTTCCGGGTTCTGGCGCAGGACCGGGTTCGGCGAGCGGCGCGACAGACTGGCAATCAGTGTCCGGATCGAGCGGAAATCCAGGTCGCTGGCGCGCCATTGCAGCTCGGCCACGCTGTCGAACCGGTGATTCTCGATCGCTAAGATCATGTCTTCGTCGAAGGGCGGGCATTCACCCGTCTCGCCGAAGACGCCGTCACTGCGAAACCGTCCGGCCCGGCCGGCAATCTGGCCGCATTCGGCCGCCGTCAGGGCGCGATGGCGGCGCCCGTCGAATTTCGAGCGCCCGGCAAACGCGATATAATCGACATCGAGATTGAGCCCCATGCCGACCGCGTCCGTGGCGACGAGGTAATCGACTTCGCCGGACTGGTAGAGATCGACCTGGGCATTGCGTGTGCGCGGGCTGAGAGCGCCCATGACGACCGCAGCCCCGCCCTTGTGGCGGCGCAGAAGCTCGCCGATGGCGTAGACCTCTTCAGCCGAAAACGCGACGATGGCCGAGCGTTTGGGCAGCAAGCTCGCCGATGGCGTAGACCTCTTCAGCCGAAAACGCGACGATGGCCGAGCGTTTGGGCAGCTTGGTGACCTTGGTCGGGCCGACATGGCGCAGCTCGGAAAACCGTTCACGGATATCCGTTTCGGCGTGCAGGTCGAGTTCGCGCAGTGGCGCGCGCATGGTTTCCGCGCCCAGAAGCAGGGTTTCCGAGCGTCCGCGCGCATTCAGGATGCGATCGGTGAAGACGTGACCGCGGTCGCGATCCTCGGCAAGCTGGATCTCGTCGACGGCGAGGAAATCCACCTGTTGGTGAAGGGGCATGGATTCGACCGTGCAGACCCAGTAGCGCGCCGTCGGAGGCTCGATCCGTTCCTCGCCCGTGATCAGGGCGCAGGCTGACGCGCCCTTGGCGGCAACCACCCGGTCATAGATCTCACGCGCCAGGAGGCGCAGGGGCAGGCCGATCATCCCGGTGCCATGGCCCAGCATCCGCTCGATCGCGTAATGCGTCTTGCCGGTATTGGTCGGCCCGAGAATGGCTTTCAGCGTGGGCATCGGAACACTCAACGGTTTCGGGAGAGGTAGGCCGGGCCAGCGGGCCGCGCCAGCCCATCATCGCAGCCGTCGGGCGAGCGCCGCGGCGTAGCGCGGCCCAAGCTGCGGCCCCTGCAAGGGATAGAGGAAGGGCTCGATCAGTTCCAGTTCCATCAGAAAAAGCCCGCCGGAATCGCCGCGCAACATGTCCACACGGGCATAGAGCGGCGGCGTTTCGAACAGGTCCAGCACGTCACGCGCCGCGCAGATGTCATCGCGGTCCGGGCAAATCGCTTCCTCGACCCCGCCATAGAGCGACTGGATGCGATAATCGCCGGGTTTCGGGCGTTTGACCAGCGCATGAGACAGGTCGCCGTCTATGAAGACGAAACTCATTTCGCCTTCGGTTTCGATGGCGGGCAGATAAGGCTGGGCCATCATGGCCAGCGGCATGTCGGGGACAGGCCCGCCGCGGTGCAGGAGGTGCTGTCCGGCCGCCCCTGCACCGACCTGGCGCTTGAGGACGAGCCGGTCGGTGCCCAGCCTCTCGAATGCGACGCCGACCGCTTGCGGGGTCGGCGTGTCCAGCCAGAGGGTCGGGATCAGCCGTGCGCCGCGCGCCGCCAGCGTCTCCAGATAGCGCTTGTGCCGGTTCCATTTGACGAGGGCGAGCGGATTGAACAGTCGCGTGCGGCTTTCGATAGCTTCCAGGGCGGCGATGAATTCGTCCTCGCGATCCCAGTAGTCCCAGGTGGTCCCGATCACCGCGGCGGCATAATCCGACCAGTTCGCACCGGGATCATCCCAGCTGATATCCTCCAGTTCAAGGCCCTGTTCGGCAAGCGGCGGGCGAAGCGCCTCAAGGGTCTGGACATGCTCATGGAAGTCGGCGCGGCGCGACGGCGAAGCGGGCAATGTCACCTTCGAGGCGAGAAAAGCGATTTTCATGAGGCGGCTGTAGACGTCCCGGCCGGTTGCGTCCATCTCCCCCCTCGCTTAGGCCATGGGTCATACACGCAATCATAAAGGAGTGCTTATGTCCCGTTGCGAATACGATGTCGCCGGTCTCGGCAATGCGATTGTCGATCTCATCTGTCCGGTCGAGGAGGCATTCCTCGAAACCTGGGACATTCGCAAGAACGGCATGACCCTCGTCGATGAGGCGCGCGCCGAAGCGCTGACAAAGGCGGGCGCGGGCGAGGAAATGTCCGGCGGTTCGGGTGCCAACACGATTGCCGGGATTGCCAGTTTCGGCGGGCGTTCGGCCTATATGGGAAAGGTCGCGAGCGACCGGCTGGGCGAGGTGTTCCGCCGCGAAATCCATGGCGATGGCGTCCATTTCGAAACGCCGGCCCTTGAAGGCGGTGCGGCCACGGCGCGATCGATCATCTTTGTCACCCCGGACGGGGCGCGCAGCATGAACACATTCCTTGGCGCCTCGGTCATGTTCTCGCCCTCCGACATCGACGAGACCGTGATCCGCCAGTCCGAGATACTTTACCTTGAGGGCTATCTGTTCGACCGCGACGCGGCCAAGGCCGCTTTCGTCCACGCCGCCGAGGTGGCGCGCGCCGCCGGACGCAAGGTCGCGCTGACGCTTTCAGACAATTTCTGCGTCGACCGCCATCGCGAAAGCTTCCGTCACCTGGTGCGCGGCCATGTCGACCTGCTCTTTGCCAATGAAGACGAACTCAAATCGCTCTACGAAACCGACGACTTCAATGCCGCGGTCGAATTGCTGCGCGCCGACAGCGCCCGCGCGGCCGTGACCCGCTCGGAGAAGGGGTCGGTCCTTGTCGGCGATGGCGACCCGGTGGAACTGCCCGCCGAGCCGGTCGAACAGGTTGTCGATACAACCGGCGCAGGCGACCAGTTCGCTGCCGGTTTCCTTCTGGGTGAGGCCCGCGGCCTGCCTCTGGCGGTCTGCGGGAAACTTGGCCATCTCGCCGCCGCGGAGGTGATCAGCCATTACGGGCCGCGTCCCGCGCGCAGCTATGGCGAACTGGCTCGCCAGGCGGGAATCAAACTCTGAAACGGGCCGGGGATTCCCGGCAGCGATCAGACGTTCCAGCTTGCGAACCGGCGGCCCGTCATGGAACGCAGCCGGTCCGTGTCGGCCCTTAATTCGTTGCGAAAGCGATCGAGCAGCCAGTCCGGCAGGTCGGGCGCGGCCGGCTGTTCGTTCGAGCTGCGACTGACCGCCGAGCGCGCGACCGAAACAAGCCGGGCCGGCGCCAGGGCGCGCAGGCGTGCGCCTGTCGGGCTTTCGCGCAGGTCATGCCACCATTGCGGCAGGCTTCCCAGGTCGCTTCGGCTGTTGCGGCGACTTGTCGGCGCGGCCTCTCGCGGCGGCGGCACCGCGAGATAGCGCGCAAGATTATGTAACACACGCTGCGGGTTGGCTATCATGTCCTCGAACTCGATCACCTGGATCTGTTCGGGCGGCAGGGCCGTGCACCAGGTCTCGAGCTGCCAGGCATAACGACTGGTATTGAGCAAATGGGCTTCCGCCTCAGTGCCGGGCAACTCGTGGGGCCGCGGCAGTGGCAGGCCCGAATACCAACTGTGCACATACTGGGACACGGCCCGATCCACCGGATCCCTGACAATATAGATGATCTTCACATTGCGGTTCTGTTCGAGGACCCGGCGACAGACGCCGGGAAAGACATCGCGCTTGGAATAATTGGGGCTGACTTCACCCTTGAGCTTTCCGCGCCTGAACAGGCCCGCATACCAGTCCGGACCCAGCGACCAGTTCTTGCTCTCGATGAAATAGTCGGTTTCCTTCATCTGCGGCAGGCTGACGCCGTCCACACCTGCGAGCCAGTTGTGCAATTGCGTGGTTCCCGCGCGCATCGCCCCGATGACGATGAAATCGGGACAGGCGCCCTCGAGGGTATCGATGCTTGACAGCACTTCGCCCATTTATCGGTCCTGACCTGCTCAGGTTTGTTCAAGCTCGAACGGATCTATAACGGATTTCAGACGGAATTTAAACACTGGTGCCGTTTCCAGGCGTGTTTTCTCTCTCTTTTGAGGCGAATGTTATCGCAGGATGTCAAGTATCAGGCGCAGAACGAGTATTCTGACACAAGATGTTTGCTCCACAAGCCGCGATCTCATCTCGCGGGTGCGCCGCCGGTGAGGGGCTCGGATCCAGAGCCGCGTAAGGAATGCCTGGTCCCGGATTTCGCCGCGATGAGGCGGCGCTTGCCGTTGCTACGAAACACCGACGGGCAAACCGACCACCTGTCTCTGACCCTTCGGCAAAGCGACACGCAGGCGACGAGGCCCGAGTTGTCGAAGGACCGCTCCATCCGGACCCGCGCCACCGGGCGGACACATGCATTACGATCTCGGATACGTCGACCGCGAACAACGAACCCTTCAGACGATCAACAACCCGTTCGAAGAAAAAGTGTAAACCATTTCTCCGGACCATCCTGTTACTCATGTCTCCGGAATGGACACACAAAAAGGATGGTGGGCCCGGCAGGACTTGAACCTGCGACCAAACCGTTATGAGCGGTTCGCTCTGACCAACTGAGCTACAGGCCCTTCCATGACGACCGCAAGCATGCAACGGCCTTGATCTGGCCGCAATGGGGCTTTTACGCTCGATTTCGGTTATGAGGAGCCTGAAAAGATGTCATTCGACAATTTTGCCATGCGCATAGCGGGCGGACTGGCTACGCTGGCGCTGGCAGTCGTGCCGGCCGCGGTGGCTGAAAGCCCCAAGTCCGGAGAGGCCCAGATGTCCGCGGTCCATCCCAATTCCATCCAGCCCGAAACCACGCTGACGCTCACCGCTGAAGGCGAAGTCATGCGCGAGCCGGATATCGCCTTCATCACTTCGGGCGTTACGACCGAGGCCGATACGGCCTCCGAAGCGATGGCCCTCAACCGCGAGCGGATGAATGGCGTGATGGATGCGCTCAAGCAGGCCGGTATCGGCGAGCGGAACATCCAGACCTCGAATTTCTCCCTGCAGCCGCGCTATGAATACGAAAAGCGCGAAAACCGGAGCAATCGCCGCATCCTGATCGGCTACCAGGTGTCCAATCAGGTCACTGCGAAGGTCACGGATCTCGACACGCTTGGCGCGACACTGGATTCGCTGGTCGAGGCGGGTGGGAACACCTTTTCCGGTCTGCGCTTCGCGCTCGAGGATGACAGCGAGGCGCGCAACGAGGCACGGCGCCTGGCCATGCTCGAGGCCCTTTCGCGGGCAGAGATCTATGCCGAGACCGCCGGTTATGAAATCGGCCGCATCGTCACCCTCAATGAGTATGAAAGCCAGGGGGCGCCGCGCCCGCAGATGATGGCCCGCAGCGCCGACATGGCCGAGAGCGCACCGACACCGGTTTCAGGCGGTGAGGTCGGCTATACGGTGCGGGTGAATGCCACTTTCGAACTGGTGAAGTAAGCCGGCGGGCCGGCCGGGCGGCAGGTTTGCGCACGCGGGGACGGGGGCGTCATTTCGCGCGCCGATTGATCCGGTAGCGCTCGGCCGGCTATGACGCCCGGATTGCCGCCAGTCAGGGGACACCGCACATGACCGCCGAGACCAATCTCTCCGTCGAGCCGCCGAGGCCGCTTCGCAGAACGGTCGAAAGCGATTGGTTCCGCAATTTCATTATGGGCCTGATCATCGCCAATGCGGTGATCCTCGGTATCCTGACCTATCGCACACTTCTGGACGGTTTCGTGCAGGTCCTGCGTGTTGTGGACATGGCGATCACATGGGTCTTCGTCACCGAGATCCTTCTGAAGATGATTGTCTACAGGCTCGGTTTTTTCCGGTCGGGCTGGAACTGGTTCGATTTTCTCGTGGTCGGCATATCCCTGATACCGGGCGGTCAGGCTTTCAGCGTCATGCGCGCCCTGCGTGTCCTGCGCGTTCTGAGGCTCTTGCACATCGTGCCGATGATGAAACAGGTCACCGAAGCGCTGATCCGGGCGCTTCCCGGCATGGGGGCGATTCTCGCCCTCCTCGCACTGATCACCTATGTCGCCGCGGTCATGGCGACCAATCTCTTCGGTGACACCGAGACCGAGGAGGTGGCCCAATTGTTCAGCGATCTGCCGCGTTCGGCGCTTTCGCTTTTTCAGGTCATGACCATGGATGGCTGGCGCTTCGAAGTGGTGCAGAAGGTCGTCGATGACGGGCACCCCTATGCCTGGGTCTTCTTCCTGATATTCATTTTCGTGGCGAGCTTCCTGGTCCTGAACCTGTTTATCGCGCTCATTGTCGAAGCGCTTCAGGTCGAGCAGGAGGCGATGCAGGAAGAGCAAATCGAGGCGCTCGAGGAAGAGGCCGAGGAAGCCCATGCCGAGCGCGCCGAAATTCTCACCGTTCTCAAGGAGCTCAAGCAGGAGATCGCCGCACTCAAGGCGACGCGGGACGGGAAATAGCCCGCCACGGCCAGCCGGTTGGCCAAGACGGGTTCTGCTTTCGATCAGGCCGCGCTAAGTCATTGCCCGAAACACTGAGGAATCGAGCCCGCCCATGCCGTCCGCGCCCCTGACCGAAGACAGCCATCTCTACCTGATTGACGCCTCGGCCTACATCTTCCGCGCCTATCACGCCCTGCCGCCGCTTTCGCGGGCCTCTGACGGGCTGCCGGTCGGGGCCGTGTCGGGCTTTTGCAACATGTTGTGGAAGCTCCTGGAAGACCTTCGCGGAGCGGACAGGCCGACGCATTTCGCCTGCATTTTCGACTATTCCTCTTATTCATTCCGCAATGACCTCTATCCTGACTACAAGGCCAATCGCGACGAACCGCCGGACGATCTGCGCCCGCAATTCCCGCTGGTGCGCGAGGCGGCGCGGGCCTTCGCCACCCATTCGCTTGAACAGGAGGGGTTCGAGGCTGATGACCTGATCGCGACCTATGCGCGGCAGGCCGAGGCGAGGGGCGCGCGCGTGACCATTGTCTCCTCGGACAAGGATCTTATGCAGCTCGTGTCCGAGCGCGTGACAATGCTGGACACGATGAAGAACAAGTCCCTCGGGGTGGATGCGGTTCTCGACAAATTCGGTGTCACGCCCGCAAAGGTCGTGGATGTGCAGGCGCTCGCCGGCGACAGTATCGACAATGTGCCCGGCGCGCCGGGTATCGGCGTGAAGACTGCTGCCCAGCTCATTGACGAATATGGTGATGTGGACGCGCTCCTGTCGCGCGCCGGGGAGGTCAAGCAGCCCAAGCGTCGCCAGACCCTGATCGATCATGCCGACAATATCCGCATCTCGCGCGCTCTGGTGACGCTGAAGGATGATGTCCCGCTGGATGTCGATATCGAGGATCTCGCCGTGGCCGAGCCCGATCCGTCCAGCCTGCTCGAATTCCTCGAAAAGATGGAGTTTCGCACCATTACCCGCCGGGTGCGCGAGCATTTCGAGATGGAAGGCGTCGATATCGAGGCCCTGTCGGAGGAGCAGCCGGGCTTTGACCGGGAGGCCTACGAAACGGTGACGCAGATGTCCGCGCTTGAGGGCTGGATTGCGCGGGCGCGTGCGGCTGGCGTGGTGGCTGTCGATACCGAGACAGATGCGCTCAACGCGATCACGGGCGGGCTGGTCGGCGTATCACTGGCCACCGGCGCGAACGAGGCCTGCTATATCCCGCTCGCCCATGTCGATCCTGAAGGCGGCGACCTGCTGGGCAGTCATGCACCAGAACAGATCGACAAGGGCGAGGCACTTGCCGCACTCAGGCCGCTCCTCGAGGATCCCGCTGTCCTGAAAGTGGGCCAGAATATCAAATATGACATCGCCGTGCTCGCCCGGGAAGGCATCCGCCTTTCGCCGATTGACGACACGATGCTGATCAGCTTCGCCCTGCATGCCGGGATGCATGGCCATGGCATGGACGAATTGTCAGAGCGCCATTTCTCGCACACGCCCATCCCCTTCAAGGAGGTCTGCGGCAGCGGAAAGAGCCAGATCAGCTTTGACCGGGTGACGCTGGACAAGGCCACGCCCTATGCCGCCGAGGATGCCGACGTGACCTGGCGGCTCTGGAAACAGGCCAAGCCACAGCTGGCGAGGGAGAAGGTGGCAAGCGTCTACGAGACGCTGGACCGCCCGCTGGTCCCGATAGTGGCGGACATGGAGCGCGCCGGCATCCGGGTCGATCGCGACGTGCTCTCGCGCCTGTCTTCGGATTTCGCCCAGCGCATGGCGGCTTTCGAGGCGAGCGCCTTTGAGCAGGCCGGGCGCGAATTCAATATCGGCAGTCCGAAACAGATCGGCGACATCCTGTTCGGCGAGATGGAACTGCCGGGCGGCAAGAAGACCAAGACCGGCGCCTGGTCCACCGGCGCCGACGCGCTGGAAACCCTGGCCGCCGAGGGCCATGAACTGCCGCAGACCATCCTCGACTGGCGGGGGCTGTCGAAACTGCGTTCGACCTATACCGAGGCCCTGCAGGAGGCGATCAATCCGCAGACCGGCCGTGTTCACACCAGCTTTTCCATGGCCGGCGCGCAGACCGGGCGGCTGTCGTCGAATGACCCCAACCTTCAGAACATTCCGATCCGCACCGAAGAGGGGCGCAAGATCCGCACCGCCTTCATCGCCGCGCCGGGCCATGTCCTGATCGCGGCCGACTATAGCCAGATCGAGTTGCGCCTGCTGGCGCATATCGCCGATATCGATGCCCTCAAGAATGCGTTCCGCGACGGGCTGGACATTCATGCCATGACGGCGAGCGAGATGTTCGACACGCCGATCGAGGGCATGGATCCGATGGTCCGCCGGCGCGCCAAGGCCATCAATTTCGGGATCATCTACGGCATCTCGGCCTTCGGGCTCGCCAATCAGCTCGCCATCCCTCGGGAAGAGGCGAGCAATTACATCAAGTCCTATTTCGCCAAGTTTCCCGGGATCCGCGCCTATATGGACGAAACAAAATCCTTTGCCAAACAGCATGGCTATGTCGAGACCGCCTTTGGCCGGCGCCTGCACCTGAAGGATATTTCCTCGAAGAACCAGGGCGCGCGCAGCTTTGCCGAACGCCAGGCGATCAATGCGCCCATCCAGGGCTCGGCGGCCGACATCATCAAGCGCGCGATGATCCGCCTGCCGGCTGCGATCTCTGCGGCCGGCCTGAAGGCCCGCATGCTGCTGCAAGTGCATGACGAGCTGATCTTCGAGGCGCCGGAAGACGAGGCCGACAGTGTCACCGCTCTGGTGCGCGAGACCATGCAGGGCGCGGCTCTGCCGGCGCTTGAACTTTCTGTTCCTCTGGATGTCCAGGCTCAGTCGGCATCGACATGGGCCGAGGCACACTGAAACCTGTCTACCGAATGAGCATGTCGAATTCGAAAACCGCCGTGACCGGTCCACCGGTCTCATCGCCCTTGAGAGGGCCGGTCGGGCGCAGCCGGATATGCGTGACGGAACTGTCGGTCCCGTCCGGGCCCGGAACGGGAACACAATTGAAACTGGCGCCCCCGTCGCATGAAAATTCGAGACTGTCTCGTCTCCACTGTCCCCGAGACTGTTGAAATTGTAATTCAGGCCCGTGGCGCCATCAGGTTCGGAAAACTGAACCGGCCCGGAACCGGCACCGGCCATATCAGACACGATCATTTTCAGGTTTTCAGGAATGGCATCGCTGAACGCGATCGTCCCGGGATCCACACGGCCATTGCCGGTGTTCTGTATCCGGACGGTGTAACGCACCCGCGCGCCGGCAATGGCATAGGGGTCGGTCAAACCATTGATCGGATCCTCGACGATCTCGACTGATTTTTCCGCGCTGATCTCCGGGGCGAATTCGGCATGGAACGAGCGATCGAGGGCCAGCGTCGCGGCGACCTGCCCGGAATGACTGCGCTCGCCATCGCCCGCCCTGTCTTCGTCAACCGTCAGGCTGATCGAGGTACTGCCAAGCGAGCAATAGCGTAACCAGCCGCCGTCCGAATCCGTACGGCTGTTCTTCGATGCAACCACCCTCGGCGTGCCGAAAGGTGATGTGGCATAAGTGACGCTATCGCAGCCATCGTCCCAGCCATCGACAATGGCCCCCGAGCGGCGCGCTTCCCAGTTGATGGTTGCCCCGCCCGTGTCCATGTCCAGAAAATTTCCGAGCGCGCCGGCTTCCAGCGCAATATAGCCCAGGGTTTCGCTCATCAGCGTGCCAGAACCGGCTTCAGAGCGTTCCATCGCGATGTCAAATCCGGCCGATGAGGCATTCGAGACCACACTCGTCAGCCACGGGATCGAAGACGTTGCCGGAGGATTGGCCGATTCGCTGTTCATGGTCTGGATTTCGGCAATGACGGCCGGTGTGCCGGGCAGGGGCGTGTCGAACATCACGCTGTCCCAGGTGGATGTCAGGCCGGTGGACGGCCCCGCCTGCGCGGCTGTCGTATCGAAGCGACCGACGACTATCTCTTGTCCGTCGGGAAAGGCATGATGGCCGGGCTCGGCGGCAATATAATCGACATTCATGGACACATGAGGCCCATCCCAGGAGGAGTCCTCGACTTGCACGATATCAAACCCGGTCGTGGTGACATTGAAGATGCGTAGATCGGAGGCATTGGCTCCGGCGCGCGATGCCAGCGATACCACCACCGGGACGGTGTCGAAGGGTGTGCGAAAAACAACGCGGGTCGCGCTCGGATTGTTGAGCGTATTGATCAACGTGACACGGTCCGCCTCGATACGCCAAGCTTCAGCAGGCCCGATGGGGAACATAAAGACAGACGCCAATAGAGCGGACATGCGCATCCGGTGAAATGGAAATGAAACCCCCATTCTGACCCATCTTTCGCAATCCAAACGGATTGTCTTATTGGATCAGTTCAACTTTCGACTCAAGGTTCTTTTTGTCCCGGACGGACTTGGTCCGGTTTCATCGTTGTTTGTCGATCTCAGCCCGGCACATGTGCCGCGATAAGCTGCGGGCCGTCGGCCGCGAAGGCTCGCTCGAGAGCGGCATCGAATTCCTCGGCCGTGCGGGCATCATGGCCCTCGATGCCCTGCGCGCGGGCGAGGCCTGCCCAGTCGATCTCCGGGGAAGCGAGGCCGAGCATGCCCTGCGCCGCCGGGCCGGGATTGCCCGCGCCGGTGCGGTGCAACTCGATCTGCAGGATGCGGTAGGAATGGTTGACGAAGACGACATTGACCACATCGGCGCCTTCGCGGGCCTGGCTCCACAGCGCCTGGTTCGTGTACATGCCCGCGCCATCGCCCGAAAGGCAAAGCACCTTGCGGTCGGGTGCGGCCACAGCGGCGCCCAGCGCCAGCGGCATGCCCAGCCCGATCGCCCCGCCGGTCAGCATCAGCCAGTCATGCGGCGGCGCTGTCAGGGTCGCAAGGAAACCGGGCAGACTGTTCGATACGCCGTCATCTGCAACGATGGCATTCTCCGGCAGGTGGCGGGCAAGGCTCGCCCCGACCGAAGCGGCGTCGAGTGAACCTGTCGGCGCGTCCGGGCGCTGCAGCGCCATAGGATCGGCCGACACCGTGGCGCCGAGGGCATCGGCGAGGGCGAGGAGCAGGGCCGCGCTGTCATGATCCGGCCCGCCGAGGCTGAGCGCTTCGCAGCCCTCCGGCACCAGGAGGCTCGGCTTTTCCGGATAGGCAAAGAAGGCCACCGGCGCGCTCGTGCCGGCCAGCAGCATCAGGTCGGTCCCCTCAAGGTCGGACATGGCCGCTTCAGCGAAATACTGCATCCGGCCGGGGGCGAACCGGCCCGCACCGCGCGCCTGGCGGGCCAGGAAGGTGTCGGTCATCACCCGGATGCCGGCCGCTTCCAGCCGGGCCCCTGCCTGCAGGCCGGCTTCGTCCAGCGCCGTGCCATTGATCAGGATCATGGGCTTTTTCGCGTCCCGCACCCGGCGCGCCGCCGCCTCGATCATCTCCGGATCGGGCGCGCGCAAAACAGGCGCCGGACCGGCCGTGCCGCGCGGTCCGCCGCGCTCCCAGGCACTGTCGGCCGGCAGGAGCAGGGACACCGGCCCCGGCGCCGGGCCGAAACTCGCCGTCCAGGCCTCGGCGGCGAGCTTCCCGGCATCGCCTGCGCTGTCGACCGACTTGATCCAGGCCGAATTCGGCCCGGCCAGCCCGGTAATGTCGGAGGCGAGCGGAGCGTCATAGCGCTGGTGATAGGTCGCATGGTCGCCAATGACATTGATCATCGGCGTGCGCGCGCGTTTGGCATTGTGAATATTGGCCCCGCCATTGAGATAGCCCGGCCCGAGATGCAGGAGCGTCATGGCCGGCATGCCGGAGATGCGCGCATAACCATCCGCTGCGCCGGTCGCGACCCCTTCGAACAGGGCGAGAACCGAACGGATGCGCGGCTCGGAGTCCAGCGCGGTGACAAGATGCATTTCCGATGTGCCGGGATTGGCAAAGCAGGCGGTCACGCCGAGATCGGCCAGCGTGCCGACAAGGCTTTGGGCGCCTGTTTCCGTGCCGGGTTTCGTCTCGCTCATCGCCGCCTCCAGGTGTTATGATGGATCAAGCTGTATCCGCTGCGGCCCGGCAAGAGCAAGCGTGTCACGCGAGGAAGATGGATGGATACCGATACCGCGCTGTTCTGGCTGAAGCTCGTCCACACCCTGATCACGCTCACCAACATGGCGGCGCTTGGCTATATCCTGTATTGCGGACTGACCGGCCGGTTCGGAGCCTGGCTGAATGTGGCGCTTGTCCTGATCGCCGTCGAGGGGGCCGCGCTGGTGGCCTTCGGTCTGAATTGCCCGCTGCAACTCTGGGCGCGTGCCTTGAAGGGCGTGGACGGGGCGACAGACGATCTCTTCCTGCCCGACTGGATTGGCGCCAATATCGTGCAGGTGTCCACGCCCTTCGCGCTTGTCGGCATTGGCCTTGTCCTGCGCAATCATCTGGCGCGGCGCAAGCTTGCGAGCGCTCAGCAATCGAGAAAGCGCGGTCCGGACACGTCTTCATAGAGCGCATCGATGTCGCCGGCGCGCAATTCCTGAGCCTTGCTCTGGTTGATGTAGCCCTTTTCGGTGATTTCCCCGGCATCGGCGCGCGGCGGCACGTCCTGCAGGCAGACACGGCGCACGCGGGCGGCCGCATTGGGGTGGCGGGCATTGTGGCGCGCCAGCCCCTCGCGGACCGCTTCGGCCACGCGTGGATGGCGCACAAGGTCTTCCAGCGGCAATGCCTCGCCGACATGGCGCTGGCACCAGCCCTCGTTCAGGAAGCCGAGAATAGTGATGTAATCCTTGTTCAGCCCGCATATGACCGCGTCAGACAAGGCGCCGTCCACCGCGGAGACGACCTGGACCCGCACGGTTCCGGCCGACACCCATGTGCCATTGGCCAGCTTGAATTCCTCGGCAATGCGCCCGTCAAAGGCGAGGCCCTTCTCGGGATGATCCGGATCGACGAATTTCACCGCATCGCCGAGCTTGTAATAGCCCTCCTCGTCAAAGGCTTCGGCGGTCTTTTCCGGCATCCGGTAATAGCCTTGCGTGACCAGCGGGCCGCGCACCCGGCACTCGAATTTCTCGCCGACGGGAGCGAGTTTCATTTCGCAGCCCGGCAGCGGCAGGCCGATGAGGCCCATCGTGTCATTCGGCCAGTGAACGTTCGAGGCGGTCGGCGCTGTCTCTGTCGCGCCATAGCCGGCCGACAGGGAAATGCGCTCGCCCGTCGTGGCCACGGCGACCTTCTGGATGCGCTCATAGATGTCCTGGCCCATCGAGGCGCCGCCATAGGCCATCACGAAAAGGTGTTTGAAAAAGGTTTTGGCCAGCGCCGGGTCCTGTTCCAGCTCCGTGGCCAGCGCCGCCCAGGCCGCCGGCACCGTGGTGTGCTGCGTCGGGGAGACCTCGCGCATGTTTCGCAGCATTTCCGGCAGGCGGGCGGGCGTCGGCGCGCCCCAGTCGATATACAGCGTCCCGCCCCAGTCGGTCATCGAATGCAGGATCGCATTGGCGCCGTAGGTGTGGCTCCAGGGCAGGAAATTCACCATCACCTGCGGGCCTTGCGAAAGCGCTTCGAGCCGCTCCACATCCCAGACCGAACGGATCATCTTCGCATTGGCGGCAATCTGGCCATGCGTGTTGATCACGGCCTTGGGCTCGCCGGTGGAGCCGGACGTCATCATCAGCTTGGCAACGGTTTGCGATGTCAGCCGGTCATAGGCCAGGTCCACTGCGCTTGTGGCCTGCGTTTCCATCATCGCGTCCAGCGAAACCGTCTCGCAGCGCTCGGGCGCATTGCGGGCATGGATGACAGGCCGGCCCGCCAGGTCGAGCCCATCAAGTCCGCGCTGATACTCCGCCCCGTCCCTCGACATAAATCAGCCTCGGAGCCGTCAGCGCATCGATATATTTCAGGCGGCCGAGATCCTCGCTCAGAAGCGCATAGGCGGGCGTCACGGGCACGACCGGGCTTCCCGCCCACATGGCCGCATACATGGCCAGGGCATGCTCGAGCGAGTTGCGCGACAGGATCATCAGCGGGGCGTGCGGGCCTGCGCCCATGTTCAGGAAAGCCTGCGCCAGTGAGCGGATTTTCGCAAGCGCCTCGCCATAGCTGAGCCTGACCCAGCCTTCGCGGGCCGGGTCCACCGGGTCACGCTGGGCCAGCCAGGTGCGATCGCGCGCCGCCCCACCCCAATAGGCGATCGGCGCGAGCATGTGCCTTGGATGCGGGCGCAGGGGATGGCCATTGCGCAACAGTATCGCGCCGTCGTCGCGGCGCTCGACCTCCAGCTTCTGCGGCAGGTAGGGCACTTCGCGGAAAGGTATCGCCGCGTCGCTCATCTCGTCGTGTCCTCCCATACAGTGTTCCGGAACCTGCCTAACCCAGGCCCGGCGCAAATACTATAAACGGCTTACGAACTTGCATCGGGACAAGGATGTCATTCGGCGCCCGGTCATGAAGGCCAGGATCGCGACGTTCGTGACGAGATACGGGTAAGGCAGGCAACCGCGTTCAGCTGAAGCCGTGCGTGTCGATATGGATGACCGCGCCGCAATGCTTGCAGTGAACCGCGTCGCGGTCATGGCGCGCCAATCCGCAATTCTCGCATTCATGCACGACCTTGTCGCCCGGGCGCATGAGATTGCGGAGCATGGTGATGAACAGGGTCAGCCCCAGCACCATGATCAGCACGGCGAGCAGTCGCCCCGCGATGCCTTCCATCAATATGTCGCCATAACCCGTGGTGGTCAGGCTTGTGACGGTGAAATAGAGCGCGTCGAGATAATTGTTGATGTCCGGATTGATCCTGACCTGCGCGACATAGACGAAGGCGGACATTATGAACACGAAGACGAAGAGATTGGTGATGCTCTCGGTCACGCGTTCATGGTCACGCAGGTATCCCGATACAGTGCGCGCACGCCGCAGCACCGTAAAGGCCCTGACAATGCGCACGGCCCGCAGCACACGCAGAAACGCGAAATTCTGGACAAACAGCGGCGCAAACATGGTCAGGACGACAATCGCGTCGGCCCAGTTATAGATCCGCTTGAAGAAGTCGCTCTTCGGGCGTGTGATATACAGCCGCGCGAACAGGTCGAGCGCGATGATGGTGCCGATCACATAGTCGAATCCGACATGCGTGACCTCGCGCGTCGAGAAGGGCGCCCACAGGAAATAGCCGATCGTGACGAGATCGAAAGCGAGCAGCGAGAGCCGGAAGGCCCAGGGGCCCCGCCCTGTCCCTTCATAGAGCCAGAAAAGCTGGCGATTCAGCCCCTTGCGGTCACTCATGCACGGGCTTGTCGCGCAAGACGAAAGACTTGTCAGCCATCATCACCAGCAATGGCGGTTCAGGCCGGATAGGTCAAAGGACGTTCTGCCGATCGGATCACGGCCTAACGGCTGGCTGTTTCGATATCGCGCTCGCCTTTTCCCAGATGCTTGAGCGTGTACGGCACATTCGCCAGGCCGAAGAGGAAGACGATCACCATATTGCCCAGTTTCCAGTTCGCCCAGACATCCTCGGCATCGCGGTTGCCAAAGGTCAGCCCGAGGAATTCATAACTGCCGGCCGGCGCAATCGTGAGGCCGGCAAACACGAGGGGTTGCTCGAATCCCGGCGCGTAATAGCGCCACAGAAACTCGTTCCAGGCGGCCATGGCGACGAATAGCAGCCCCCAGCGTGTGGCCAGCGTGTTCCAGGCATGGTTCGGCAGGTCGAAAACCTGTTTGAACATGGCGCGCCAGATATTCCGCCCAAAAAGGAAGCCTCCGAAAATCAGGCTGGCCAGGAAGAGGTTCTGGATCGTCGGCTTGATATAGATGAAGGATTTGTCCTGCAGCACGATACCCAGCGTCCCGAAGCCGCCCACGATCAGCGAGCTGACGATCAGGAAGGGGGGGATTTTCTGTCGCGTGATCAGCTTCTGGCCGACCACGCCGAGCGTCAGTGCGATCAGGACACCCGTCGCCCAGTAGAGCGCTGTCTCGCTGTTGATCAGGGGAAGCCCGAAATCAACGAAGCGCAGCAGATTGTAGACCAGCACGAAACCCATGACCGGAACGAGATCGCCCCAGATCTGATTGGCCTTGTCCGCGGCGGTTCCGAGGTCGGCATCATTCTGTGTCATGGCCGTGTTACGCATCCCTGTGGCTGGCGGATCTGCCGGAAAGGGAATTGAGGAAGCCGCGTGCGCCGCCGGCGTCAAGCGCGAAAGCCGCGATTGCGAAGCTCGCCCCGCCCGCCAGGGCCTTGGCGAACAGTTCCGGCCAGGCCGGCATGGACGGTATGAGGGCGATGACCGGCCACATGGCGAGACAGGCCAGGGCGGTTTTCATCGCGTCCCGGGCCGGCCAGGGAAGCGCCACCAGGCTTCGCCCGACCAGGGCGAGCAACCCGACGCCGGCTGCGTAGCTCAGGACCGTCGCGTAGACAGCGCCCATCACGCCGAGGGCGGGTAGCAACAGGAGGTTCAAAACGATGTTGAGGCCGGCCGGAACCGTCATGAGCGCGGCTCTCAGCCCCGTTCGCCGGGCCAGCTGAAAGGCCTCAGAGGCATAGTGGATCAGAAGACCGTTCAGGAGTCCGGCAAATGCGATCCACGGGATGATCGGGCGGGCCGCCTCGCGCAGGTCTTCGCCGATCATCGCGCGCGAGAGCGGGTCGGCGACCAGTGCCAGCCCGCTGGCTGCCGGCATGCCGAAGAGCAGGAGCGTGCGGATCAGCCCGCGCGCCTCGCGCGCCGCCCCGTCTGGACCGCGCGTCTCATAGGCCGCCATAATGAGCGGGGCGCCCGCCATCGCGGCCCAGGCGCAGATGAGAAGCACGGTCTTGTCCGCCACACCATAACCCGCCGCATAGGCTCCGACCGCACCCTCGGCCCAGGCGCAGATGAGAAGCACGGTCTTGTCCGCCACACCATAACCCGCCGCATAGGCTCCGACCGCACCCTCCCCGAGAAAGGCGGCGATCAGGAAGCGGTCGGCCGCCGACAGAAGCAGGTCCAGGGCCAGCGCTGCGGCTATGGGCCAGCCATAACCCGCCCATTGGCGCTTGAACTCGCCGTCGACTTTTCCTCCGCGGGCAGAATGGAAAACGAAAGCCGATTCGCGGACCGCCAGCAGGCCCGCAGCGACCGCCAGGCCGGCAAAGGGCGCGGCCGCGCCCAGCCCTGTCTGCCAGGCCAGAAGCGCGCCGAGCGTGAAACCCAGCAATATCTGCGCGGTCTGGACACGTGCGAACCGTCCCACGTCCTGACCTGCGCGGTGGGCTTCCAGGGCGAATTTCAGGATCGTGGCCAGCGGCATCAGGACGGCGATCCATGGCAATATCCGTGCATAGCCCGGCACCCCGCGCAGGAACAGGTAGACAACCGCCCAGACCAGGATGGCCAGCAGGAGCGAGCGCCAGATCAGCGCAATCCCGGTGCGGAAATGGTCCGGCAGGCGGCCCTGTGCGGCCGCTCGGGCATGAAACCGGAACCCGGCCGCCTCGACCCAGGTCAGTGTCAGCGTGTGCAGGAGCGCCATCAGGGACAGGCAGAGCGCATAGCGGCCATATTCATCCGGCGAAAGCAGGCGCGTAAACACGAAGACCCCGCCAAAGGCGGCAATCGCGCTGGCGAGATTGACCGGCAGATAGCCGGCGAGATGGCGTGTCAGTTTCATCGCGCGCGGGTATAATGGCTGGGAGCGAGCATCGGGTTAACCTCCGGACTGCATCAAGACGAGGCCGCCGGCCAGTGCTCCCGCAGCCAGCGTACGCCTGGCGCCGAAGCCTTCTTTCAGGAACAGCCAGCCGAGCAGGGCGGCGAACACAACCGAGGTTTCGCGAAGGGCCGTGACGAGTGCGGCATCGGCCAGGGTGAAGGCATAGATCGCGGCGCCATAAGACAGGCTGCCGGCAAATCCTCCCCAGAGCCCTGCTTTCAGTTGCGGTCGCACACGCGCCACAAGCTGGCCGCGCCGTGTCCAGCACACGACCGCTGCGACCGCGATCCAGTCGAGCAGGAAAAGCCAGACAATGAACGTCGCGGCCTGCGGCATTTCCCGCGCCACGCGGGCATCGACGACGGAATAAAGCCCGATGCCGGCCGCCGCCAGCACGGCCCAGACCAGCGCAGCCCGGTCCAGCCGCGCCTGGTCGAGGGGCTGGCGCCCTGGAAGGGCGAACACGACCAGCGCCGTACAGGCGATGATGAGTCCCAGATAGCCTGCCGGCGCGAGCCACTCTCCCAGCATGAACGGCGCCATCAGTGCGGTCATCAGCGGCGACAATCCGCGCATCACCGGGAAGACAAGCGACAGGCCGCCGCGATGCAGCGCGCGGACCATGGCGAACTGGTAGATCCAGTGCACGGCGATGGCCATGGCCATGGAATCCCACATCGCCAGGGGCGGTGCCGGAACGAACGGGGCGAAGGGGATCATCGTCAGGGCCATGCCCATCGACATGACCATCCGCGCTGTCAGCACGTCCCCGCCGCGCTTCACCGTGAAATTGGCGACAGCGACCGTGATTGCGGAAAACAGGCCGAGCAGGACCGGCAGGCTTGCGGCGACATTCATGCCGGCGGCTCATATCCGGGTCGGCGGCGCGGTGCACTCCATTTCTGGCCCGGCTGGCCT
>JAAANZ010000097.1 GCA_009909065.1 Alphaproteobacteria bacterium | reverse complement strand
GATGCGCCCAGAACCTTTCGGGCCTGCGCCGCCGTGGCATGTGTGTGCAGGCCGAAACGCCCCGGCAGTTTGCGCTTGAGAGCGCCATGGTGGACCGGCGAATATCGTGCCCAGCCCGGCCGGCGCATATCCGCAACGAAGTCCTCGCCGCGTCCGGCCTGTGCCAGGGCTTCGCTCAGGGAGGAGCCCGCGGTCTTTTCGGTGCGCAGGAAGATGAATTTCCGGCTGTGAGACACAATCATGATGGCCGCCACTGATCCCCGATTGCCCGGGCCCGGTCAAGCTGGCGGGCCGGGCAAATGCTCCCGCGGCTGGCTAAAACGCGCTACAGGCGGGATTACCCGATCCTGCGCTCCTGGCCTTCCCAGTAGGGCTCGCGCAGATCCTTGCGCAGGATCTTTCCGGAGGGGTTGCGCGGCAGGGCCTCGATCACGTCGATGGATTTGGGAACCTTGTAGCCGGCAATCCGCTCGCGCGCCCAGGCAATGATGCTTTCGGCCGTGGGCTGGGCGCCGTCCCTGGGAACAATGATCGCCTTGACCGCCTCGCCCCATTTCTCGTCGGGCACCCCTATCACGGCGACATCGGCCACCTCGGGATGCCCGAAGATCGCATTCTCGACCTCGGCAGGATAAACATTCTCGCCGCCCGAAACGATCATGTCCTTGACCCGGTCATAGATGAAAAGAAAGCCGTCCTCGTCGAAATAGCCGGCATCGCCTGTGTGGAAAAATCCGTTCCGGATCGAATCGGCCGTCGCGTCGGGCCGGTTCCAATAGCCCTTCATCACGAAATCGGCCTTGATCACGATCTCGCCGACCTGGCCTTGTTCGACCGGGTTGCCCTCATTGTCGACGCAGCGCACGACGGCCCCCGGCCAGGGCACACCGCATGAGCGCAGCTTGCCCCAGGCCGGGTCATGGGCCTGCGGGGGAAGGAAGGTGCCAGCGCCGACGGTCTCGGTCAGGCCGTAAAGCTGGGTGAAGCGCGCATCCATGATGTCGACGGCCTCTTTCAGGAGGTCCTCGGCGATCGGAGAAGCGCCATAAAAGACCTGTTTGAGACCTGAAAAATCCACCTCGCGGATATTCGGCTGCTGCGTCAGCAGGAGGATCACCGCCGGCACCCAGAAGGCATGGGCAATCTTCTGGCTCTCGATCAGGCCGAGTATCGCTTGCGGGTCGATATCGCGCAGAACGACCGTTTTCGCGCCCTGCAGCGCGGCCAGGACGCCGACATTGACCCCTGCGACATGGAAGAGCGGCATGGCATTCATGACCGCATCGCCGGCGTCATAACTCGACCATTCGAGCATGCCGGCCTGTTCGAAAAAGGCGAGATAATTGCGATGAGTGAGCTGCACCCCCTTGGGCAGGCCCGTCGTCCCGGATGTGTAGAGCTGGATCACATCCTCGCTATCAGGATCGATCGGCAGTTTCGGGTCGACAGCCGACTGTCCGTCGCGCCAGGTCGCATAGTCCGGCCATTCGGGATGGCCGCCATCCACCGCGACGATCAGGCCGAGATCGGGGCAGTCTTCCTTGACCTTCTCGACCACGTCATAGAAGTCGGCCGTCACGAACAGGACGCTGGCGCGCGCATCCGACAGGATGAACTGGACTTCCGGGGGCGCAAGTCGCCAGTTGATGCCGCACATCGCCATGCGCGCCTTGGCTGCGCCGAACATGATCTCGTAATAGACATCCATGTTCTTGCCGATCCAGGCGATGCGGTCGCCGGGCCGCGCGCCGGCCTTGATCAGGCCATTGGCGACCTGTGAACTGCGCGCATCGAGCGCGGCGAAGGAAGTCTCGCGGCCCTCGAACCAGAGCGCAACCTGTTCGGGCCGCCTGGTGGCCTGGACGCGCGGAATATCGGCAATAGTCGCGATCTGTTCGAGATCGATCATTCGGTCATCCTCCCGGCTGGCAGTCGTTTCGCTCTGGACCTTGGCTCATCACGATTGAGCTTATCTCGCCCATGGCTTCAGCAATCAAGACTGGGTTCTTGCCTCTACGCGTATACAGATCGAAATAATCGCCATAGCCGCCGCTGAAGCGGCCCGAGCAAGGAGGACGAGACCATGACAGGATTTTCCACACGCGCCGTGCATGCCGGCGCCCAGCCCGACCCGACCACGGGTGCGCGTGTCCAGCCGATTTATCAGACGACCAGCTATGTCTTCCGCGATGCCGACCATGCCGCGAACCTGTTCGCCCTGCAGGAGTTCGGCGACATCTACTCGCGGATCGGAAATCCCACGGTCACCGCGCTCGAAGCGCGCATCGCCGATCTCGAAGGCGGCACGATGGGGCTCGCCACCGCTTCCGGCCATGCCGCGCAGATCCTCGCCCTGCACCTGTTGATGGAGCCGGGCACCAACCTGGTCGCGGCCCGGCAGCTTTATGGCGGCTCGATCAACCAGTTCAATCATGCGATAAGGAAATTCGGCTGGCAGGTGCGTTGGGCCGATATCGATGACCCGCAGAGCTTTGCCGATGCGGTGGATGAGAACACCCGGCTCATCTTCACCGAGAGTCTTGCCAATCCGGGCGGCCTTGTCACCGACATGGCGGCGGTCGCGAAAGTCGCGCAAGAGGCGGGCGTGCCCTATATCGTGGACAATACGATGGCTTCGCCGGCGCTTTGCCGGCCGCTAGAGCATGGCGCCCATATCGTGGTCGAAAGCCTGACCAAGTTTGTCGGCGGGCACGGAAATTCGGTCGGCGGGGTCCTCGTCGATGGCGGGCGTTTCGACTGGATGGCTCACAAGGACAAGTTCCCGACACTGACCACGCCGCAGGCCTATTACAATGACCTCGTCTTCGCCGACACATTCGGGGCGATGCCTCTCGGCCCGGACGGGGCCAATGTCGATATCGCCTTCGCCATTGCGGCCAAGGCCTTTTCGTTGCGCGATATCGGCCCGGCACTCTCGCCGTTTAACGCCTTTCTCCTGCTGACCGGCTGCGAGACCCTGCCGCTGCGCATGGATAAGCATTGCGAGAACGCGCTGGGCGTGGCGCGCTGGCTTTCGGGCCATGAGAAAGTCTCCTGGGTGCGCTATGCCGGGCTCGAAGGCGATCCCCATCATGCGCGCGCGCAGACCTATATGCCGAAGGGCGCCGGGGCCGTTTTCACATTCGGCCTGAAGGGCGGACACGAGGCCGGTGTCAAGCTGGTCGCCGGGACGAAACTGTTCAGCCACCTGGCCAATATCGGCGATACGCGTTCGCTCATCATCCATCCGGCCTCGACGACGCACAGCCAGCTGACCGAAGACCAGAAGATCGCGGCGGGCGCGGCGCCCGAAACCGTGCGCCTGTCCATCGGGATCGAGGATATCGATGATATCATAGCCGATCTCGACCAGGCGCTGGCGGCGCTCTGAGGCCGGCCAGGCCTGTCTTTAAGGTCCGGATCTGGGGGCCTGCCCGGAATGAGCCTTCAGGTCCGGCGCTGACTGTCCATCAACAGTCCCAGTGTCTCGATCCAGATGAGGACATCTTCCTCGACACCCTCGCGGCGCAGCATTTCAGCCAGCAACGTGCTGGCGCGGGCCGGCTCGGCACAGGTCGCCACGGCGGCCTGTACCCGCGGGACGACA
>JAAANZ010000084.1 GCA_009909065.1 Alphaproteobacteria bacterium | reverse complement strand
CGGCACACGGCCGTAAAGGATCGGGACGCTGTCCTTCCGGCGGGGTTTGGCGCGCAAGTGCATGCGGCCGGCAAGCAGCGCCTTGACGTGCTCGAACGACGTGGCCTCATCCGGGGCCTGGACCTGCCTGATAGGTCTGACGCCGCCACGCTCGAAAAACTGCGCGGGTCTGGCATCCATCATGAGGGCCGCAAACTTGCCGAGCAGACGGGGCTCGCCTACCGCCCGGCGCGGCCCGGTCAGAGTGTCGAAGGCGCGCTTGAACGGTCCATCAGCACGCCATCTGGACAGCTCGCCGTGATCCGGTCCGGCTCCGGCCTCGAACTGGCGCTGGTGCCCTGGCCCCGAGACATGAAGCGCTATCTCGACCGCGGCAGCTGCACGGAAATCAGCCAGACCATGGGGCTGTCGCGTATGCGCGAGCGCTCGCGGGGGCTTGGCCGCTAGCGCAGTAATCGGTGGCGAGCTATATTCAAAACATGGCACACGAGCGTATCGAAACTGATCCCACCATCATGCAGGGCAAGCCTGTTATCCGAGGCACACGCGTGACAGTCGAGCAAATCGTGCGCGAATGCGCGCGAGGCCTGAGCATTGCTGAAGTCGCTGAACAGTATCCGAGGTTGACGGAAGCCGACGTGCTGGCGGCGCTGGCGTTCGCCGCGGACTATCTTGCCAACGACATTACGGTCGCCGCCGAGTAGATGCAGATACTCGCCGATGATTGCTGCCCTCGCGCGGTGGTCGACGCCTTGCGCGAGGCTGGCAACGATGTCCGCTATGCCGCCGAGACTGATGCATGATCACCCGATACCGGCCTGCTCAGGCTCGCCAATGACGAAGGACGCATCATCGTCACGGAGGACTTCGATTTCGGCGGCTTGCTCTTTCGCGATCGGCTGCCTTCGCTCGGCGCGATTATTCTCTTTCTGCCTGAACTCAGTCCCGGAGAGCGCGCAAAGCGGCTTCTGGGCGTCGTCAATTCATCGCAGCTTGATTTCGCGAACAAGCTGACCATTGTCGACAAACGCAGGGTGCGGCAGCGCGAAATGCCGGGCTGAATTGCGTTATAGAGTGCGGCAGGTTGACGCAGATGGGCGTGGCTGGGTGTCTCTGAGAATTGCGCAGGTTTTCCGGGCGTCTCCTTCCTCTGCATGATCTTGCAAAATTCCATGGTTAATCAGCTGGTTGAGCGGCTCCAGCTGATTTGACACGCGTATCGCTTCGGCGCTTTGCTTGCGGGCATGACGCACGCAACGCCCATCTTCCGTATCCGGAGCACCCCATGAAACCGCGCCTCATCGCCTATGTCGATGCGAAGCGGCACACGCAGGTGGCTGCGGCGGGCGCCAAGCCCGGAGGGTCGCAATCCTCCGGGGTCGAAGCGGCGCTGAAATACGTCTTCTCCAGCGCCATCGAGCATGAGCGCGATGCCCCGCTCATCAGGCGGCCCGACTGCCATCTTTCTGACGGGGCGAGGCGGCTCCGGGAAACGCGCGCTTGCGCAGGAGTGTTTGCCATGGACCGATTGATGACCGCGCAGGAAGTTCTGGCCATCACAGGCTACCGCTCGCGCACCACGCTCTGGCGCAAGGTGAAGGCTGAGCGCTTCCCCGCGCCGATCAAGCTTGGCGGCACCGCCGTGCGCTGGAAGCGCGGCGAAGTCGAAGCCTGGATCGCCGGCGAGCCACGGCAGACCTATCAGCGCGATTGAGCGATAATCTCGGTGAGGAAGCTATCGATCTCCCGCGCCGCTTTCAGCTTCAGCTCACTGTATTCGGCGCGTATATAGTGCCGGCGTGCAACGCCTGCCGTCAGGCCGTGATTGTGCCAGATTTCGAGCCAGCGCTCATCGGCGCCGCGCTCCACAAGATGCGTTTTCAAAGTCCGGCGCAGATCGCGCGGTGTCCAGTGAGGAAAGCCGAGCCGGTCATTCAGCCGTGTCGCCGCCCGGCCAATGGCTGCCAGTCCGACAGGCATGGTCGCATCCTCGGATCCGATGAAAAGAGGGCCGGTTTGCCTTGGATTGAGCCTCCGGCTGATGGCAAGGATGGGATTTGCCGTGTCTGTAACGGGAAGACGGTGCGGGCGCTGATTCTTGGTTTTCTTCAGATGGAGCCAGCCATCCTCGCGCCAGTCATCGATATGCGTCAGGGCGATCTCGCCGACGCGAAGCCCGCCCATGGCAATGATCAGTGCCAGCACGCGATGGGTCGGATGGGCGAGGTCGAGCGTACGCCAGAGTGTGCGCAATTCGTCCTCGCTCAGCACACGGTCAAGGGCGGTTACGCGAGGCGCTGTTGGCAGAAGCGATGCAATATTTTCAGTGATACCGTAATCGATGGCATGGCCACGATAATCATAGCGCGACGAGACCGCCCAGTCCCATGCGGTCACGACATAGCTGCGCAAATGCCCGCAATATTTCGGGCAGCGCCTGTGGTTCGAAGCCATCCATGCCTGAAGGTCGCCCGCGCTGACAGACGACGCCATCGGCGCGCGGCCATACCGCTCGATCAGAAACGGCAACAGTGCATAGCGACCGGTCACGAGCGCGTTCTCGAACTGGCGCACCGATTTCGTGCCCTTTGCGCGCTTGGCGGCAATGTAGTCATGGAGAAACCGCGCCACAGTGGGGCCTTCAACATCAATCGCGGGTGCGGGTTGAGGCTCCGGGATGGACGATGGCCTGGCCTCGCTCGCCAGCGCCTGCATGGCGCGCTCGCGCGCTTCCGACAGCGAGACCGAAGGATATCGACCAATCCGAGCGCGCACCGCCTTGCCATGATGCTTGCGCACGACGGCAAACGTCTTCGATCCCGATTTTGCGACCCGGACCTTGAGGCCCGGAACGATGGAGTCGGCATACTCACCGCTTGGCTGCGGTGCACTGAGCCACCTGTCGGAGAGCCTGAATCTGCTCACGAATTTTCCTCCCGGTTACCACGGAGTTACCAAAACCGGTTTCTGCGGTTACCACGGAGCAAAAAACGGGCCATAAGGCCTTGTTTTCATGGCGATCCCGACAGGACTCGAACCTGTGACCTACAGATTAGGAATCTGTTGCTCTATCCTGCTGAGCTACGGGACCGTCTTGCCGGAGGGCCATAGCGCAATTGCCGCGGGATTTGAAGCTCATCATCCTTTTCTTCATGCTGATCCCGGCATGCGGACGAAGCTCGCCGCTCGAGGCGCTGGTGCCCGGCGAGCATGGGCGGGTCGTGCGCATCATCGACGGTGACGGGCTTGTTCTCGACACCGGCCAGAGCGTGCGGCTGGTCGGCCTGGCCGCACCCTCGCCGGAGCGGCGCGAGCGCCCCGGCGAGCCCTTTGCCGAAAACTCCTCGCGCATGCTCGAGGACATGGCGCTCGGCCGGCGGGTTCGGCTTTACTATGCCGGTCTCACGCGTGACCGCTATGACAGGGCCCTGGCCCATGTCGTGACGCAGGACGCGCTCGGCCCGCGGCTCTGGCTGAACCGGGAGATGGCGCTGCGCGGCGGCGCGCGGGTGCGCACCTGGCCCGACACGGCGCTGGCTGCGGGCGCGCTCATTGAGGCGGAAAGGCGCGCGCGTGAAGCCGGGCGCGGTCTGTGGGCTCTGGACACCTATCAGGTTCGCAAGGCGCGCGAGCTGACCGGCGCCGAGC
>JAAANZ010000040.1 GCA_009909065.1 Alphaproteobacteria bacterium | reverse complement strand
GCAAACCAGGACATATCGTTCAATCCACAAGTCTGCGCGGATGGCGATGGTGATGGCATTCCCGATGGCACGGGCCCGGAGCCTTTCGACCCGGAAAACGGGACCACTTGTTTCAGTCTCGGCGGCGGTAATGCGCAGCTGGAGCCCTACAAATCGACTTCTCTTGACGTATCCTTCGAACGGTATTTCGGCGAAGCGTCGGCCGTCTCACTGGCCATTTTCCACAAGGAGCTGGAAGACTGGGTTGTCGGTAGCTCGTCGATCGTTGATGTCTCCCAGCAGGCCGAGGCGGCAGGCTTCAGCGAGATCCTGCAGAGCAATCCCGAATTCTCCGAGGGAATCATCAATGGGCCGGTGAATCTCGGCGAAGGGTCGATTACGGGCATCGAGGCCACAGCCCGGCTGAGCATGGACCCGTTGCTCCCGGAGGACTTTTCCGGCTTCGGCCTGAATGCCAGCTACACCTATGCCGATAATGAAGTGACGAACGAGTTGGGTGAGGATCAGGATATCCCCGGATATTCCGATACGACCTGGTCTGCAGAGGTCTATTACGAGAACTTTGGTTTCCGGGCCCGGCTCATCGGGCGCTACCAAAGCGAATACCTTTCCGAGGTGCGCAACTTTTCAAACCTCCTGGAGAATGCAACGGCCGAGGAGGAACTCACGATCGATGCGCAGATTGGATATGAATGGTATGAAGGGCCGCTGGAAGGCTTCTCGGTGAATTTTGAAGCCTACAATCTGACCGACGAACCCTTCACGACGATCGAAGAGACCGCAGGTGAGGGCGTTTCCTTCCCCAGCCGGCACGAATTGTATGGCACGACCTACAACTTCACCATTGCAAAAAAATTCTAGGCAATCGGATAATCCTCCCTGCAAACTGATGGCCCGCCCCCGATCAGGGCGGGCTTTTTCTTATCGCTCCTGCCGAATAGGGATGTGACCATGGGTGACATGCAGATCGAACGAGTGGTGATTGTCGGGGGTGGCACGGCGGGCTGGATCTCCGCGGCCGCGCTGTCGCGTTTTCTGCCGTCGCATCTGTCCATCACTCTGATCGAATCCGAGGCCATCGGCACCGTCGGGGTCGGCGAGGCGACCATCCCCCAGATCCGCCGGCTGAATACGATGCTCGGCCTCGATGAGGACGATTTCGTTCGCGAAACCCGCGGCACGTTCAAGCTGGGCATCGAATTCAGCGACTGGGGACATATCGGCGAGCGATACCTGCACACATTCGGCAATGCCGGGATGAGCCTCGCCAATCTGCCCTTTCACCAATACTGGCTGCGTGCGCGCGCCGAGGGCCTCGACGCCAGCCTCTGGGACTATTCCCTACACCAGCGCGCGGCCGATACGGGCCGTTTCGGGCGGATGGAGCGGGTCGGCAACACCTCCATGACCGGCCTGGCCTATGCCTTCCATTTCGACTCCAGCCTCTATGCCGCCTATCTGCGCCGCCAGGCCGAAGCCGCGGGCGTGACGCGGATCGAGGGACGCATCGGCGATGTCACGCTGGACGGCGAAACCGGGCATATCGCTTCGGTGACGCTGCAGGACGGGCGCAAGGTCGGCGGGGATCTGTTCATCGACTGTTCGGGTTTTCGCGGCCTTCTCATCGGCGGCGCGCTGGGCGTGGCGTATGAGGACTGGTCGCACTGGCTGCCCTGCAACCGGGCGTTGGCGGTGGGCTGCGCCCGCACCGAGCCGCTCCTGCCCTATACCAAGGCGAGAGCGCGGACCGCCGGCTGGCAATGGCGCATCCCGCTCCAGCACCGCACCGGCAATGGCCATGTCTTCTGCGATGCTTTCATGGAAGAAGACGAGGCGCGCGAGATCCTCCTGTCCGGGCTGGATGGCGAGCCGACGGGCGAGCCGGCATCCCTGCGATTCACGACCGGGCGCCGGCGCGAATTCTGGTATCGCAACTGCGTCGCCATTGGCCTGTCGAGCGGCTTCCTGGAACCGCTGGAATCAACCAGCATCCACCTCATTCAGTCGAATATTTCACGGCTGATCGAGCTTTTCCCGACCCGGGATTTCGACCCGGTCCATGCCGAGGAATACAACCGGCTGGTCGGGCGCGAATATGAGCTGATCCGTGATTTCCTGATCCTGCATTATCACCGCACCGACCGCGATGACAGCGCCTTCTGGCGCTATTGCCGGACCATGGACGTGCCTGAAAGCCTGAAGGACAAACTGGCCCTGTTCGCGCGCGCCGGACAGCTTTATCGCGCGCCCGATGACCTGTTCCGGGAAACAAGCTGGGTGCAGGTCATGATCGGCCAGGGGCTGATCCCGCGATCCTATCACGCCATGGCCGACCGGCTGTCATCAGACCAGCTTGAACGCTTCCTCGCCGATATTCGCACCCTGATCACACGCGCTGTGGACGAATTGCCAGCCCATGAGTCATTCATTCGCGATCATTGTCTTTCCGAGGAGCAGTAGCGGGCGAGAAAGTCGGCATGGGCGGGCATGGCCGCGACCGCCTCGGCCATGGCGGTGCGGACCTGTTTCATCCTTTCGGCCACCGGCACCTGCGCGCGATAGGATGACAGGGCGGGCGCCCGCTCGGGCAGCACGCCCTGGCCGGTATAGACGGCGATCCAGCTGGGATTGGTGAACAGCTCGCGCTCATCGGAGACGATCATGCCATGCGCGCGAAAATGCGCCATCTTGTAGGCGAGCCGGTCGGGCACCTGCATATCGGCGACATATTCCCAGAAGGGCGAGTCGCGGCGCGCCGTGGCCTTGTAGTGCAGGATCAGGAAATCGCGTATGCGCTCGTACTCGGCGCTCGTCAGCGCGTTGTATTCCTCGGCCAGCAGCGGCGACATCGCCCGGTCCGGGAAAAGGGCCAGCAAGCGCAGGATTCCATACTGGATCAGGTGCAGGCTGGTGGACTCCAGCGGCTCCATGAATCCGGCCGAAAGACCAATGGCCACGCAGTTGCCGTTCCAGAATTTCCGCCTCCGGCCGGTTGTGAAGCGCAGATGACGCGGCTCGCCCTTCGCCGTGCCTTCCAGCGAGGCGACGAGTTCGCTTTCGGCTTCACCGGGCTCCATATAGGCGCTGGCATAGACATGGCCATTGCCGACCCGGTGCTGGAGCGGGATGCGCCACTGCCAGCCGGCCCGCCGCGCGATGGAGCGGGTATAGGGCGCCGGGGGCTCGCTCGCCTCGCAAGGCATCGCCACCGCGCGGTCGCAGGGCAGCCAGTGCGACCAGTCCTCGTATCCGGTCTTGAGCGTCTGCTCGATCAGCAGGCCGAAAAAGCCCGTGCAGTCAATGAAAAGCTCACCTTCGAAACGGCGGCCATCCTCGAGGCTCACGCTTGTGATGAAACCGCTTTCGCCATCGCGTGAAACATCGCCCACCCGGCCCTCGACCCGCTGGACCCCGCGCGCCTCGGAATAACCGCGCAGGAAGCGGGCATAATGTGTGGCATCGAAATGATAGGCATAGTCGAAAGTCGACTGGATCAGGCGCTTGTCACGGGCGGGATGCTCGAAACGCCCGGCCCGCGCCATCGCCCAGGCCATCGAATAATCATCCAACGGCGTCGGCTCGCCCGCCAGATATTCCCGCATCCAATACTGGTAGAAGGGCACCGTATCGAACTCGGCGCCATACTGGCCGAAGGGATGAAAGTAACTCTTTCCGATCTCGTACCAGTCGACGAATTCAATGCCGAGCTTGAAGGTCCCCCCGGTCTCTTTCAGGAAAGTCGGCTCGTCGATCCCCAGCCGCGCATTGAACTGACGCACCGGCGGGATCGTCGCCTCGCCCACCCCGACGGTTCCGATTTCCTCGGACTCGATGAGCGTGATCTCGCAGCTGCCCTGAAGCGCGTTGGCCAGAGCCGCCGCCGTCATCCAGCCGGCCGAGCCGCCACCGACAATAACGATTTTTTTCACGGGCTCACCGGTCATGGCCATTCACCTCAGCTTGTCTCTCTTCGATGGTTTCTGATGCGCGCCGGGCCGTCTAGGATGGGCGGGCGCAAGGGAGAATCTTGATGAGCGCGAACCTGACCATACACAGTTTCGGCGAACCGGCCGAGCCGGTCGCGGTCATCGACGACTATGTGCGCGATCCGGCGGCACTGCGCGCGCAGGCCCTGAAGGCCGAATATGCCCCGGCCGGCCATCATTATCCGGGCGACAGGGCCCGCGCGCCGGCGGCCTATCTTGAAGAGCGCGGCGACCTGCTTCGAAATGTGCTGGCCGACCTGTTCGGAATGCGCGCCGGGGCGCGGCTGGTCGAATGCAGCTATTCCATTGTGACAACACCGCCTGACAAGCTCACACCGATCCAGCGCATGCCGCATTTCGATGGTGTCGAACCCAACCGGATTGCCGTTCTGCACTATCTCAGCGGGCCGGAATTCGGGGGTACCTCCTTCTATCGCCATCGGGCGACCGGTTTCGAGACGGTCACCGCAGCGCGTTACGAGGCTTATTCGATGGCCCTGCGCGAGGATGTGCGCCGTCACGGTCTGCCGCCGGCGCGCTATCATTCCGGGACGAGCGAGATGTTCGAACTGACCGGAACGATTGACGCGGCTTTCAACCGGCTTGTCATCTATCGGGGCAACAGGCTGCATTCGGGAAACATATTGAGGCCGCATGCAGTGGGCCCGGCGCCCGAACAGGCGCGGCTGAGCATCAACACATTTCTCTGGCTGAACGACCCGGCCGGCCCGCACAGTGCTGGCTGAACCCTTGGGAAACCGCGCACGCCCCGGGGCAATGCCATCAGTCGGGCTGCGTCGCATCATCCTCACTGCGCACCAGGATTTGCCAGCCCCAGGCGGGCAGGTCGACCCGGCTCCCGGCATTGATTTCGACGGCCTCGCCGGTAAACGCACCGCGCCAGTTTCCGCGCTGAAACTGCGAAGTGAAACCGACACGGCGCGGCTCGCCCGAGAAGTTTATGGCAGCGAAAACGCTGTCGCCGTCGCTCTCGCGGACGAATGAGAAGACATGCGCCTCATCCGTGTTGGCCACAGGCTTGAGCCTGCCGCCGGCGGCCCCGTTCCAGAGCGCGCGATTGTCAGCCTTCAGCGCGGCAAGCCGGGTGAAGAGACCGGCCAGCGGATCCTCGCGCCAGACAATCGGGTCCTTCTCGAAAAAGGCGAGCTGACGCGATAGGCCCGCCTCCTGTCCATTGTAAATGGTCGGGATTCCCGGAAACAGGAAGCTTGTCACGATCGCGGCTTCATAGGCCTCGCCATAGATTTCGGGCGCCGCGCCATCCCAGGCATTCTGGTCGTGATTGTCGGTATAAAGCAGGCGATAGCCATCGCGCGGCCAGGTGTTCTGGTGATTGAAGAGGTAGGATTTCAGCGGCGCCGTGCCCGCTCCACCCGCCGCAGCCTGAAGCGCGTCCTTGAAGCTCCAGGCATAAGTCGCATCGAAGGCGCGCGCATGCAGGTCGCGTGTCTCCCATTCGGCCAGCATGAAGACCGGTTTCACAGCCTCGAGCTCGCGCCGGGCCTGCTCCCAGAAATCGAGCGGGACGAAGCCGGCCACATCCGCACGGTAGCCATCGATCCCGGCCTCGCGCACCCAGTAGACAAGCGCGTCGGTCATGTAGCGCCGCAACCCCGGCTCGGAATAGTCGAGATCGGCGGTGTCCGACCAGTCGGTCCATGGCGGCGGCTGCATCGCCCCGTCCGGCGTGCGCGTGAACCATTCGGGATGCTCGGTGCGGATCGGATTGTCCCAGGCGGTATGATTGGCGACCCAGTCGAGGATCACCCGCATATCCAGCTCATGGGCTGTGTCGATGAAGGATTTCAGCTCCTCCAGCGTGCCGAATTCGGGATTGACGGCGAAATAGTCCTTCACCGAATAGGGTGAGCCGAGTGTGCCCTTGCGCCTGTCCTCACCGATCGGATGGATCGGCATGAGCCAGACAATATCGACACCCATTTGCGCAAGACGCGGGAGCTGTTCCTCTGCGGCAGCGAAACTGCCCCGCGGCGTGAACTGGCGGGTATTGACCTGGTAGATCACAGCGTCGCGCGTCCAGTCGGCATGCGAAAGCTGGACATAGGGCCCGGGCGTGTCGGCGGGGGCCTGAATGCCCGCCGGGCTGGCACAGGCGGCGGCCATGAGGCCGAGCGCGGCAATTGCGGCTTTCAGCGAGGCTTGCATCTCATGTCTCCTCAGGCGGCCAGGGGTTCGGGCGAGGCGTCTTCGGGCACATCCCTGACGAAGAGCACCGCCAGGGCCGCCAGCAGAAAGCCCGCGGTGGCCAGGGCAAACGCGAAGATCGCCTGTCCGTCAAAGAACACACCGAGCAGAAGGCCGAGCAGCGTGGCGGCCAGCAATTGCGGCACCACGATGAAAATATTGAAGATTCCCATATAGATGCCCATTTTCGCCGCCGGTACGGCGCCCGCGAGGATGGCATAGGGCACCGAAACGATAGCCGCCCAGGCAATGCCGACCAGAACCATCGACACCCAGAGCAGCGAGGGCTCGCGGATCGCGAACATGGAGGCAAAGCCCATCGCGCCGAGCGCAAGGCACATCGCGTGCAAATGGCGCCGGTCCATGCGGTGGGCCAGCCACATGATGGCCAGTGCGGCGATCGCGGCCGTTGCGTTGCGCACCGATCCCAGGAGGCTCCACCAGTCGCCGGCATCCTGGTAGCCTTGCGTCGCCGCATCCGTGGCGCCGAAATGATAGGCCGCCACGGCCGGTGTGCCATAGATCCACATCGCAAACAGGGCGAACCAGGAAAAGAACTGGACGATGGCCAGCTGGCGCATTGTCAGCGGCATGTCGAACAGGTCATCGACAACTTCCATGAAGCCGTTGCCGTCCTTTCCGGACCGGCGGAACCAGGCGGCCAGCAGCTGGATGATCCCGACAGATGCAATGAGGCCGGCCAGCACATAGAGCTCCTGCTTCATCACGCCGGCGAGACCCGGCAGGAAGCCGTCCAGGCTGCGCACGGCCAGCACAAAGGCAAAGAGCCCGGCTCCGATGGCCAGCCAGATCAGGCCGCCGCGAATGAACAGGCCAGCCGGGCGCGGCGGATGTGCGGGAGGATCGGTATCTGCCGCGCCCAGCGCTTCGCGGCGCGCGGCCTCGAAGGCCTTGAGCTGTTCGGGGGAATATTCGCGCGAACTGACGACCGTCCAGATCACTGCGAGAAACAAAGCGGCCCCGCCGGCATAGAAGGCGATATGCACGGTCAGCGGGATCATCCCCTCCGGCGCGGTGTTGGACAGGCCGAACCAGTTGGTCAGCACCCATGGCAGCGCCCCGGCCGCCACCGCCCCGATGCCGATGAAGAAGCTCTGCATGGCATAGCCCTGCGTGCGCTGCTCATCGGGCAGATTGTCTCCGACAAAGGCGCGGAAGGGCTCCATCGTGATATTCAGCGAGGCATCCATCACCCAGAGCATGCCCGCCGCGACCCAGAGGGCCGGGGAATTGGGCATGACGAAGAGTGCGAGTGTGGCGAATATCGCGCCGACCAGGAAATAGGGCCGGCGCCGGCCGAGAGGTCCCCATGTCTTGTCGGAGAAATGCCCCACGATCGGCTGGACGATGAGGCCCGTCAGCGGCGCGGCGATCCAGAGAATGGCAAGGCTTTCCACCTCTGCGCCGAGCGTCTGGAAGATGCGCGAGACATTGTTGTTCTGCAGCTCGAAGCCGATCTGGATGCCCAGAAAGCCGAAACACATGTTCCAGACCTGGGGCAGGCTGAGCTTGGATTTTTTCATGCGGTTCCTCCCGGTCTGCGTGCGGCCCTTGTCCCGGGCCGTCACGGGCTTGTCTGGTGTCTGAAGCGGCGCATTTGCGGATGCACTCAGCGCGTCGCTTCAAGTCCTGGTTTTTACGCGCTCGCGGACGAAGCGCTTTATTTGCCGGCGCGCCCGGCCGGCTTGAATCGCACTGCCGCGCCGCCTCCGGCCGCCAGCGGCAGGGTGAGTGTGTCGGATGCCGTGAGCGAGCGCTGCTCGATCGTGACCGGATAGGGATTGGTCTTCCAGTGCGTGTCTTCGCCGTCGCGATAGATCTCGGCCGTGTAATTGCGGCCCTGTTCGAGGAAATCGAGCGGCACGGTGACGGTGCGCGCCTCCTCGTCCGTCACCGCCCCGAGATACCAGTCGTCTGTGTCCCGGTCCTTCCGGGCCATGACGATGAAATCGCCGACTTCGCCCTGCAGCGCGACGGACTCTTCCCAGTCAACCGGCACATCCTTGATGAACTGGAAGGGCTCGGGCCGGGCCTCGTAATTCTCCGGCAGGTCCGCCGCCATCTGGATCGGGCTGTAGATCACGACATAAAGCGCCAACTGCTTGGCAAGCGTGGTCGGCACGCGATTTTCGTCATCTTCCCCATGGGGCATCAGGTCGAATATGCCGGGCGTGAAATCCATGGGGCCCGACAGGAGCCGCGTATAGGCCAGGATGGCCGTGTGTTCCGGCGGGTTTGGCGGGCTGCCCCAGGCATTGAATTCCATGCCCCTTGCGCCCTCGCGGGTCATTGCATTGGGATAGGTGCGCCGCAGGCCGGTATCCTTCACAGGCTCATGAGCATTGATGGATATGCCACGCGCATGAGCCTTTTCCAGGACACGAATATCATGGCGCACGCGCTCCTGGGCGGCATGCCATGTATATTTGGCAAAGCCGTCTTCATCGATGAATTTCAGGTCGCTGGCATCGGCGACATAACCCGTCTTCACCGACCGGACGCCATGGCGTTCATACAGGTCGAAGGCTTCGTCGATCTGGTCTTCGTAATTGGAGATGTTTCCCGACGTCTCGTGATGGCCGATGAGCCTCACTCCGCGCTCGCGGGCATAATCGGCGAGCGCCGGCAGGTCGAAATCGGGATAGGATTCGGCAAAGCGGAACAGGTCGCCATTGCTGAACCAGTCACCATCCCAGCCGATGTTCCAGCCCTCGACCAGAACGCCGCAGAAACCGTGCTCGGCGGCGAAATCGATATAGCGCCGCGTATTCTTGTTGGTCGCGCCATGATCCGGGCCTGAGCCCCAGGTGTAGGCATTGATATGCATGCCCCACCAGATCCCGACATATTTGCAGGGCCGGGCATAATCGACATTGCCCAGCCTGTTAGGCGCATTGAGATTGAGATAGATGTCGCTTCCATTGACCAGCCCGGGGGCATCCCCGGCGACCTGGACCACCCGCCAGGGCGTGTTGAAGGCGCCATCCACCCTGACCCTGACACCATCATGGCGCGGGGCGAGGTCGGCTTCCAGCTTTCCGGCCCGCCTCTGGTCCAGCCACATGCCGGAATAGTCGACAAGCGCCGCCTCGTGAATCGCGAGATATGGCCCATCGCCGGGAAGGCGTAGCGTGAAGGGCGTGTGCGCGCGCTCCATCCGGCTGACGGGTGTCGTGCGGTAGACATATTCGTAACGGTTGAACTCTCCGGCGGGTGTCCACCAGGCGGTGGCGTCTCCCGGCACGGAAAATTCCGTGATCTCGTCGACAATGGCGCGCTCACCGGTATCCGGAATCTCATAACGGAAACCGAAGCCGTCATCGAAAACGCGAACGCGCAGGCGGAACGACCTGTCGGGGCCGGAAACGGAGCGAAAGCTCGCCACCACCTCATTGTGATGGTCGCGCACATGTCGGCGCTCACCCCATGGCTGGGTCCATGTCTCCTCGCCACTGGCCCGCTCGACGCCGGACAGGGCAAAGCCGGTGTCAAGATCGGCGCCTTCTGAAAAGCGAAGGCCGAGACGCGATTCGCCGATGACCTCCCGGCCGTCAAGGCTGGCGCGATAAGTCGGCTGGCCAGCGGGCGTGGAGAGGGTAATCCGCAGCCGGCCATCGGGAGAGGTGGCCTGAAGGGAATCCAGCCCGGCCGGATCATCGCCTGACTGAGCGGCTGGCCCCGTCGTGTCGAGAGGGCCCATCGCCATGAATGTCATGGCCAGCATGAAAAACCTGACAATGCTTGTCCAACCCGGCATCGCGACTCCTCCCATCATGGGTCTTTAGGGAATGCTTGTATTGCAATTTTGTGCAAGTCAAGCCGAATTGCCGCGGGTGCTCATGCATGAACGAGTGGCGGGCCTGGACAGGATTTGTGCGATATTCCCAATTCTGCCGTGTTTTTTTGGTAATTGCGTTGCAGTCTCGCCGGGCTCATGCTTGAAGGCCGGCAATGCAATAATTTGCGAAGGTCGTATCGGAGCGGCCCGTGAACAGGAGGAAAATGATGCCGCTGTTTCAAAGAGCCGGCCGGATGGTGGCTGCCCTTTCGGGGCTTGGCGTTCTGGTGGGGTGCGCGGTGGCCGGCCCGGCCCAGCCCGACCGGGTTTCTGACGCCGCACGCGCGCCCGAAGACGAAATCATCTATTTCGTCATGCCTGACCGTTTCGAGAATGGGGATCCGGCCAATGATCGCGGCGGCCTTGAGGGCACCCGGCTCGACCATGGTTTCGATCCGACCGACAATGGCTTCTATCATGGCGGCGACCTGAAGGGTCTGATCTCGCAGCTCGACTATATACAAGGCCTTGGTGTGAGCGCGATCTGGCTGACGCCGATATTCGAGAACAAGCCTGTCCAGGGGCCGCCGGGCCTGGAGTCGGCGGCTTATCATGGCTACTGGATCACCGATTTCATGAATGTCGATCCGCATCTCGGCACGCGAGAGGATTTCCGCGCGCTTGTCGAGGCCGCCCATGCGCGGGGCATGAAAGTCTACATGGACATCATCACCAACCACACCGCCGACATCATCAAATATGCCGAATGCCACGGGCCGCAGGCGCCGGCGGCGCTTCGCGAAACCGGAAACTGTCCCTATCGTTCCAAGGGTGATTATCCCTGGACGACGCGCGGCGGGCCCGATGGGCCGGCCATCAATTCCGGCTTTCTCGGCGACGATCCGCGCCACCATACTCGGGAGAATTTCGCGCAGCTCACATCGAGCGACTATGCCTACAGCGTTTTCGTCCCGGACGATGAGCGGGACGTGAAGAACCCGGCCTGGCTGAACGAGCCGATGCATTATCACAATCGCGGCCACACACGCTGGAAGGGCGAGAACTCGCTTTATGGCGATTTTGCGGGCCTCGATGACCTGATGACGGCGAGCCCGGCCGTGGTCGACGGGATGATCGAGATCTACAAGCAGTGGATCACCGATTTCCGCGTCGACGGGTTCCGGATCGATACGGTCAAGCATGTCAATCCTGAGTTCTGGCAGGCCTTCGTGCCGGCCATCGAGGCCCATGCGCGCAAGGAAGGCATCGAGCATTTCCATATATTCGGCGAGGTCTATGAATTCGATCCCGGCCAGCTCGCCAGGTTCACCCACGTCGATGATCTGCCGACCGTGCTCGACTTTCCGTTCCAGGGTGTCGTGCGCGAAATCGTGGCAGAGGGGGCGCCGACACGGCGCATGGAGCGACTGTTCGAGATCGACAGGGTCTATGCGCCCAGCGCCCGGCAGGGACGCCGCCTGCCGACATTTCTCGGTAATCACGATATGGGCCGGCTGGCGGGCTTCCTGCGGGAAGCCGATCCGGACATGAGCGATGGCGAGATGCTGGACCGGCTGAAGCTGGCCCATGCCATGATGATGTTCTCACGCGGCGTACCGACGATCTATTATGGCGACGAACAGGGTTTCGTCTCCGATGGTGGGGACCGCGGCGCGCGGGAAAACATGTTCGAAAGCCGTGTGCCGGATTACAATGACAATGACCTGGTCGGGACGGACGCCACGACGGCGGAACGCAATTTCGACACCTCTCATCCCCTCTATCGCGCCATCGCCGAAATGGCCGCTGTCCGGAAGGCGCATCCGGCCCTTCGCCGCGGCCGCCAGGTGGTGCGCCATTCCGATGAGGATGGCGGCCTCATTGTCATGTCCCGGTTCACGCCGGGCGATCTGGCGGAATATGTGATCGCCTTCAACGCCGAAACGCGGGCGCGGGACATCAATATCGCCACTGACGGGCGCGCGGGCGTCTGGGAAGACGTTTATGGTGACTGTGCTCCCGGGGCGGCGGCGCCGGCTCACCTGGCGCTGAGGGTTCCCGCCCTGTCCGCTCTGGTCTGCCGCGCCGATCTGGAGGACAAGACGAATGGCTGACGCCTTCAATGCTATCGCGAAATCCGGCGATCGCGGCAGCCCCCGGATGCGCCCCGCGCCGTGGTGGAAGGGCGCGGTCTTCTACCAGATCTATCCGCGAAGCTTTCGCGACACCGCGGGTGACGGTATCGGAGACTTGGCCGGCATCCTGGAGAGGCTTGACCATGTTGCCTCGCTGGGCGTTGACGGGGTGTGGCTGTCACCCTTCTTCAAGTCGCCGATGCGCGATTATGGCTATGACGTGGCCGATTATTGCGCGGTGGACCCGATCTTCGGAACGCTCGAGGATTTCGACCGTCTCGTTGCAAAGGCGCACCGGCTTGGCCTCAAACTGATCATCGATCAGGTCTATTCTCACACATCCGACGAGCATGACTGGTTTCGCGAAAGTCGCTCCAACCGCGACAACCGAAAGGCCGACTGGTATGTCTGGGCGGACGCCAGGCCCGATGGCTCGCCCCCCTCCAACTGGCAGTCGGTCTTCGGCGGCCCGTCCTGGACCTGGGACGCGCGCCGCCAGCAATACTATCTGCACAATTTCCTGAGCTGCCAGCCCGACCTGAACCTGCATAATCCGGAGGTTCAGGAAGCGTTGCTCGAAACGGCCCGTTTCTGGCTGGACAGGGGCGTGGACGGTTTCCGGCTCGACGCGATCAATTTCGCCATGCATGATCGTCAGTTGCGCGACAATCCGCCCTCGGGCGTGGCGATGGAAGATGTCACGCGGCCCTTCGACATGCAGGCGCATGTCCACAATCAGTCCCAGCCGGAAATTCCCGCCTTCCTCGAGCGCCTGCGTGCGCTGCTCGACGGATATGGCGAGATCTTTACTGTGGCCGAGGTCGGCGGCCCCGACCCTGTCGATGAGATGAAATCCTTTACCGCCGGCCAGTCGCGCCTGAATTCCGCTTACAGCTTCGATTTTCTCTATGCCGAGGAGATAAGGCCGCAGACGGTGCGCGAGGCGCTTGCCCACTGGTCGGATGCGCCGGATGAAGGGTGGCCATCCTGGGCCTTTTCCAATCATGATGCGCCGCGCGCGGTCTCGCGCTGGGCCGGGCGCCATGACCGCGCGCAGGTCTCGCGCCTCCTCATGCTGCTGATGCTGGCGCTTCGCGGCAATGCCTTCATCTATCAGGGCGAGGAGCTGGGCCTGCCCCAGGCCGAGGTGGCGTTCGAGCATCTCAAGGATCCCGAGGCGATCGCCAACTGGCCGCGCACACTCGGTCGCGACGGGGCGCGCACGCCCATGCCCTGGGCGGCTGGCGAGCCCCATGCCGGCTTTTCCGCGCACGCTGCCTGGCTGCCCGTCGATCCGGGGCATCATGCCTATGCCGTGGATCGCCAGGAGGCGTCTGCGCGGAGCTGCCTTTCGGTCACGCGTGAGCTGGTCGCGCTGCGCGGGCAGTCAGACGCGCTCAGGCTGGGGCAGATCGAAATGATCGCGGCGCCGAGCGACATTCTTGCCTTCGAACGCAGGCATGGAGACCAGAACGTGCTTTGCGTCTTCAATCTTGGCGACGCCGCTGTAGACTGGCAGCCAGGCGTGGCCGGCGGCGGCCGCCGGCTGGCCGATCAGGACGGACGCGTGAACGACGGCGCGATCCCCGGGCGGCTGGCGCCCTGGACGGGCTATTGGGCCGACATCTCGGGGCGCTAGGCCCGGAGCATCTGCAGGGGCACGAACATGGACGGTCAAGCGACGAACCCGCGCAAAGCCACCCGCCTGGAGGACATTGCCCGAAAGGCGGGGGTCTCGATCTCGACCGTGTCGCGCGCCCTGAATGACAGTCCGGCTGTCAATCGGCGCACCAAAGAGCTGATCTGGCAGCTCGCCCGCGAGCATGATTATCCCTTCCGTCGCCACATGCCGGCCGGGCCCGGCGGCGCCGAGGGAACGATCGCCGTGGTCGTCCCCCCGCCGCAGGCGCGTGAAGGCAATGAAAGCGATCCATTCTTCTTCCAGCTCCTGTCGGACATCGCATCGGCGGCGCGTGAGCGCGGCTGTGACCTCCTGATGAGCCATATGGCTCCATCCAATTTCGAGGACCTGTCCTTTGCCATGTCGACCAGCCGGGCCGAAGGCGTAGTCTTTATCGGGCAAAGCTCGCTGCATCCCGAATTCAACCGGCTTGCGGGGGTGGAAACCCGGTTTGTCGTCTGGGGCGCCGAATTGCCCGAACAGGCCTATTGCTCGATTGGCAGTGACAATCCGGCCGGCGGGCGGCGTGCGACGTCACACCTGGCCCGGCTCGGGCGCGAGCGGATCCTGTTCCTCGGCGACACCGAGGCTCCCGAGGCGATGCAGCGCTATCGCGGCTATCTTCAGGGGCTGGAGCGTCATGGCCTGGTTCCCGACCCCCAGCTGTTCGTGCCGGCCTTTTTCGAAGTCGAGTCGGCCGAGGCGGCGATTACCGGCGCCATGGCCAACGGGCTGGAATTCGACGGTGTCGTGGCCGCCAGCGACCTCGTTGCGCTCGGCGCGGTCCGGGCGCTGTTACGCGCCGGCCGGAAGGTTCCCGAAGACGTCTCCGTGGTGGGTTATGACAATGTCAGCTTCGCGCGCCTGGCCCGTCCCTCGCTGACGACCGTCTCCCAGGATACCGTGCGGGCCGGACGGATGCTGGTCTCGAAACTGCTGGACGCGCAGGGACGCACGAGCCCCTCGGAACGGATTCCGACCGATCTCATCATCCGCGAGTCCTGTGGCGGCTGACGGGGCATGGATGAGCGTGCCCGTCAGGCGTGGGCCCTCCTGGCAGGCCGCGCCGAGGCCATGAAGACCGCCGGCGGAAAGCCGTTTCACGCCGCCATGCGCTTGCGTCGGCGCGCCTCGAGCTTGTTCAGGGCGTGGATATAGGCCTGGGCACTGGCCACGAGCGTATCGACATCGTGGCTCCGCCCGACCGCCATGATGCCTTCGCCATTGAGCCTGACCGAGACATCGGCCTGGGCGTCGGTGCCGCCGGTGACCGTGTGGACCTGGTAGAGATCGAGCTTGCCGTCATGCGGGGCCACGGCCCGGATCGCCTTGAACACGGCATCGACGGGGCCATTGCCACTGGCTTCAGCCGTGTGTGACGCGCCGTCGATCTCCACCTCGATACTTGCCGTTTGCGGCCCGTCCGTGCCGGCCACGATATGCAGGCGCTTGAGGAGGATGCGTTCCCCCTCGGCCGAGAGCTGCTCATCGACGATCGCGACAAGGTCATCATCGAAGACCTGTTTCTTGGCATCGGCGAGCGCCTTGAAGCGCCGGAAGGCGTCGTTCAACGCGTCCGGATCCAGTTCATAACCCAGCGATGCGAGCTTGTCGCGGAAGGCGTGGCGTCCGGAATGCTTGCCCATCACCAGATTGGAGTCCGACACGCCGACATCTTCCGGCCGCATGATCTCATAGGTCTGTGTGTTCTTCAGCATACCGTCCTGGTGGATGCCGCTTTCATGGGCGAAGGCATTCTTTCCGACAATCGCCTTGTTGAACTGGATCGGAAAACCCGTGACCCGCGAGACCATCTGGCTGGCCCGGTGCAGGCCGGTCGTGTCGATCCCGGTGCGATAGGCCAGCGTGTCGGGACGCACGCGCATAGCCATGACCACCTCTTCGAGCGCTGCATTTCCGGCGCGCTCGCCAAGCCCGTTGATCGTACACTCCACCTGGCGCGCGCCATTGGAAACACCGGCCAGGGAATTGGCCACCGCCAGGCCGAGATCATTGTGGCAATGGGTCGACCAGGTCACCTTGTCACTGTCGGGAATCGCCTCGATCAGGGCCCGGATCAGCGCGCCATACTCCTGCGGGTGGGAATACCCGACCGTGTCGGGCACATTGATCGTGGTCGCCCCCGCGGTGATCGCCGCATCTATGGTCTTGCAGAGGAAATCGAACTCGGTGCGCGTGGCGTCCTCGGCGCTCCACTCGACATCATCGACAAGGTTGCGAGCCTGCCCAACAGAACGGCCCACCGCTTCCAGCACGGCGTTCGGCCCCATTTTCAGCTTGTGCTTCATGTGAACGGGGCTTGTCGAAATGAAAGTATGGATCCGCGGTCGCGCCGCCAGCCGCACGGCTGCGCCCGCACGCGCGATATCGCTCTCGCTGGAGCGCGCGAGGCCGCAGATGATCGCCGATTTCGACTGGCGGGCAATTTCGCTGACCGCTTCGAAATCCCCTTGCGAGGCGGCCGGAAAGCCTGCCTCAATCACGTCGACGCCCATTTCTTCGAGCAGGCCGGCAATTTCCAGCTTCTCGCGATGGGTCATGGACGCGCCGGGGCTTTGCTCGCCGTCGCGCAAGGTGGTGTCGAATATCCGGATCTGGGGCAGTGTGTCGGTCATCTGTGCGGCCTGGGATTGCTTGGAGGTGTCAGCGCTGTCATCCCCTGGCCGCGCGCCGACCCTAAACGGGTCGACCAGGCTCCGGCCAGGGGCCGGTAAGAAGCAGGAGGGGAAAATTATTCCTCATGAACGCCTAATTACGTGTTTCCGCGGCCGTGTCAATCTCGACTGGGCCGGTTTCTGGTAAATCTTGCCGTTCTGCGCGCAGGCGTCCGCGTGCATACAGGACCAGTGCGAGCCAGATTGCCAGGGCCAGGAGCGCCGCGCCACTGGCCAACAGGGGCTGGCCCTCAAAGGCCGACATGATGGATGTGCCCGCAAAGGCGACGAGAGCGATCTTGGGCAGGATGCCGATCCCCATCCCGGCGAGGTAATGCGTGAAGCGCGCATGGCTGACGCCGAAAACCATGTTCACCAGCAGGAACGGACCGGTCGGGACATTTCGCACAATCGCGCTTGCGGCCACGGCGTTGCGCCCGATAAAGGCCGACAGCCGATTGACGAACTGGCCCCCATGGCGTCGAACGGCGTCTTCGCCCACCAGTCGCCCGATCCAGAAATTCAGCGCACCGCTGACCATCGTGGCCACCCAGGCGAAGGCAAAGCCGGTCAGCGGGCCGAAGGCAAAGACGGACAGTCCGATCAGCACGAATTGCGGCACGCCGACAAAGGCGCAGACACAGAAGACCGCGATCAGGGCCGGCAGGCCCCAGGGGCCGTCGGCAAGCCGGTCCATGCTGGCGCGCAGAGCCTCGACATCCACGATCGCGCCGGTCCTGCCGGTCACGAAGATCGCGATGACCAGGGCAAAGAGCAGGGCCGACACCCAGACAGCGCGCGCCGGGCTGGCATCAAGGCGCCTCAGGAAACGCGGAAACACACTCATCGCGCCATTGGGCCAATCACGCCATCTGCGTCAAGGCGCCCGCGTCAGGTGGCGCCAGGTGGCGCCAGGTGGCACTGTCGTGTGTCTTTGGCACGCCGGGCGCGCCTGCGCTATCATGTCGGACATGACCGGAATTCATCACGTATTGAAGCCTGTCGGGATGGCGATCATGGCGCTTGCGATAGCGGCGCCGACGGCATTCGCACAGGTTATAGGCCCCGAGGCGGCCAGCGAGGGCGACGCGGCGTTCGAGCGAGGGGATTATGGTGAGGCCAGAGACCATTTCAGGAGCGATTGTGACGCGGGAGAGGCCGCGGCCTGCGCCAGGCTTGGCGACCTGTATCGCCAAGGACTTGGCGGGCTGCAGGACTACCAGGCCGCAGACAGGGCTTATTCGCGCGCCTGCGATGGCGGCGAGGCCTATGCCTGTCATCGGCTGGCTTACCTGGTCTTTCAGGGCCAGGGGCTGGAGCAGGACTATCCGCGCGCACGGCGATTGTATGAAAAGGGCTGCGATCTTGACGATGTCAGCGCCTGCGCAGGCTTCGGCAATATGCTTGTGGCCGGCTTTGGCGGGCCGAAACAGCGCAACAGGGGCGCCGAGATCCTGCGAAAGGCCTGTCTTGCCGAGAATGACTATGCCTGTGACCAGCTCCGCCGGTATGGATTGCGGCGAAACCGGTAATCCTGTCGGACGGCCCTGCGGTCACGACAAAAACGGCGCCCCGTAGCGGGGCGCCGTTCCACTCGCGCAAGTATGCAGGTGGTCTTACGCCGCTGAGCCCTTGGCGCCCGATATCAGTTTCGGGCCTTCCTGCTCACTCGTCTGGCCGATCTCGATCTTGCGCGGCTTCATGGCTTCGGGCAATTCGCGCTTCAGTTCGATGCGCAGCAGCCCGTTCTCCAGTTCCGCCCCGGTCACGATGACATGATCGGCCAGTTGGAAACGGCGGATGAAACCACGCTGGGCGATGCCGCGATGGAGGAATTCGCGCTCTTCGCCACCATCTTCCGGCGCCTTCTTGCCGGCGACCGTGAGAAGCGCTTCCTTCAGCTCGATATCGAGATCGTCCTCGGCAAAGCCGGCCACCGCGATCTCGATCGCGAACTGGTCTTCACCCACGCGCTCGATGTTGTAGGGCGGGTAACCCTGCGTCCCGTCGAGCCGCGAAGCGGTATCCATCATGTTCGCCAGCCGGTCGAAGCCGACCATTGTGCGGTAAAGGGGGGAAAGATCGATCGTGTTCATGGGTTACAGTCCTCTCTGGTCAAGCAACTGCGCCGGCATGAGCGCCGGCAGGTTCAGATGAACGGTTCGCGATCGCCAGCCCGTGTGGCACTGCGACCCAAACCGATGACAACCCGCTTGGCGGCGCTGTCATGCCTGATATTTGTGGACGCGCGAATGGAGTTCAAGACGTGCGAAGGAGTGCACGAATGCAATTGAAACGGATCGGTTTGACGACCCTGGCGGGGCTTGCCATCGCGGCCTGTGCGCCGTCCTCCGAGGATCAGGCGACAGTCTCGCCGGCCGCGCAGGATGTCGATCGCGATCCGGCGAGCGATGCAGCGCCGGCAAGGCCGGCTGAAAGCGCGGCGGCGCCGGAGCCGGGCACGCTGGCATGGGCCATCAATGGCGATTGGCGCAGCGCGGAGCAGCGCAGGCGCGACGTGTTTCGCAACCCCGCCGAGACGCTGGATTTTCTGGGCGTTTCGCCGGATGCCACAATTGTCGAGATGTGGCCGGGCAGCGGCTGGTATACGCAGATTCTGGCCCCCTATCTCGCCGCCGGTGGCGGACAGCTGATTGCGGCGGGCTGGGACGGCGACGCTTATGAGGGCGAACGCGCCGAACGCATTGCAGAGCGTAACGAGGCCTTTCGCGAGGCCTTTTCCGATGAAGCGCTCTACGGGAATATCGCGTTCTCGGCCTTCTCCGGACAATCCGGTGAACTGGCCGCTCCCGGCCGCGCTGATCTCGTTCTGACATTCCGGAACCTGCACAACTGGATGAGCGGGGGCTATGCCGACAAGTTCTATGCCGACGCATTCGAGGCCCTCAGGCCGGGCGGTATCCTCGGGATCGTCGAACATCGCCTGCCCTCGACCCTGGAGCAGGACCCGACCGCCTCCAGCGGCTATGTGCATGAGGATTTCGTCAAGGCCGCAGCCG
>JAAANZ010000090.1 GCA_009909065.1 Alphaproteobacteria bacterium | reverse complement strand
TTTACTGGAGAGCCCTAATGCACATGAGCTTCGCGATTAATGCGTTTCTCGTCTGGTGCGAAATATCCGCCAGAATAGCGTCTCAATACGTCGAAAACGCGAATTCGGGTCTGGGCTGATACGGGAGTTCGCTTTGCCTGGCCGGCTCCGCGCGTCAAGCTGGCCCGCCGGATCACGAAGCGCTTGCCCCGGCCGCTGAATGCTGCGATTTTCACGCCATGAGACGGTTCCGGCGAAATTCAGCGCGCCTGATGGCGGCCTGCCTGGTCATGGGGGTGGCCGCCTGTTCACAGGAGCGCGCGACAACAGACAATGGCGAGCCTGTCGGCATCCCGGCCGATGCCGGTCTCATTGCGGATGGCCGCGCGATCGCCGAAGCGCAATGCGCCGGCTGTCACGCCATCGCAAAGACCGGCGAGAGCCCGCGCACCGATGCCCCGCCCCTGCGCCATGTGCTCGATGACTATGCGCCGGAAGCCCTGGCCCAGGATTTCCGCGAGCATATCCATGTCGGCCATGCCGACATGCCGGATTTCGATTTCGGCACGCGCGGCACCGATGCCCTCCTTGCCTATCTGGTCTCGATCCGCGAACCCGCCCGCTGAGCCCGCCCTCGGCGCCATGACAGGTGAGGGGCGCCTGCTTGCGCCGTGTGACCTCCAAGCCCTAGATTGCCGGCATGGTCACGAGCGCGCTCATCCCGGCACCGAAAACCTATCTCGGCTGGGCCGTCGATTATACCGAGCCGCCGGGCGAGCCGGGCTTTGCTGCGCCCGGGTCGGTTTCCTGGCAGGTCTTCAAGAACCCCGTGGCGCTGGCGATTGGCGGTGTGGCGGCCGTTCTGCTCGAATTCGCCGATCCGCGAATCCGTTCGGGCGTCTGGGACCACTCGACTTTCCGGACCGATCCGGTCGGCCGCTCCGCGCGAACCGGCATTGCGGCCATGGTCGGCGTCTTCGGGCCGCAAAGCGCCGCGCGCCGGATAATCCGCGGCGTCACCCACATGCATGCGAATGTCGCCGGCGTCACGCCCGGCGGCGAGCGCTATCACGCGCTGGACCCTGAACTGCTCGACTGGGTCAGTGCGACAGCGGCCTATGGCTTCGTGACCGCCTATGACAGGTTTGCCGCCCCGCTCGCGGATGACGCGCAATCGGACTTCTTCGCTGAAGGCCAGGCCGTGGCCCGCCTTTACGGCGCACCAAACCCGATCGGCTCGCACCCCGATTTCAACGCCATGCTGGACCGGCTCCTGCCACGCTTCGAGCCGCATGATATTAACACGCAATTCCTGTCCATCATGGCCTCGGGGCGCGCCGCGCCCGCGGTTCCCAGGGGCCTGCACAGCGCATTGGTGAATGCCGCCGTGGATATCCTGCCGGGCGAGGTACGCGAGCGTCTCGAACTCGGCCGCGCCTTTGATCTCTCGCCTCGCGGGCGCTCAACGGTGAAGGCCATGGCGCGGATCGCCGACCGGGTGCCCGACCTGAAAAGCCCGGCCGCGCAGGCCTCGGCGCGCCTCGGCCTGCCACGGTCCTTTCCCTGGCGCTCACGGCGCACGCAGGCGCGCTGGCTCGCCCGGGCCGGATGGCCCGGTAAAGCGGTGGCTGCGCCGTGAGCGACCCAATACGTCTTGCCTGACCATAGGGCAGGCAGGAAACCTTGCCGCAAAGACGCAAACCTCACCGGCAGGGAAGGACACGACATGGCCATCAAGACACGTTTCACCGAGGAATTCGGTTTCGACCATCCGATCGTTCAGGGCGGTATGCAATGGGTCGGTTATGCCGAGATGGTCGCGCCGGTCGCCAATGCCGGCGCGCTGGGCTTCCTGACAGCCCTGACCCAGCCGACGCCGGAAGACCTGGCCCGGGAAATCGCCCGCACGAAGGAAATGACGGACAAGCCGTTCGGCGTGAACCTGACCATCCTGCCGGCGATCAAGCCGCCGCCTTATGCGGAATATCGCCAGGCGATCATCGAGGGGGGAATCGGGATCGTCGAGACCGCCGGCTACAAGCCGCAGGAGCATGTCGATGATTTCCGCAAACACGGCATCAAGGTGATCCATAAATGCACCGCCGTGCGCCACGCGCTGTCGGCCGAGCGCATGGGGGTCGATGCCATCTCGATCGACGGGTTCGAATGCGCGGGCCATCCCGGCGAGGATGACATTCCGGGCCTGATCCTGATCCCGGCCGCCGCCAGCAAGGTGAAAATCCCGATGATCGCTTCGGGCGGGTTCGGCGATGCCCGTGGCCTGGTCGCGGCGCTCGCGCTGGGCGCGGACGGCATCAATATGGGCACGCGTTTCTGCGTCACCCAGGAGGCCCCGATCCACGAGAATTTCAAGCGCCAGATGGTCGAGAATGACGAACGCGCGACCAAGCTGATCTTCCGCACGCTGCACAACACCGCGCGGGTGATGAAGAATGAGGTCAGCAGCGAGGTGGTCGAGATCGAGGCCCAGGGCGGGGCGAAATTCGAGGATATCCAGCATCTCGTGGCCGGTGTGCGCGGGCGCAAGGCGATGGAAGAGGGCGATCCGGATGGCGGCATCTGGTCGGCCGGACAGGTCCAGGGCCTGATCGATGATATACCGACCGTGAAGGAACTCATTGACCGGATTGTCGTCGAGGCCGAAGAGATCATCGGTGCCCGGCTCGACAGGATGGTGGTCTGACCCCGGCCCTCAGAGCGTGATCCCGATACGCCGCAGGATCAGTATGGTGGCGGTATAGCCCGCCACTGCCAGGAACACCGACACGCCATAGGCCAGCCAGAAATGCGCGCCCCATTTCTGGAGTGTCGGCAGGGTGATGAAGAATAAAAGGCCCGGCCAGATCAGGAAAAAGGTCGTCGTGGCAAAGCGGGTCGAAAGCTCGGCATCGCGCGTGTCCAGATAGGTCAGCCCGACCGTCATCATCGTGGCGAGCGGCAGGGCAACGAGAATGGCCGCGGCCAGAGTCGAACGCTTGGCGATTTCCGAAACGAGCACGATGAACGCCGCGGTGACGAGTGCCTTGGCCAGGGTCATGAGCATGATCGAGAGCCCTCCCGCGCGAAAATCGCGAAGCACCGGCTGCAATGGAAACAAGCCTGCGCCATGAAGTTTACCCCAGAGTGTGTCCTGCAACCCAGCCTTACAGGCTGGACACGCGGCAGGCCAGCGGGCAGCCTAATGCGGGCTGTCGGGGAAGCCCGGCCAATTCACCCATGAGGCGACAGCGCATGAGCAGGCTTATCGCGATCTCGAACCGGACCGCCGCCGATCCCTCCTCGCGGGCGGGCGGGCTCGCCGTGGCGGTCTGGGAGTCGCTGAAATCGACCGGCGGGGTCTGGGCGGGCTGGAGCGGAGATGTCAGCGAGACACCCCCGCGCGGCGCGACGGTATTCAAGGATGAGGGCGTTGAATTCCTCCTGACCGATCTGACACAAGAGGAGCTGGACGGATACTATCTCGGCTATGCCAACTCGGTCCTCTGGCCGGTCTTTCACTACCGGATCGACCTTGCAAAGTTCGACAGCGAGGCCTTCGAGACCTATGCCAGCGTCAATCAGCGCATCGCGAACCTGGTGGCCGACCGATTGCAGCCCGGCGACTCGGTCTGGGTGCATGACTATCATTTCCTGTTGATGGCCGATTGCCTGCGCCGCGCCGGATGGGATGGGCCGATCGGCTTTTTCCTGCACATTCCCTTCCCGGCGCCGGAGATTTTCCGGGCC
>JAAANZ010000107.1 GCA_009909065.1 Alphaproteobacteria bacterium | reverse complement strand
GAGATACGCTCTACTTGTCCCGAAACGCACCGGTATTCAGGCCGGCGCCAGCGCGCTGACCTTTCTGACAGCGCCGGGACTGCATTTTGCCGATAACTCCCTCATCGCGCATTGGCCATGGTTAAAAGCAGATTACGGCAGCAAATTGGCAGCGCGGTTAGTCTATGGGCCCGGTTCGCTCTCAGCGCGTCGCATCTCGAACCGCTGCTGGTTTTCCGGCGGCTCGGTCTGCGAAACATAGAGTGTGCGGGTGGGATAGGCGAAGCTGATACCCTCTTCGTGGAACCGTCGAAAAATCGCCAGCAGGACGCGCGATTTCAGGGTCTGGGAGCGGTTGTAGTCCGGGTTCAGCGCATAGAAGACCAGCTCATAGTCAAGGGAACTGCTGCCATAGCCGGTCATCGCGCAATAGACATATTCGGCGCCCTGGATGGCCCTGACCGTTTCGGCAACGATATCGGGTATGGTCTCGGCCTTGTCGGGCGGTGTCTGGTAGATCACGCCGAAAGTCAGCTCGATCCGCCGGCGGGCCATGCGTTTCATGTTGTGGATTTCATGCTCGAGCAAGAGCGTGTTGTTCATCACGACCTGTTCGCCATGGCGCTCGCGGATGCGCGTGGTCTTCAGTCCGATATCCTCGACCGTGCCCCATGTGTCGCCATAACGGATCGTGTCGCCGACCTGGAAGGGCTTGTCGAAAATGATCGACAGGGAGCTGAACAGGTCGCGGAACATGCCCTGCGCGGCCAGGCCGACCGCGATGCCGCCAATGCCGAGGCCGGCGATCAGCGTGGTCACGTCGGCGCCGACATTGTCGAGGATCAGGAGCAGGGCAACCGACCAGATGGCGACCGAGACGAACCATTTGATGATGTTGACCGCCGAAGCGAGCGTCGAGGCATCGCTGGCCGAGCGACGCACATTCCGCTTGACGGTCGAGATCGCCGCCTCCTGGACCCATTCGGCGACCTGCAGGACGCCTGTGAGCACGAGCAGCACGCTGATGAAGGCCGACACATTGTCCGGCAGGGACATCATCGAATCGGTGACCGCCAGGGCGATGGAAAATATGAAATAGCCCCGGAAGCGCGACACGATCCGTCCGAAAATCTCCGAAAGCGAGACTTCGTCCTTGCGCGGCAGGCGCGCGGCGAGCCGGGTCAGCGCCCATTTGAGCAAGAACAGCAGGAGGATCACGGCAATCGTGATGGCCATCGCCATGAGGGCTTCGCGCGAGCCCGAGCGAAGCCAACGGGCAAACTCGCTGGCCGCTGTCGTGGCCGATTCGGCTGTGTCGGTCAGCGCTTCGGTGACATCGCGGGTCTCGCGCGCCGGGCTGTCGGCAGGCGGATCCTCCTGAAGGAAAGAGGGGGTCCTTCGCCCGCTGGAAGGGGGGAACCAGTGCATGGCTGCGCGATACCATATCCCCCGGCACTGGCGAAGTGGCGGCAACAGGCTGGCCGCGGGCGAGCGCGGAGCGGGAATACCGCATCCGGTGTTTCCTTTGCGCCCGCTCTGGCCTAGATGACCGCCATGACGACACCGATCCTGCCTGCCGGCCTCGCCGAGCTCGCCGAGCGCTATGACGCCATTCTGTGCGATGTCTGGGGCGTGGTGCATAATGGCCGCGGCGCCTTTGCCGAGAGCTGCGAGGCGCTGCAGCGCTATCGCGCGCAGGGCGGGAAGGTCGTGCTGATCACCAATGCGCCGGTCCCGACCGCGCGGGTGACGGCCGTGTTCGACCGGGTCGGCGTTCCGCGCGACATCTTCGACGATTGTGCAACCTCAGGCGATGCCACCCGAAATGAACTCGTTCGGCGCCAGCCCTCATCAGTCTGGATTTTTGCCGCTGATGGCGGGCTCGAACATGACCGGTTTCTCTATGAGGGGCTCGGGCTCCGAATCGAGCGCTCGGCGCAGGCTGATCTCGTGCTCTGCATCGGCCTGCGCGACCAGTTCGAGGATGATCCCGAGGATTATCGCGCGCAAATGGAAGAGATGGTCGCGGCCGGCCTCACCATGGTCTGCGCCAATCCGGACATTCAGGTGCGTGTCGGCGACCGGCTGGGCTGGTGCGCCGGGGCGCTGGCGGCGATCTATGAGGAGCTTGGCGGGAAGGTCGTCTATCCCGGCAAGCCGCACGCGGCGATCTATCGCCTCGCCCTCGACAGGCTCGCCGCGCTGGGCGGAATGCCGGAGCGCTCACGCATACTTGCCATAGGCGACGGGCCGGTGACCGATATTCGCGGCGCCAACCGCGAGGGTCTGGACTGTCTTTATGTCGGCACCGGGCTGGCGCAATATGGCGGCGGGGATTTCGCCGACGAAATCGAAGGCCTGCTGGGGGCCAGCGGCGTCAGCGCGACCTACGCGATGCCGATGCTGAAATGGTAGGCGTTGCGGTCGGGCGCACCCTCGCGCTAAACACGCGCGGGAAAAAAACACCAGCGAACGGACCCAGGACATGACTGAGCCGCAGGGCTATAAATACGAAGACCTCGAGATCGGCATGTATCACGAGACCGAGCATGTGATCGAGGAAAGCGATATCCAGGCCTTTGCGGATGTCTCGGGTGACCACAACCCGCTGCACATGGACGAGGAATTTGCCAGGACGACCGTGTTCGGCGAGCGCATTGCGCACGGCGCGCTGACGGCGAGCTATATCTCCGGCATCCTCGGCAACAATCTTCCCGGCCCCGGCGCGATCTTCACTCACCTGTCAATGCGGTTCCGCCGGCCGGTCTTCATCGGTTCGACCGTGATCGTGCGCGCCGAAGTCACGGACAAGCAGGACAAGGGCCACAGGGTGACGCTGAAAGTCTCCTGCTCGGTCGAGGGCAAACCGGTGATCACCGGCGAAGCCAGCGTGGTGGCGCCGAGCGCCGAGACACAGAGCTAGGCGGGGCCGGAATGCCCGTTTTCGCCGATTATCGCCAGCTGCCCGGGGACGCGAAAGGCCATGCCATCGCCCTTGGCAATTTCGACGGCCTGCATGCCGGGCACATGGCGGTGATCGAGGCGGCGCGCCAGGTCGATGCGCCGCTGGGCGTGGCCACTTTCGAGCCGCCGCCGCGTGCCTTCTTCCGGCCCGAAGACCCGCCCTTCCGGATCCTCAGGCCCGAGCATCGCAACCGGAAGCTTCTCGCCGCGGGCGCCGAGGCGGTCTTCGAACTGCCTTTCAACAGTGACATGGCCCGCATGACAGATGAGGCCTTCGCCCGCGACGTTCTGGCCGACGGCCTCGGCGCGGCGCATGTCGCGGTCGGCTTCGATTTCCGCTTCGGGCGCAGCCGGATGGGCGATGCGCCGCGTCTTGCCTCGCTCGGCCGGGCGCTCGGCTTCGGGGTGACGATAGTCGAGAAGGTCGAAGATCTGGGCGACAAGGCCTCTTCCACTGCGATCCGCCAGGCCCTGCAGTCCGGCGAGCCGGGGCGCGCGGCCGAAATGCTGGGCCATGCCTGGGTGGCGGATGGGCCGGTCGATGGCGGTGAGAAGCGCGGGCGAACCATCGGCTTCCCGACGGCCAATATCTACCTCCAGGATCTGATCCATCCGCGCCATGGCGTCTATGCGGTGATGGCCCGCCTCGATGGCGAGAGCGATTGGCGCCCGGGCGTGGCCAATTTCGGACGGACACCGACCACGGGGCTTCGCGATGCCCTCCTGGAGACATTCCTTTTCGATTTCGATGAGGATATTTATGGCCGGCACATGGAGGTCGCATTGATTGCCTTC
>JAAANZ010000075.1 GCA_009909065.1 Alphaproteobacteria bacterium | reverse complement strand
TGCGCGCGACGTTCTGACAGGAAATCCCGCCGGCTTTGACCTTGCGAAGCGCGCGCGTTTAGGCTTGCATATTGAGGATCAGGGAGAGGGTGGACATGCGAAATCCGATGAAACTTCTCATGGCAGGCCTCGGCGCGACACTGCTTGCCGGCTGCGGCGGTGAGGGCGCAAGCCCCGGCAATGGCGCGGCCGAGGCGCCCGAGACCCGCTTGCAGGCCGTGGCGGTGCTGCAGCCGGGCGGCACTGTCCTGGAGGACTATGTCGACTGGGCGGTGTTTCCCGGCGATTTGCCGGACGGTAGTGACACGCCGGAATTTTCCGATGCCGGCACGTCTTATGACACGCCCCGGCTGGATGTGGCGCTTTCACCTGGCCATTACCGCGTTGAAGCCGATGTCGGGCGCTATGAATCTGCGCGCGAGGTCGAAATCGCGGAGGGTGAGACCGCGCAGCTCGATGTGCCGGTGGAAGGCGCGCTGCTGGCGATCGACCCGCCCGGCGATGGCGGGGTCTCCGGCCAGCTGGTCCGGCCCAATGGCCGCACGGTCGGGTTTGGCAGCAGCGCCGGCGCGCATGTCCTGTCCGTCGAGCCGGGCACACATGAGCTCAGCCTCGATCGCGGCATGACGCGCGTTTCGCAGACAGTTGAGATCGCGCCCGGCACGCTGACCGTTCTGGAACCGGACCTGTCGGTGGGCACGCTCAGCGGCGCCTTCGACTTTGCCGGCGCCGAGCCCGATTTCGGCCTGGAATGGACGATCCGCCACTGGAACAGCGAGGAAGACGAGGTCGGCGATCGGGTGGGGCGCGAACTCGGCGCGGATTTCGAGGTTCGCCTTCCGCCGGGCGAGTATTGGGTACGGGGAACTGCAAGCGGCCTGCTCAGGCAGACAGAGGTCGTGCGTGTCAGCGCCGGAGAGACGACGAACCATCTCATGTCCGTGCCCTATACGGAACTGCGCCCGATCCTGCTGGACAGCCAGGGGACGGAAGTGACCGAGGGCTTCTACTGGTGGCTTCTCGAGGCCGACAATCTCGATGAAAAGCCCTGGGAGGTGAGAAAGCCGCAGGAAAGTTTCCTCATGGCGATACCCGAAGACATCAAATATGTCCTGGCCGCGCGCGACAATGACAGCGGCGAATTCGTGGCCCTGTCCGACCCGCTGGACCTGCAAGCCGGAGAACCGCTGGCGATCGAACTGACGCAGGAATAGCGCCCTCGAGAAACAGTTGCGAATGGATGCAGAACTGGCTTTCAGCAGACGCCGCTTCGCGCCCTGCAGGGGGCACATAGGGCGAAGCCCGATAGGCACCTCCGCTCTTGCCGCGTGCACCGCTGACCCATTTCAACGACGCTGCAGGCGCGCCAGTCGCTCGCCGATTACGTGTCGTGTCCTGGTCTGCTCTACGCAGACTTGTCCGGTCTTTGAGTCAGAGCCTTTTCATCTGAATGAGTATCGGCTGATGGGTGGCCGCGTTCGTGCTGGCCAGGAAAACACCGCGGGCCGATTTGCGCCTCAGCCGAGGATTGCGACACAGCCGGAGCGCAAACGATGCTCCGCCGCTTGTTTCAATTTCGGTGGAAACTGCCGTGAAGCAAGTCCGAGCCATCGGAATCGGTTGCGAACGCAGACTTGCGCAAGAACGAAGAGATAAAGCGCCGGTCTGGATTGGATCGGAGGACAGGGCTGTAGGCGAAATGTTTGTGGCACGCGGCCTGGCATGTTCAAACGTGCCATGACCCGTTTGTTCGAGGAAATAGATTACCGGCCCACGCCGATTGGCGCCCTGTCACTGCGCCGGCGACGGGAATTGCGCTTGGGCGTGGATATTGTTGAGGTCAAGCTCGGTGATGAGCACCTGATGTCGGACCTTTTCACCGCCTCTGAGATCGCCCTGGCGAAACTCGGGCTCTCGAAAGTCGAGGGAGAAACGCTCGATATCGTCATTGGCGGGCTGGGTCTTGGCTATACGGCGAAGGCGGCCCTCGAGGATCCGCGTATCGGCGAGCTGCGGGTGATCGAATATCTCGCGCCGGTGATCGAATGGCACCGGAGCGGACTCCTGCCCATTAAGACCGAACTTGCCGACGATCCGCGCTGCCGCCTCGTCGAGGGGGACTTTTTCGCCCTCAGCGCGACTGCAGCCGGGTTCGATCCGGCCCGGCCGGGCCGGCCATTCGATGCCATCCTCGTCGATATCGATCACTCCCCGCAGGCCTGGCTCGACACGCGCAGCGCCAGTTTCTACCGGCCGGAGGGCCTGCGCCAGCTCGCCTCACATCTCCGCCCGGACGGCGTCTTCGGGCTGTGGTCCAATGAGGCACCCGACGACGCCTTTACGGTCAGGCTGGAGCATGTCTTCGACGAGGTCTGGGCCGAAGAGGTGCGTTTCAACAATCCCTATCAGGACCGCCAGGAGGTCCAGACGGTCTATCTCGCCCGCAAACGGCCCTGCTGATCTGCTGCGCCCAGGTCCGGGCGGGGCCGCAGCCCTTGGCCAGACGACCTGCTCTCATCGTCGAGGCGGTGGTTGTCGCCAGCGCCTTCAGTGTCGGATCGCACGGCCCGGCCAAGGAGACGCGAGGCCCGCCCGCACCCGCCATGATGAGCCGGCGATGGGGTGACTCCGGCCAGGTTCCGCACGCCAGGGGCCATCGGCGACATCAGCCTGGTGGGGCAAGTCTCCTGAGCGTTCGCCCCACCCGCTCGATCAGCGCGGGGGCCGAAGACGATCGGCTGCCCCCCGACCACGGCTATTGAAAACCGGCGGACGATCTCTACATACCCCTATAGGGTATGTAGAGAGGTTTCTGATGGCTGTTGCAGATGCCGCGGGAGACGGTCAGCCGGCGCGCGATGCGCAAAAACGCGCCACACTCTATCGGATGGTGATGGACGCGCATCTGTGCCCCTTCGGCCTGAAGTCCAAATGGCTTCTCGAACGGCAGGGTTTCGAGGTTGAGGACCATCATCTGACGACACGAACACAGACCGATGCATTCAAGGAGACATTCGGTGTCTCGACCACGCCGCAGACCTTCATCGAAGGCGAACGGATTGGCGGCTATGAAGCGCTGCGTGAGCGATTGACCGGGAACATCGCGGACAGCGACAAGAAGACCTACGCGCCGGTCCTGATGATCTTCGCGATCAGTGCGCTGATGGCGGTCGCGGTCACCTGGGGGCGACCAGGCGACCTCCTCGCGATCCGCACCCTTGAGCTCTTCGCCGCTTTCGCAATGACGGGGCTTGCGCTGCAGAAACTCCAGGATGTCGAGAGTTTCTCGACCATGTTCCTGAACTATGACCTGCTGGCCCAGCGCCGGGTCGGATACGGCTATGTCTATCCGTTCGCCGAGGCGGCCGCAGGCCTCCTGATGATTGCAGGCGGCGGCGCGGCGCTGATCGGCGCGCCCATAGCCCTGTTCATCGGAGCCATCGGCGCAGTTTCGGTCTTCAAGGCGGTCTATGTCGACAAGCGCGAGCTCAAATGCGCCTGTGCCGGCGGCAACTCGAATGTGCCGCTGGGCTTCATCTCGCTGACGGAAAACCTGGTCATGATCGCGATGGGACTCTGGATGCCGCTCAGTCTGCTGGTATCTTGACAATTCCGCCCAGACCAGTTCGCGCTATTGTAGGGTATTCGAAAATGAGACCTCGCCCATGAAGCCTGAAACCCGGTCTGCCGCGCTCAAGCGTCTTGCCCGTATTGAAGGCCAGGTGCGCGGTGTCTCGAAAATGATTGATGAGGATAGC
>JAAANZ010000021.1 GCA_009909065.1 Alphaproteobacteria bacterium | reverse complement strand
TCGCCAAGCAGCTGTTCGTGGACGTCCTGCGCGCCGCCTCCATCACGCAGTATTTTCCGGGTGCCGGGCTTGAGCATTTTCGCCATGTCATGAATCGGCCCCAGCGGCCTCGGCGTGAACAAGGCTTCGCAACCGCCCCAGTAGAATCGGGCCTCCTCGCCCACACGCTCACGGAAGCCGGATAAGAGCGATGTCTTTCCGATGCCCGCTTCGCCGCGCACGAGGGCTATAGCGCCGCGCCCGCAGGCGGCCTGGTCCAACAGCGCCCTGAGAGCCTCAAGCGGCTGGCTACGCTCGATCAGCATAAGTCATTGCCTGGCAGTTCGCTCCGTCATTTCCGAAGCGTAGAGAAAATCGGAACCGATGACATGCCCGCACTGAAAATTAGGTGTTTGCGACGCAAAATTGAGTATTCCACCGATGCCGGCCCGCCTTTAGGCACGGAATATGGGCGTCCTCGCAATCCGGGTGGGAACGCGCGCAGGCGACCGTCGTTCTCCAGCGACGGTCGCCCCTCACACACGCCGGCGAAACGGTAAGTCCGGTCGCCTTTGCAAGCCGTGTCTCCTACTGACGGAGTTGATCGACATGACCCACTCACTGACCCTCTATCGAAGCGCAATTCTGCGCGGCACCGCGCTGCTTGGGATTTCCGGGAGTTTGCTCTTCGCCGCATCCGCCCAGGGCCTGAACAATGGGGCGCCCACCGCCGCATGTGACGGCCGGATTGATGTGATCCGCACACAGACTTTAGACAATGCCCGGATGGGCGAGGCCGAGCGCGCCGCATATGAGATGACCTTGCAGCAGGCCGAAACTTTCTGCGCGAGCGGGAACAGTGCCCTTGCGGACCGGGTTCTCACGGCGCTTGAAGAGCGCTTCGGCGAACGCGCCGAAACTAAGATGACCGGGACCGAAACGACGCGTCAGGCCTCGACAGAACCCTCGCGTTCGCCGGCGGCGGGTCTTGGCGAGCCACGCGATGACCTCGAACGCTTCCACGGCCTCTACGAACTGCCAGACCGTCCGGGCCGCCAGCTCTTCGTGGCGCGGGCCCGTGATGCAAATGGCGAGGGTGACTTTCCCGACGGTTACATCATGATCGGGGCCATGTGGGGCGACGCCGCCAACTGGTACATGGTCTCTCAAGGCGATACGAGTTTCGAACAGGGCTGGGTGAATGGCGGGATGGAGCCCGTGACTGTCAGCGTCGAGACCGGGCCGGACGGCCGCGCGACGGCGATGGCAATCCAGTCGGCCTTCATGGATTATGACCGGATGGAACGGGTCGGCGACTTGCCGGAGGGCTGGTAGTCCCGAACCGGGCCACGAGGACGGATGCGAGCGGGCAGAGACTGGCGACTGCCCGCTGCCACTTTGCATATCGCGTCCCAGGTTTCCCTTCCTGAAGCTATTTCATTTTATAAAAAATATTTTTAAGGCTTTGCTGCATTGGCAAGAGCCTTTTCTGAATATGTGGTGCGAATTGGCTTGAATGAGCGGGTGCTCTGTACTCCAGTCTGCCGAGACATCTATCATGATGGAACACTGAATTGGAAATTCATCCGAATAAAAATTACTGGCTGCCAGAACTTCAGCTGACAGCCAGTTTGATATTCTTATCCGAGGGCGCCATGACCCCGTTCGCCCCGCTATTGGCCGGCGAGGTCCCACAAGCGCACACTTCTCACCCTCTGATCGCCACGCTGATTGCCAGGCTCCGCGACAGCGGCGAGATAGCGCCCGTTCGGGCTGGTCTCCATGGCCGTGATGGACGGCGTGCCACCGTCATCGCCTGGCGGAAAGGCCGCAAACGCGTCTTCGGGTTCGGATGCCCCCAGTTTCCAGATCATAATCGTGTCGTTCACGCCGGCCTCGATCGACATTCCGCCAGCGCGAACCGCAAGCAATGTCTTTCCATCGCCCGCAAAAGCGACATGCCTGACACCCGACAATATCTGCACCAGGTCACCGCTTTCAAGATCCCAGACGAACGCAGCGGCTTGTTCACCATCGCCGCCCGTGGTGGCAAGATAACGTCCTTCAGGGCCGAAGAAGAGCGGGCCGGGCAGAATATCCTCGCCAGAAAGCGTCTGGATCACCTCGCCATCAGGATAGCTGCGAACCGAAATCACTGCGCCAGGTTCCCTGAAGCCATTGAGCCAGGCGATCCGGTCGCCGTCGCCCGACCAGGCCAGTTGCGTCGGCTTACCATCCGCCGTCCAGGTTTCAATGTCGCCGCTCGGTCCGTCGGCAGACCAGAACGCCGGCTCGGCAGGCTGGAAGTAGATCTTCTCACCTGCCGCCAGCGCCAGGACCGGCCGTCTTGGATTGAATTGATATCCGCTGAAGCCGGGCATTGATCCACGCTCGGCAACCACTCCCTTGAATACAGGCTTGACGAAGAAAAACGCATCCGGAGTGGTGGACGCCTCCAGGTTTGCGTGCAGGGGCAGGGCCTTCTCGCCCTGCATCAGCGTGGCCCCATCGGCACTGATCGTGTTGGCGAAATGGGGGCTGTTTGCTTCAACAGCCCAGACATCAGCCAGGTCCGGCAGGCTCATGAAATTGAAACGCTCGCGGCTTCCCACGGCAATGATATGGCCATTCGGATCCCAGAACAGCTGGTTGACGTTCGCTGACTGACGCATGGGAAACGAGGTCTCGGCCACCAGCGTCAGGCTTTCGCTCGACGGCGCTGTTGCCGCCCAGTCCGAGGCCCCCGCCCCCTTGCCTTCGAAGGCAACGCCCCGGGGCATCTCCGCTGGCATCCGGGCGCTGCCGCGCCAGGATTTCGGGCGCGGGTCATCGACTTTCCAGCCATCCGATTCCCGGATCATGTCGATTTCCCGGCGCAGGGAGTCGCGAACGCCCCCTGACACTGACACCGCCTCCAGGATAAGGGTCATTTCATTGCCGTCGGTTTCAACACCAAGCAGGCTGAAATCGCCCGACGGCTGCGTCAGGGTAGCAGCGTTGGGGGGTGACAGGACGCTCTTTCCCATCATTTCCAGCTGGGCCGGCGAGGCCTCGCTGAGCATTTTCACCGAGCGGCTCGGCAGAAAGTCATACAGTTCGGACAGCTCGCTTGCGGATTCACGTGCTTCGAGGAAATCGCGATATGTCTCGAGGGCGGCGTCAGCAGGCTGCGAGGGTTTTTCAGTTCCCTGGCCCACACTGCTGCCCGAGCAGGCGGAAATCATGAGACCGGCGGCGAAAATGGATAAACGTGCCAATGACAATTCTCCGTTTCAGCAAATAAAAACAAACGCACTTCTTAACAATCGACGTTATCCTTCATCCGCATTCCAACAATACCTATTTTTCGGTGGGCGATATTTATTCTGAAATTTGAGTGTGGGTGGACTGCCCACCCGGGTCTATCGTCAGGGGTCGATTGATTGAACAAGACTGGAGGTGGACGTGCGCGACCCAACCAAAACACTCTGGGCAGGCATCGTTGCAGCATTTTTTCTGGTACCGGGCGCAGTGCCCCAGGAGGCGACGCAATTGCCGGGCGACCATTTCGACGAAGGGACACAGATACCCGAACCGCTCGTGCATATCCCATTCGACGGCTCACTGGGCAATACGGGCGCCTTCCCGGCCGAGCCGCGCATGATGGACACCTCCGGTGAGCTCACGGAACAGGAGCCGGAATATGTCGAGGGCCGCTTCGGCGAGGCGATGATGTTTGACGGGTCGAGCGCTGTCGAGATCCCGATGGACGTCGCCGTGCAGGGTTATCCGAAACTGACGGTCACGGCCTGGGTCTATACCGAGCCGGAATGGGAGGATGGCGCAGGGCTTATCGCATCGAATGATTCCTTTCTGGCCCTGCAGCTCTATGGCGGCCAGGTCTGGATGACGAGCGGCAAGCATTCCGCCGTCCAGTTCACCGACAGCGGTACCGTGCCCCACAGGAGATGGATGTTCGTGGCCGGGGTCTGGAACACCGAGACCGGCGCGGCCACACTCTATACCGGCATGCGCAGCAAGACCGGGGAGCTGGACCTCTCGACGATCCGCTCGCCGGACAGGAGTGTCTGGCTGGGCGCGCACACCATGCCCACAGGGTCGATCTTTCGCGATGTCCGCCTCGACGATGTGCGTATTTATGGGGACGCCCTGAGCGCCGACCAGATCCGTGAAGTCCATGACGGCCATGGTGGCGGCAGCAGGGAGATCGGCGAAACCGAGAAGAATTCCGGCGGTTCGGACGAGACGTCCGTGTCCGGCGGTTACGATCCGGCTGTCATCGCAGGTGGGTCCGGCGGGTTCGATCCATCCGATATTGGCGGCCGGCCCGACAGGGGCATTTCTCCCGTTGAATTTCCCGAAGACACTCGCGGTGATGCGCCTGGCGGCGATGGGAGCGCTGGCGGGTCAGCAACAGCGGAATCGCCGGCATCATCCCAGCCGCCGGCGGGCGAAACCGATAAAGCCGAGCGGAAGGTGATCGGCTGGCGGATCAGCGAAGACACCGTGACAAGCCAGATCACCGGGAGCACGGGCGATCTATCGCGCATCCTCGAACTGCCACCTGGCGAAGGCCTTCAGCGGATCGGCTGGACCGTGGGGGCCCCGCCCATCAACCGGCCGTGCCGCCTGAAGATCGGTTACGGTCCGGGGGGCTGGGACGTCGAAGCAGGGACATGCCCCCGCGGCCCGGCCACAAGTCGCGAGGCAGAACTCTCCTCAGCTTACATCACAACCGCGAATACCGACCCGAAAACCTTCCGCAACGTCGTCGATGGTCTCTGGGTCGAAGGCTTTCAGATCGACGATGAGGGTGAATTCCAGCTGAGCGAGAAAGATGTCAGCAAGAACAAAGAGGGACCCGGTATTTTTATAGATCCTCCGGGATTGCCCGCCGAATGCCCGGAGGCGTCAGTTGCCACAGGCGTCATCGGGCATTTCAAACGCCGCAACGACAAAAAAGGCAGCACCGTTATTACCGGAATTCAGCTGCTCTGCGGCAAGATCGAGAAGATCTATGCCAACTGAGCCGCCCCGAAATCTCAGCAGGAGGCATATGATGAGACGGTTTGTGACAGCCGCAACCATGGCTTTGTTTCTGTCCGCCTCCGCATGCGGCGGGCCAGACACTGAAGCGATGGAGGGCGGGCCGGCCCAGGCGGGCAGCGCCACATCCTTAAGTGACAGCATGGTCGAATTGTTCGCCGATCTGCCAAGAGCAGAAAGCGCATCGCCCGATGCGTTCGGCGATCTCTATTTCAACCTGCTGACGCGCGTGACTGCCGAGGTCGATGCTTTGCAGGAGACGGGCGATGTCGGAACCGCGCGCGAGGCGATCGCCTATGCACGCGCCGAGGTCGCCATTCTCAAGGATCGTGTCGGCAACTTGCCGGATGAGGCGCGCAGTGCCGTGTTCCAGGACGGCGTCGCGCAGCTCAGCTTCGCCAGGACGCAGTATAAACGCGCCGTGCGCCGGATCGACCCCAATGCCTCTGCGGCCCTTCGCGATTTCGCAGAAGACGCAGACGAACGCTGGCCGTCTTTGCGGTGGTGACCTGGCTGATCAGACCCGGAGCGCCTCAATCCGTCATTTAGCCCAGCGACCCATCCCATGAGGAATCGTGACGGTTATGCGCTCCCGGCCCGATGCAAGGTGTCGGCCATGACGACAGCGCCAGTTCCCGGTCGTTCAACTCGCTACAGGCAAGAATGGCCCAGGCCACAATTCGCACCAGAGCCGGGCGCACGGCTGAAAAATGGCAGGCTTGCAGCGCCCGGCAGGCCCCGGGCCCGAAGGCCGGCTTTTGATGTTGCCGCGAATGCAGACCCCGGACGGAGCCTGACCGTCTGAACCCATGGCAGCGAAGCGCACCAAGCCCGGATTTCTTCTGCCGGATCGGGCTGAAAACTGCGCTCAACCCGGGCCGCAAGATTTGATGTAGAAAGATCTGAGGCATTGAAATAAATGAAGAATGGACGCCTTCTCGGGTCCTCTCGATCGTCCCTTTCCTGATCGGTCGACGAAGCCGGATACTTGACCCGGGTGAATCGAAACACAGGGTAGGAGTGCCGCCGCCGGGACTCTTGTCGGCCTGATCGCCGGCTGTGCATGCGACTGCGCGATGTGTCGCATTCAGGGCTATCGAGCGTTGTGAGGTCGGGCCTCGTGTCCGCATCCTTGGCAGGCTCAGGCGAACAATGGCTTCGACCATCTGCCTTTTTCTTTCAGTCTTGTTTTTAAATGCAGCGGCCGGCTGTATCCAATTCCTGGACAACGGCGGTAGCACACTCGCCACCAAATGCGTGCGATTGCGAGCGCGACCCGTCCTCGCGACAAAACGAAATGCAAATTTCTGCAATACTGGGGGTCAGCGAGGGTTTGGGTAAGGTCGCGATCGCTTTGCCCGGCTTTGCGCCGAGATGGATCTCCAGAAAATCTCAGAATTTAACAGGCGGCTGAAGATGTGTTTCGTGCGGCCCATCCTTCCAGGCACGGCCTGACGAACGCTCCTCAATACAAGATTTGTGAAGGGTTTTCCTCATCCTGAGGTGCGAGCGAAGCGAGCCTCAAAGGACAAGGAGAGCCTGAAGACCGGCTTTTTCAGCTGCCTGCCAAGGGTCTTCATCGAGCCCGGGTGCAAAACTGGGAGTGTCGATATTCGGCTGGCCAGCCTGTTCGAAAATGTGCAATACTCTGCAAATCAGTACGGAAGAGACATAAGCGAAATGTCACGCGGAAGCGGGCGGGGAGGCTGCGCCGATGAGTCTTGGAATGATCGACCTGGGTGTCGTGGGCATTTATGCGGTCGCGCTCTTTGCCATTGCCATCTGGGTCTCGCGCGAGCCGGCGGGCCATGCCAAGGATACCGAGGACTATTTCCTTGCGGGCCGGGCGCTGCCCTGGTGGGCGATCGGGGCCTCGCTGATCGCCTCGAACATTTCCGCCGAGCAGATCATCGGCCAGTCGGGGCAGGGCTTCGTCGTGGGCCTCGCGATTGCGGCCTATGAGTGGCAGGCCGCGATCGTCCTTCTGGTCGTGGCGAAATTCTTCCTGCCGATCTTCCTGAAGCGTCAGATCTATACCATGCCGCAATTCCTGGAGACGCGGTATGGCGCCGGCGTCAAAAGCCTGATGTCGGTTTACTGGATCGCGCTTTATACGGCCGTGAACCTGACCGCCGTCCTCTGGCTTGGCGGGCTGGCGATAGAAAGCCTGACAGGCCTGGATGTCTTTTACGCGATGTGCGGCCTGGCAGCCTTTGCCGTGATTTATTCGCTGTATGGCGGGCTCAAGGCCGTCGCCCTGACCGACATCATCCAGGTGGTGATCCTGATCGCCGGCGGCCTTGCGGTGACGTGGATCGCTCTTGATCTGGTATCCGGCGGCCATGGTCCCATGGCGGGGTTTGCAAGGCTCGGCGAGGAGGTTCCCGGACATTTCCGGATGATCCTCGACAAGGACAATCCCAGCTATTCCGATCTGCCGGGCATCTGGACCCTGCTCGGCGGGCTCTGGGTGCTGCACTTCTCCTATTGGGGGTTCAACCAGTATATCATCCAGCGCGCGCTGGGCGCGGAAAACCTGGCCGAAGCACAGAAGGGTCTGGCCCTGGCAGCCTTCCTGAAGCTGCTGATCCCGCTGATCGTGGTGGTGCCGGGGATCGCCGCGCTGATCCTGGCCCAGGACGGCGTCCTGTCCGCGCAAACGCTGAGCGAGAAACCTGACCGGACCTATGGGACACTCATGACGCTCGCTCCCGAGGGACTGCGCGGACTGGTCTTTGCCGCCCTGGTCGCAGCGATCGTGTCCTCGCTCGCCTCGATGATGAACTCGATCTCGACCATTTTCACGATGGATATCTATCGCGATTATATCGCCCGCGAAAAAGGCGAGAAGCATTATGTGCTTGTCGGCCGGGTGGCTGCCCTGACCGCCATGGCGGCCGCGCTCTTCCTGGCGCGCCCGTTCCTTGGCGGCATGGAGAGCGCCTTCCAGACCATCCAGGAATATTCCGGATTCATCGCGCCTGGCGTGGTGGCCATTTTCCTGCTGGGTTTCTTCTTCAAGCCGGCCAACCAGTCCGGAGCCTTCGCGGTTCTGATCGGATCGGTCCTTGTCAGTCTCGCCATGAAACTCGGCCTGCCCGACATGCCGTTTGTCCTGCGGATCTGGATCGTGTTCCTGGCGATCATGGGGCTCGGCGTCCTGGTCAGCCTCGTCACCGCGCCTCCGGAGCCGGGCCAGCCTGTTGCTCTGGACGGCATCAAGTTTCACACGCAGCCGGGTTTCAATTTCGCGGCTATTCTGGTCATGGCGGTTCTGGTGACGATCTATGCCGTTTACTGGTAGATAAGGGAAACACGGAAGGAGCTTTGATGGCCCAGTTTGTCCCGGTCGAGCCGTTCAATCTCGTCATTTTCGGCGGGACGGGGGATCTGTCGCGGCGCAAGCTCTTGCCGGCTTTGTTTCATCGCTGGCGGGACGGACAGATCCCCGAGGGCAGCCGGATCATCGCCACGGCGCGCACGCAGATGAGCGTGAAGGAATTCCGCGGCTTTGCGCGCAAGGCCTGTGAAGCGGCGACCGACGCTGAAGCCTGGGACGCGGCAGGCTGGAAGGCCTTTGAAGCGCTGATCGATTATCAGCCGCTGGATGCCACCGCCGAAGGCGCCGACTGGGCGGGTCTGGCGGGCCGGCTCAATCAGGAGATCGCCCTCAATGTCTATTATCTCGCGACGGCGCCGCGGCTTTATGTCGACATCGCCGCGGCGATCGATGCCGCGGGGCTGGCGACGCCGTCATCGCGCCTCGTCCTTGAAAAGCCGATCGGAACGGACCTGGCCTCCGCGCGGGCCATCAATGAGGGTGTCTGCGCGCATTTCGCCGAGGAACAGATCTACCGGATCGATCATTATCTCGGCAAGGAAACCGTCCAGAACCTGATGGTCCTGCGGTTTGCCAACCGGCTTATGGAGCCGGTCTGGAACCGCACCTCCGTCGATCATGTCCAGATCACCGTGGCCGAGGATCTCGGCCTGGAGGGCCGTGCGGGCTATTATGACCGCTCCGGGGCGCTGCGCGACATGGTTCAGAACCACCTGTTGCAACTGGTCTGCCTGACGGCCATGGAACCGCCGGCCACGCTGGAGGGCGATGATGTGCGCACCGAGAAGATCAAGGTGCTCAAGTCGCTGAAACGCTTTACACCCGAACTGGCGCGCAGCGCGACCGTGCGCGGCCAGTATAGCGCGGGGCTTGTCGGCGGCGAAAAGGCCAGGGGCTATCTGGAGGAACTCGGCGAGGACGCCCAAAGCGACACGGAGACGTTCGTCGCGCTGAAGACCGGCATCGAGAACTGGCGCTGGGCGGGGGTTCCCTTCTACCTGCGCACGGGCAAGCGAATGTCGGCGCGCTGGTCGGAAATCGTCATCGCTTTCAAGCCGGTGCCCCACTCGATCTTCGGCGAGACGCGCACCGAGGCCAACCGGCTGGTCATACGCCTTCAGCCCGATGAGGGCGTGCGCCTGTATCTCCAGATCAAGGAGCCGGGGCCAGGGGGCTTGAGAATCAAGTCCCTGCCGCTCAACCTGTCCTATGCGGAGAATTTCATGCTGCGCTATCCCGATGCCTATGAGCGTCTGCTCATGGATGTGGTGCGCGGAAATCTCGCCCTTTTCATGCGCCGTGACGAGGTCGAGGCGGCCTGGAGCTGGGTCGATGGCATCATCGCGGCCTGGGGCGAGAATGAAAGCACGCCGGAACCTTATCCGGCGGGAAGCGATGGTCCGGTCTCGGCAGCGCTTCTGATGGATCGCGACGGGCGCAGCTGGTGAGGAGGATCGCATATGGCTCTTGCAGTTTTTGAAGACCGAGAGGCCGCAGCGGCTCATATTGCCGCCCTCATCGAGGGCGCCTTGCGCCAGCAACTGGCCGCCAGGGGTGAAGCCGGCCTTCTCCTGTCGGGCGGCTCGACGCCGGGGCCGGTCTATGAACAGCTCGGCGCCTGCGATCTCGACTGGGCGCGGGTGGAGGTCGGCCTGGTTGATGAGCGCTGGGTGGATGAGGACGACCCGGCCTCGAATGCCGGCCTGGTCCGGCGCACGCTGATGGCGGGCAAGGCGTCAGCGGCCAGCTTCCATCCGATGAAGACGCCGGCCGCTCACCCGGCGCCGGCACTGGCCGAACGCGATCTGGTCTATACCCGAATCTGCGCGAAGGCGCCGGTCATACTGCTCGGCATGGGCGCTGACGGGCACACGGCAAGCTGGTTTCCCGGGGCGACCGGTCTCGACGGGGTCATGGATCGCAGCAATGCCCGCGTGCTTGGCGCCGTGGATGCCAGCGGCTCTGCCGTGGCCGGCGATCATGCCGCGCGAATGACATTGACGGCCCGCGCGCTTGTCGGGGCCGGGCTCGCAGCGCTGTTCATCACCGGCGAGGAGAAGCGGGCCGTGCTGGAGGATGCGGATGCGGGCCTGCCGGTCCATACCGCGCAGGCACTGCTCGCAGGCAAGCTCAAGGAGGTCTGGGCACCATGACGACACTTCATCCCAGGGTTGCCGAAGTCCTGGCACGGATCGAGGATCGTTCGCGCGACACGCGTGCGGCCTATCTGGAACTCATCCGCGCGCGCAAACCGGACGGGTTTGCCCGAAAGCGTCTTTCGGAAGGTAATCAGGCCCATGCCAGCGCCGGCTGCGCGGTGATGGACAAGGCCGAATTGCTCGGCGCCGAATGGCCCAATATCGGTATTGTCACGGCCTATAATGACATGCTCTCGGCGCATGCGCCCTTCGAGCACTATCCCGAGACCATCCGCGCTGCGGCCCGTGAGGTCGGCGCCACCGCGCAGGTCGCCGGCGGCGTGCCGGCCATGTGCGATGGCGTCACCCAGGGCCAGCCGGGCATGGAGCTTTCGCTGTTCTCGCGTGACGTCATCGCGCTCGCCTCGGCAGTCTCACTGTCGCATGATGCCTTCGATGGGGCGATCCATCTCGGCGTGTGCGACAAGATCATTCCGGGGCTCGTGATTGCCGCGCTGCGCTTTGGCTGGCTGCCGCATGTGTTTGCCCCGGCCGGGCCGATGCCGTCGGGCCTGCCCAATCCGGAAAAGGCCCGCATTCGCCAGGAATTTGCGTCCGGCCGGGTCGGGCGCGAGGAACTCCTGAAGGCCGAAGCGGCGAGCTATCACAGCCCCGGCACCTGCACCTTCTATGGCACGGCCAATTCCAACCAGATGATGATGGAAGTGATGGGCCTGCATGTGCCCGGCGCGGCCTTTGTCAATCCCGGCACGCCTCTGCGCGAGGCGCTGACGCGCGCGGCCACGCAAAGGGCCGCGGCGATGACAATCAAGGGCGACTATACGCCGATGGGCGAGATCATCGACGCGCGCAGTATCGTCAACGCGATTGTCGGCCTCATGGCCACCGGCGGGTCGACCAATCATGCCCTGCACATACCGGCCATGGCCGCGGCCGCCGGTATCCAGGTGACTCTCGAGGATTTTGCCGATCTTTCCGCGGTCACGCCGCTGATGTGCCGGATCTATCCCAATGGCACGGCGGATGTGAACCATTTCCACGCCGCCGGCGGGATGGGCTTCCTGATCCGCGAGCTGATCGCGGCCGGACTGCTCATCGGTGAGGCGCGCGGCATTGGCGGCCCGGTCTCGGCTTATAGCGATGAGCCTTTCCTCGAGGATGGTGAACTCGCCTGGCGGCCGGCGCCCGAGACGAGCGGTGACCTCGATATCCTGCGTCCCGTCGATGATCCGTTCAGCGCCGATGGCGGCCTGCGCCTGATGGACGGCCCGCTGGGGCGCGGGGTGACCAAGGTCTCGGCGGTCAAGCCCGAAAACCGTATCGTCGAAGCGCCCGCGCGCGTCTTTGACAGCCAGGAGGCCCTGAAAGCGGCGCACAATGCTGGCGAGCTCGACCGGGATGTCGTCGCCGTGGTGCGCTTCCAGGGGCCGACCGCCAATGGCATGCCGGAACTGCACTCGCTCTCGCCCGTGCTCGGCGCGCTGCAGGATGCCGGTCACAGGGTTGCCCTGGTGACCGATGGGCGCATGTCCGGGGCCTCCGGCAAGGTCCCCAGCGCCATTCATGTCGGCCCGGAAGCCGCGCGCGGCGGTCCGCTGGCGCGTGTGCGCGATGGCGATGTGATCCGGGTCGATTGCGAACATGGCGCGCTGGACCTGAAACTTGACCCGTCCGAATTTGATGCGCGCGAGCCCACCGCTTTCCGGCCGAATGCGAGCCATGTCGGCCTCGGGCGCGAAATGTTCGCCGCCTTTCGCGCCGGCGCGGCCGAGACCGAGACCGGCGCCAGCCTGTTCGACCTGCTCATGCCGGGTGCGGCGTGATGGCCGGCCCGGTCCTCGTCGGCGATGTCGGCGGCACTCATTGTCGTTTTGCGCTGGCCACGCGCAGAGATGGCGCGATCCGGCTGAGCGGGGTGCAGAAGCTCAGGAATGATGACCATGCCTGCTTTGCCGACGCCCTTGGCGCTTATCAGGCCGGCCTCGAAGAGATGCCGCGCCGTGCCCTGTTCGCGCTGGCCGGACCGCCCGCCCGGGATGGCAGCATCAAGCTCGTCAATCGCGACTGGCCGCGCGTGCATCCCGGCGAACTCGCCCGGACCAGCGGGCTCGAACAGGTCAGACTCGTCAATGATTTTGCCGCCATGGCCCGCGCGGTTCCCGAACTGCCGGAAGCGGCTTTCGAGTGGGTTCGCGAAGGCAGGAGCGAGTCCGGCGCGCCTGTGATCGTCACCGGCCCGGGAACCGGCTTCGGCGTCGGCACGCTGATCCCGCTTGCGACTGGCGGCTATCATGTTCTCACGGGCGAGGGCGGTCATGCCGCCTTCAGCCCCTACACGGTGCGCGAAGCCGAACTCGCCGAGCGGCTGTCCGGCGAGTATGGCTATGTCTCCACAGAGATGATCGTGTCGGGCGCCTGGCTGCAGCCGGTCCTCGATCACTTGTCCGACATGCATGGCCGCCCGCGCGAGGCCCTGGCGGCGGGCGATATCCTGGCCCGCGCGGAGGCGGGTGACGCCCTCTGCGAGGAGGTCTGCCAGCTGCGCGCGCGAGCCATCATGGGTGCGGCCGGTGACCTGGTCCTGATCAATGGCGGGCGCGGCGGCGTGGTGCTGACCGGCGGGGTGGCCGAGCGGATGACAGGCTGGCTGCGCGCCTGCGAGGCGCTGGCCCGCTTCGAAGCGCGCGGTTCGCATTCCGATTATATGTCGCGCGTGCCCGTCCGCGTGCTTCACGAACCCACCGCGCCGCTGATCGGAGCTGCGGCCCTCATTCCCGGAGACGCTCATGATCACTGAAACCGACCTCAAGGCCCGCGCGCGCCGTGCGGGCGTGGTTCCCGTTCTGACCCTTGACGATGCCGAAGCGGCTGTGCCGCTGGCCCGCGCCCTCGCGGCCGGCGGTCTTGATGTCATGGAGGTCACGCTGCGCACCGAGGCGGCGCTGGAGGCCATCGCCGCGATTGCCGGCAGCGACGTGGATTGCGTCATTGGCGCTGGCACCATTCTCAGCGAAGGCGATACGGATGCCGCGGCCAAGGCCGGGGCACAGTTCCTGGTCACGCCGGGCACGCCGGCCAGCCTCGTCCCGGCGCTGCTCGATTATCCCGGACCCGTCATTCCGGGCAGCTCCACGGCCAGCGAGGCGATGACGCTGGGCGAGGCCGGCTTCGGCCTGCTCAAATTCTTCCCTGCCGAGCCGGCCGGGGGCACGGATTTCCTGAAGGCACTGGCCGGGCCCTTGCCGGAGATCAGCTTCATGCCCACCGGCGGTATTCGCCCGGACAGGCTGGTTTCCTATCTGTCCCTGCCGAATGTGGTTGCCGTGGGCGGCTCCTGGATCGCGGCGGAGAAGGACATCGCCAAGCGGAACTGGCGCGATATCGAGGCGCGCGCGAAGGACGCATTCGACACGGCAACGGCCGCGATGCCCTCACCGCACTGAGTTCCCTCTCGGAAATCGCCCGGGCCACTAACCTGCAATACGCGGAATCTGGTCCTCAGTGTCCTTCGTCTTGCGCTCGCGCTTGCGGGCGGGCTGGAAAGCGACCTTGGCATGTTCGGCGCAATAGGGGCCGCAGGTGGCCCGGCGACCGCAAAAGGCGAAATCCGGGTCTGCCGGGTCGCCGATCGGCCATTTGCACATGGAGCCCTTGAGATTGAGAACATTCGCCGTCTCGCCATTCTCCAGTGCCATCGGCGCGAGGTTTTCGGCGTCGGCGCGGGCCTGGCGAGCGCTTTGCGCGGGGGGCTGAACGGGTTCGGGCTCCGGCGTACTGGCCTCGACGGCCGGCTGACGCGGCTTCGGCCGGGCGAGCCGCGGCGGGCGTTTGACCGGCCGTGACGGCGTTGTGCGCCCTGAAAGACCCAGCCGGTGAACCTTGCCGATCACGGCATTGCGCGTGACGCCGCCGAGTTCCTTTGCGATCTGTGAAGCGGAGTGACCTTCCGTCCACAGCTTCTTGAGCATTTCCACGCGTTCTTCGCTCCAGGCCATGTCACCTCTCCTTGCCGCGAATCACCGGCTACCAGATATTGCGGTGGTCAAGTCTGAGCCACCCCTCTAACGCCTATATTTTGTATCCAAACCGAAATGAACGCACAATATGCGGTGCATGGTTGTCCACAGGAAACCATATCTAGTCGGCCTGCAGCATAGAGGCGGGTGGAAGAAACCGGTCGCCAGAGCCTGTCTGAAGGCTTATCTGTCGCGCCATGACAGATACGCTGATGACTGACGGACCCGCTGAGCCGCGCGAGCCGGAACCCCGGGCCGCCATAAAACCGCCGCGCCAGTATGGGGTGATCAACGGGCTCGGGCTCTGGACGCTCTACAAGCGCGAGGTCGGACGTTTCATCAAGGTCTGGATGCAGACACTGTTCGCGCCGGTCATCACGACGCTGCTTTTCATGACGGTTTTCAAGCTGGCCTTTGGTGACCGGGGCCAGCTGACAGGCGATTTCGAGGGGCTGATCTACAACAATTTCCTGGCGCCCGGGCTTGTCGTCATGGCAATCCTTCAGAATGCCTTTCAGAACACATCTTCCTCGCTGACCATATCCAAGGTCCAGGGCAGCCAGGTGGACTTCCTGATGCCGCCGCTCTCGCCGCTGGAACTGACCATCGGCTTCATCGCCGGAGCGGCCACGCGCGGCCTGCTCGTGGCTCTGGTTGCCGGCACGGCGATCCATTTTTCAGGCACGCTGATCTGGCTTGTCACCTTCGGGCAAGTCAGCGTGGACAGCCTGGCCAGCCTCGATGTCCGGCATTTCTGGGCGGTGCTGTATTTCGGCGCCTGCGCAGCGATCATGCTCGGCGCGCTCGGAGCGATGGGGGGAATATGGGCGGACAAGTTCGACCACCTCGCCGCCATCACCAATTTCGTGATCGTGCCGCTGACTTTCCTGTCGGGCACCTTCTACGACATCAAGGTGATGATCGAGCCGTTCTACACGATAGCCCTGTTCGATCCGTTCTTCTACCTGATCGACGGTTTCCGCTACGGCTTCCTGGGCGTGGCGAACTCCGAACTGTCGGTCGGCGTTCCGGTCGCGGGTCTGCTCGCGGTGGCGGCCAGCCTGGGCGTCTGGGCGATGTTCCGCTCGGGATACAAGCTCAAGGCCTGATGCGGCCCGATCAGGCGATCTGTTCGATGCGCGCGCGCTCGAGGAGGGGAATGCTGGCAAGTGCCGGCTTGAGAGCCTTGTGCATGGCCTCGAAACCGCTACCGTAGAAATAAAGCGCCGTTTCCCGGTCGCCGTGCCAGTAGCCGCGATAAGTGCCTTCTTCGCCGAGCAGGGTTTCACAGTCGGCGAGCACCTGGTTGAGGTCGCTGTTTTCATAGACCTCGTCGCACAGGTCCGTGCCATTGATGAACAGGCCGAGCCCTTCATTCCGGCCAAAGGGGATTTCGCGGCCGGATCCTTCCAGGATGAGTTTCGATCCTTTCGGCGCGCCCTGACGGTCCAGCGCGACAATCACCTGCGCAAGCGATTCAGCGGACAAGGCGTTGAGTTCGATCTCCAGATCGCAACAGGCGATGCCGGCGGGCTCGTCCGTGAGCTGTGTCCCGCCGCCCGTGACGCGCCCGATCGATTTGCTCTCGAGCAGGGCCTGCAGCGGGGTTTCGTAGAATTTATGACGGTCGATGGGCTGGGTGCGGGAATTCAGCCGCGCCGTGACATATTGGGGAGAGGCGGCCGCCGCCCGGGACATGCGGTTCAGAAAACCGAACTTGAGCTTGAACATCGACGCGCCCCAATTGCGTTGCGTATCCGGAGACACTGACCGATCGGGGTGAAGATGCGTTTCAGCCGTTCCGTGAAATTGCACAGACCCGGTCAAAACGCGCAAAAAAGCCCCGCAGACACACTGCGGGGCCTGATTGCCAGTTGCGGTGCCGCTTGCGCTATTCGCGCGACATCAGCGACAGGATGATGGTGAACATGTTGTAGAACAGGATGAAGAAGTTCAGCGCGCCCCAGTTCGTCATTACCGCCATGGATCGGGCATCGCCGGCAAAGGCGTAATAACCCTCCTTCAGTTCCTGTGTCTCCCAGGCGACGAGGCCCGCTGAGACGAGCAGGATGCCGCCCATGATCGCCAGTTCGAGCATGCCGGACGGCGGGAAGAGCAGGCTGATCAGCGAAAGCCCGACCAGGCCGAACAGCGCGATCACGAGGAAGGTTCCGATCGGACGCAAGTCGCGCTTGGTCGTGTAGCCGAACAGCGACAGCGCGCCGAAGGCGGTCGCCGTCACCAGGAAGGCCTTGGTGATGGTCATATAGTCGGCCGACATGGCCGCCCCGCCGCGCGAGGTCACGGTCATGCCGCTGGAAGCGATCACCACCCACATGCTCAGGCATGCGCCGAGCAGGCTGACGATTGTCCAGTACAGGATGGCCGAGCCGGTCGGTGACGGATTGCGCATGGCAAAGGCCGAGACGAGGATCAGGGCAATCGGGCCGAACTGGACCACCCATTTCAGGGGCGTGCCCCAGATCAGTGCGGTCAGCGGCTCATAGGTGCCGACGGCAAAGGCGATCAGGCCGGCAAGCGCGATGCCCAGTGCCAGCTTGTTATAGACGCCCAGCATGAAGCTGCGCAGGCCCGCATCCTGTGAGGCATCCATCGTCCCGGTGCGGGCGGCGGCGACAGATCGGTTGAAGTCATTCATCAGTCTTTCGAACCCTCATTGGTGAACAAGGCCCGCGCAAACCGACTTGCGCGGATCACGCGAAATATGTGCATTCGCAGCCGATTGCGCAAGGAAAACCGGTTGGACGTGGCTCCGGGTGTGATTAGCCTTTCGCCAACAGTCATGACGGAGGATGGCCAGATGGCAATAGACATGCGCGAGCTCGGACGCACGGGGATGAAGGTGACGTCCTGTTGTCTCGGCACGATGACCTGGGGCACCCAGAACAGCGAGGCGGAGGGACATGCGCAGATGGACTATGCGCTCGAGCGCGGCGTGAATTTCTGGGACACCGCCGAAATGTACTCCATCCCTCCCGCGGCTGAGACACAGGGCAATACCGAGCGGATCATCGGCTCGTGGCTGGCGAAGAATCCGGGCAGGCGCGGCGACATTGTCCTGGCCACGAAGATTGCCGGGCGCTCGAAGATGCTCTGGACGCGCGAGGAGGATGTGGAATGGACGCGCCATACGCGCGAACAGATTGATGAGGCCGTTGAGAAGAGCCTGGAACGTCTCAGGACCGATTATATCGATCTCTACCAGCTCCACTGGCCTGACAGGCCCGTGCCGCTGTTCGGGCGCAAGGTCTCGGCCAGGGAATATGCCATCGATTATGAACCTTTCGAGGCGATCCTGGAACACTTGCAGCGCCATATCGAGGCCGGACGTATCCGCCATGTCGGTGTGTCCAACGAGACGCCCTATGGCGTGATGCGCTTCCTGGCCGAGGCCGAGGCCAAGGGCCTGCCGCGCATGGAGAGCATCCAGAACGTCTACAATCTCGTCTCGCGCAAATACGAGGAGGGCCTCGACGAGATCACCATGCGCGAACGCGTCAGCCTGCTGGCCTATTCCCCGCTCGCGCAGGGCTATCTGACCGGAAAATACCGCAACGGGGCCCTGCCGCAGGGCTCGCGCAAACAGCTTTTCGAAAGGTTGCAGCGCTATGAGAGCCTGCAGGGCCAGGCCGCCATCGAATCCTATCTACGGCTTGCCGATGAGCTTGAGGTCGACCCCAGTGCGCTGGCCATCCGCTTCTGCGACACCCGGCCCTTCACCACCTCGACGATTATAGGGGCAACCTCCATGGATCAGCTGCAGACCTGTATCGACGCCTTCGATCTCGAATGGAGTGAAGAAATCGAGCAAAGAATCGAGGAGCTGCATACCGCCCAGCCCTCGCCCTGTCCTTGAGCAGTTACACAGATTGACTTGGCGCCCGGCGCGGTTCAGCATCCCCGGAATCGGCGTGATTTCAACAGTGGACGCCGATCCAAACCAAAAGGGGAGACCCCATGGCTGATGCTTCGAAATACGAAGAGAATGTGAAGAAATACGCCTCTGGCTACAACCAGAAGGCGGCCGAGAAGATTGTGGGCCATCTCGGCATCGCGCTTCGCAACCGCGATTCCTCGCTCGTATCCTGCTCCGACCAGACCGAGCTTGACCGCGTCCGCGAAAAGTGGCTGCGCAAGAAGCTGGGCCTGTCCCAGTCGGCTGAGGATCTCGACGCGGCGATCTCTGCGGTCTGTGAAAAGCTCAAGCCCGAAGGTGGCAACAAACAGCGTGTGACCTTCTACTACCTGCTCGCCGAGCATTTCGGCAAGCTTGACGAACTGGCCGGCTGACGGCGCTGCGCCCATCAATCCGACGGATCCAGGCCCGGCCGCATCTGCAGGCCGGGCTTTTCCTCGCGCTGATGACGCCCGGCCTGCACGCGCACCTTGAGGTCTGAAGGCCGTCAGTCCACACTCGCGGTGCGAAGGCGTCGCTATGCGACGGTCTCGCGGGTCAGCCGAACAGGAACACGATCGTGTCAGCCACCCGTATCGGACTTATCGGAACAGGGATCGCGGGGCAGAACCGTATTGCGGCGCTCCAGGAACGCCGCGATTGTGTCCTTGTCGCAACCTCCGCGCCGGGCGATTCCTTCGGTCCGCTGCATTTCCTGGAGCCGGCCGGGCTGCTCTTGCGGGCCGATCTTGACGCCGTGATCTATGCCGGGCCCTCGCGCGATACGGCCCGGATTGTCAGCGCCGCGCTGGGGCGGGGGCTTTCGGTGCTCTCGACGCGTCCGCCCGGCCTTTCGGTCGAGGATGTGATCAAGCTGCGCCAGGCTGAGGCCGATGCCGGGGACGCGGTTCTCCAGTTCAGCTTCCCGCTTCACTATCACGGTTCGGTCACGACCGCGAAGGCTCTCACGCGCGGGGGCAGTTTCGGCCGGCTGGTCAGCATGCGCGGTATTTTTGCCTATATCCGCGAGCCGAAACTGTCCGGGCGGGGCGGGGTCCTTTTCGACCGTGGCATGCAGATGCTGGACCTGATGCAGGACCTTGCCGGCCCGTTCGTCGAGGTGAAATCCATGATTT
>JAAANZ010000078.1 GCA_009909065.1 Alphaproteobacteria bacterium | reverse complement strand
AACCTCGACGCCCAGGGCCTCGGCCTTCTCGCCGAGCCAGCGGCAGAGATTTGCGAGCGATCCGGTATAGCAGCCATGATTGTTCATCAGCTTGGGAAAGGCGAAATTCGGAAAGGCGAAAGAGCCTTTCGGCCCGAGCTGGAGATACTTGTCTTGCGTGATCTCGCTGGTCAGCGGGCAATTGTCCTCGCGCCAGTCCGGCAGCAGCTCATCCAGCGCCCTGGGGTCGAGGACGAGGCCGGACAGGATATGTGCGCCGATTTCGCCGCCCTTTTCCAGCACGACACAGCTGCGTTCCTCGCCCGACTCTTCGGCCAGTTGCATGAAACGGATCGCTGCGCAAAGGCCGGCCGGCCCGCCACCGACCACGACGAGATCATACTCCATGGACTCGCGCTGGATTTCGTCCGACATATCTGCTTTCTCTCCCGCTGCGAGCGCGAAACGCGCATCTTGCATATGACTTTCGTATTACAACCTAATCCGTGGTCTATCGGAATTCCACTGCGTCGCAATGCCCGAAATCTCTGAAAACAAGGCGTTCAAGGCCCTGCGCGACTGGTGGGCGGAGATGGGCGTCGAGGCCGATACGGGGCTTCTGCGCGCCCTGGAGACGGCGCCGGCGCCGGCGCGCACCGAGGCGGCGCCTGTCCGGCGCAAGGCCCGGCCGTCCCTGGACGCGCGCATCGAGGAAGCCCGCAATCTTGCAGCCGGAGCGGCTGACCTGCCGGCGCTCAAAGCCGCAATCGAGGCGTTTGACGGATGTCCCCTGAAAGAGGGCGCGCGCAGCACTGTCGTTTATGACGGCGTTCCGGGCAGCGCCGTCATGGTCATCGGCGAGGGGCCGGGCGCCCAGGAAGACGCCACCGGCAAGCCGTTTGTCGGGCGGGCCGGCCAGCTGCTCGACCGTATGCTGGCGGCCATCGGACTGTCGCGCCAGACCAATACGCTGATCACGAACGTGAATTACTGGCGCCCGCCCGGAAACCGCAATCCGGAAAAGGAGGAGCTGGCCGTCTGCCGGCCCTTTGTCGACAGGATGGTGGAGCTGAGCGCCCCGAAGCTCATCATCTCGGCGGGCAATGTTCCGACACAGGCGCTGACGGCTTCACGCAGCGGCATCATGAAACTGCGCGGCACCGAACAGGCGTTCACGACCTCCGGCGGGGTCACTACCGCGCTCTTCCCGCTCTTTCACCCGGCCTTCCTGCTGCGTCGCCCGCAAGAGAAGTCGCGCGCCTGGCGTGACCTGCTCAGGATCGAGCAGCGCCTTGCCGAACTGGGCGGCGACTGAGCGCGCGCCCGCCATTTACCAGCGCGAACAGCCCCGGCGCCAGACGGTCGAGTATGCGCGCACCGGCAAGGGCGATCACAAGCGCGGCGACGGGCGCGCCGGCCCAGAAAAGCGGGTAGGCGGGCGCGTAATATCCGCCGAACGGCACCTGCCAGGCAAACCACAGCACGGTCAGGATCAGCATGTGCGCGCAGAAGACGAAGAAGATATAGGGCTCCAGCGCGGCGACCCGTCCGGCCAGGCGACTTCGCGACAAGGCAAGCGCCATCCACCAGAACAGGATCGCGGCCGGGAACCGGATCACGGTCAGCCAGGCTTCCAGTTCCATGAGACGGGCGGATGTCGGCGCCATGACATATCCGATCTCGAGATGCGTCACCCAGGCGCCGATAAGGAAGACGGCCACGCCGCTGGCGGCCACCAGGGCGCCGGGAATGACCGGAAGGCGCCCGTGGCAGGCAATCCAGACCCCGATGGCATAGAAGGCCAGCAGGTTCGGCGTGATGAAGAGCGGCGAGACCTGACCGATCGCATAGATCACCAGCACGCCGGTCCAGAAAAGCCAGGCCGAGCGCTGCCGGATGGCGATCAGGAACGGCGCCATGAGGCTGCACACGAAAATGTCCCGCAGGAAATAGAGCGGCTCGTTGGCGGGTGCATCGAAGGCGGCGAAGACAAGGCTGGCCAGCCTTTCCGTCGTGACCGGCCCGCCAAGGGCTCGCGCGGCATATCCGTCAGCGACCTGCTCGCCGGCCAGCACCAGCGCGATGAATGCCAGGTTCCAGATCGCAAGCGGGACAAGCAGGGCGCGCGCCCGGCGCGCTGCAAAGCCTGGAAAACCCGCCTTGTGCAGGCTGAACACACCGAGATAGCCGGAAATGACCGACAAGAGCGCGATGGAGGCGCGCCCCATCGTGTTGACGATCTCCATGCGCGCCAGGTCGAATATCCGCACGCCCTGCCCGGACGGGTCGAAATCCGCGAGTGCCGGATTCACGTGAACATACATCATGAAGAATATGCAGATGACCCGCGCAATCCTGATCGGCTCGGATGCGGCCGGATCGAAGGCTGTCGTTACCCCGGCACGGGCTTCACTGACAAAGCGGGACAGGCGGATGAACATGTCGCGATCGGTTCCAGGCTTGGCGCAATTCGGCGGATAACAGCATTTTGTGTGCCATTCCTCGCCTGAATGGCGAAGATTCGATCCATTAAAGCGCTTCCAGGCGAAGTGGGCACCGGTTCGCCGTCCGGAAGCGCGTGAAAATAAGGACGTGAAGCGGCGCGTTGATTCCATTTGAGAACGCGCCGCTTTAAGTTTTGGCAGCCTGTCCGGCGTCTGGCCAGAAGGCCGGCAAGCCTCTATGGGCCGCGATAACATGCCCGCCCCTGTCTCGATCATCATCCCCGCCCTGAATGGCGAAAGCGACCTGCCGGCCTGCCTGGAGAGCCTGCTGCCGGGCCTTGCCAGCGGGCTGATCCGGGAGGTCCTGCTGGTCGATGCTGGCTCTGGGGACAGGACCTGCGAGATCGCCGAGGCGGCCGGCTGCCGGATATTGCAGGCCGAACGCGGACGCGCAAAACAACTCATCGCCGGGGCCGGCGCCGCGCGGGGGAACTGGCTGCTTTTCCTGCATGCCGACACCGCGCTCTCGCCGGAATGGGCCGAGCGGGCCGGCGCCCATATCGAGACCTCCCCGGGAAAGGCGGCCACATTCGAACTGGCTTTCCGCTCGGACGCCCGTGAGGCGAAATGGCTGGCGGCGCGGGCCAATCGCCGCACGCGCTGGTTCGCCCTGCCCTATGGCGACCAGGGCCTGCTGATTTCGCGCCAGCTCTATGATGCCGTCGGCGGCTTTGCCGATATTCCGCTGATGGAAGATGTCGCGCTTGCAAGGGCCATCGGGCGCCGGCGGCTGAGCCTGCTCTCGGCAACCGCCCGCACGAGCGCGGCGAAATATGAGCGCGACGGCTGGCGCCGGAGGGCCTATCGCAACGCCTTTCTGGTCATGCGCTACCTGCTGGGCGCAAGTCCTGAAAAGCTGGCGCGCAGCTATGACTGAAACCGGCTAGATCAGATGCCGGAATGCCCGCAGACTGGCCGCAACATGCCCGCACGCACCGTCCTTGTTTACGCCAAGCCGCCACGGATCGGACTTTCCAAGACACGGCTCGCCGCAACGCTCGGGCCCGGCGAGGCACGCAGGATTGCCCATATGACCATGGCCCGGACGCTGCGCGCCGCTATCGACCGGCGCTGGCAGACACGGCTTTATGGCGCCCCGGACCGCGCTCTTGGCGAAAGTCTTGGCGGGCTCTGGCCGGCCGGGCTGGCGCGATACCCCCAGGGCCGGGGCGATCTCGGCGCCCGCCTTCAGAAGGGGCTCGACGAAGCCCCGCCCGGCCAGGTCATCTTTCTCGGCGCCGATACGCCCGATGTGACATCGGCCCTGATATGGCAGGGCTTTCAACTGCTCAACAGCCATGAGGCGGTCTTCGGCCCCGCCCGCGATGGCGGTTTCTGGCTGTTCGGCCTGAAGCGGCGATGGCACGCCCCGCGCATATTCTCGCCGGTGCGCTGGTCGGGCCCGCATGCCATGGCCGACCTGCAAGCCAATCTCGCCGGCGCCAACATCGCAAGGCTGCCCGAGCTGATCGATCTCGATGACGCCGAAGACTGGCTGGCCTGGCAGGAATTTCACAGGAGTCGGCGCTAAGTGTTCTTTATTTGTTCTTTTTCTTGTGATTATATTCCACCCGATGAGGACAAGGCAGAAACTCTCACCCAAAGGACGCGTCACACGCGATGAGGTCAGCGCGGCCGGCGAGCGGTTCGAGCAGCGCGGGCGCGGCGCAATCTCGAACCAGACCGGCCGTTACGAGCCGGAAACACGAACGGCTTTTGATGATGGCTGGGAGACAATCGAGGCACCCGCCGGGCGGATGGACACGAGCCTTACCGCCGAGACGGCGCGCACGCTGATCAGCTTCAACCGCTCGCCGGACATCCATTTCGACCGCTCGGTGAACCCCTATCGCGGCTGCGAGCATGGCTGCGTCTACTGTTTTGCCCGCCCCACCCACGCCTATAACGGCCTGTCGGCGGGCCTCGATTTCGAAAGCCGGCTCTTCTTCAAGCCGAACGGGCCGGAATTGCTGCGCCGGGAATTGTCACGCCCGGAATATGTCCCACGGGTGATCGCGCTTGGCGTGAACACGGATGCCTTTCAGCCGGCGGAAAAGCGCCTGCGCCTGACACGCGCCCTGCTTGAAGTGTTTGCCGAGTTCAATCATCCGGTCAGCCTGCTGACCAAATCGACTCTCATCCAGCGCGATATCGACCTGGTCGCGCCGCTGGCGGAAAAAGGCCTGGCGCGGGTCGGCATTTCGCTGACGACGCTCGACCCCGCCCTCTCGCGGCGCATGGAGCCGCGTGCGGCGACCCCGAAACTGCGCCTGGAGACGATGAGAGCGCTCAGCCGGGCCGGCATCCCGGTCATTGCGATGACCGCACCGGTCATTCCGGGGCTGAATGATGATGAGATTGAAGCGCTGCTGGAGGCTTCAGCGCAGGCCGGGGCCAGCTGGGCGGGTTATGTGCTCCTGCGCCTGCCCTATGAGATCAAGGATCTCTTCCATGAATGGCTTGTCGAGCACTATCCCGAGAGGGCCGCACGCATCGTGAACCTGATCCGCGAGATGCGCGGGGGCAAGGATTATGATCCGCGCTGGTTCGAACGCGGGCGCGGGCGCGGGCCTCATGCCGAACTGATCGCGCAACGTTTCCGCCGCGCCGCGCGTGCGCACGGCCTTGATGGCGAGCGCCCGCCCTTGCGCACCGATCTTTTCCGTCCGCTCGAAGGGCCCGGCGGGCAGTTTCTCCTCGATGTATGAGGCGCATTACTTGGCGTATTGTGTTAGACTGGCGGTGAAGGAGGATCAGGACATGCGCAAACGAGCCGGCGCGATCGCGGGGGGACTATTGATACTGGCTGGCTGTGCCAGCGGGCCGGAACCTTATGGGCCCGCGCAGGGCCGGGGCGATACCGGCTACGCCGTGCAACAGATCGAATCCGACCGCCTGCGCGTCTCCTACCGCGCCGGCGACAGTTCCACCGCGCGCGATTATGCGCTGCGCCGGGCCGCGGAAGTCACGCTCGACAAGGGCGCCGACTGGTTCCGTGTGGTCAGCGCCTTCAGCGATGTCGAGGGCCGGCCGGGCGGGAGCACATCCGTCAGCGTCGGCGGTTCGGGCGGCTCGCGCGGGTCGAGCCTGGGTGTCGGCGTCGGCATCGATCTCGGCGGCGGAGGGCGTGAAACCGTACATGACCTCGAAATCCTGATCGGCAGCGGCCCGAAGCCGGAAATGGAAAATGTCTATGACGCCCGGAGCGTGCGCGATTCACTGGGGAAAGCCGATGAGTGACGCGCATGACCTGAAGGAATCTTTCCTTAACCAAATCGGCAGGAGATGAGGATTCCGGCGACTGGACAGGAGTGGCGTAATGCAGCTGACCCGCAATACCATCATCGAAGGCGATTGTATCGCGATCCTCTCGCAGCTTCCCGAGAAATCGGTTGATCTCGTCTTCGCCGATCCACCCTATAACCTCCAGCTGGGCGACGGCCTGACACGGCCGGACCAGTCGCGGGTCGATGGCGTGAACGATCACTGGGACCGGTTCGACAGTTTCGATGCCTATGACCTGTTCACCCATCAATGGCTGGAACAGTGCCGGCGCGTGCTCAAGGATGACGGCGCGATCTGGGTGATCGGCTCTTACCACAATATTTTCCGCGTCGGCGCGATCCTGCAGGATGCCGGCTTCTGGATCCAGAATGACGTGATCTGGCGCAAGACCAATCCGATGCCGAACTTCAAGGGCACCCGTTTCCAGAATGCCCACGAAACCCTGATCTGGGCGGCGAAATCGGAAAATTCACGTGTGACATTCAATTATGACGCGCTGAAAACCTTCAATGACGACAAGCAGATGCGTTCGGACTGGACCATACCGCTCTGCACGGGGGCCGAACGGCTGAAAGATGGCAGCGGCAAGAAGGCCCACCCTACCCAGAAGCCCGAAGCGCTGCTGCGCCGCGTTCTGCTGGCGACCACTGATCCGGGCGATCTCGTGCTGGACCCGTTTTCCGGCACAGGAACGACGGCGGCCGCCGCCAGGGCCCTGGGACGCGATTATGTCGCCATCGAAGCCGACAATGCCTATGTCCGCCTGTCACGCCGCCGGCTGAAATCGGTCGAGCCGCTGGAAAAGACCGACCTCGAGACCGTCAAGAGCGCCCGGGCGGCCCCGCGCGTGCCGTTCGGCGCCCTGCTCGAAAACGGCATGCTCAAACCAGGCGACAGGCTGTTCTCGCGCGGGCGCCGGCATGCCGCCCGCATACGCGTCGATGGCTCGCTGACCACGGGAGAGGCCACCGGCTCGATCCATCGCGTCGGCGCCCAGCTCATGCAGGCCCAAGCCTGCAATGGCTGGACATTCTGGCACTATGAGGACAAGGGCCGGCTGGCGCCCATCGACCTGCTTCGCCGGCGCTATCGCGTGGAAATGGGCCTCGAATAAGCGCGTGCCATCGGCCTATTGCGACCCGCCGAGCGGCTTCGAGACCGTGAAGGCCCCGCGCAGATCGCCCTCCTCGAAACCGGTGGCCGCATCATCGGGGTAGCGCGCTTCAATCGCGGCCCGGACGGGTTCGGCCACCGACTTGCCGTGGCACGTGGCGCAGACCCCGCCCATGGCGATCGGCTTCATCCAGCGGAACGCCGTGCCATCCCCCGTGTCGACAAGCTCCGCGATTTCCGGCAGCTCGCTGACCGGCCTGCCATCGTCCATCAAGCGCAGATAATGCTCAAGCTGCTCACGCTCCCAAGCATCGGGGGCGTTGGACGCATTGCGCACGCGAAGCGCGGTGCGCGCCACCTCCATTCCGGTATCTTCCGAGACCCGGGCGGCGATCTCGGGGGCGCGCACGGCGCAAACCTCGATCGCCTCGACCGGACCCCCGCTCTGCATGGCGCCCACGAGTTCGCCCTTGAGCGTACGGCCAAGCTCGCCCGCCGCGGCGCGCGCATCGGCCTTTTCGGCTTCGAGATCGACTTCGCCGCCCGCACCGCAAGCGGTAACTGTCAGAAAGCCGGCAAGGATGACGCTGGCTGTGAACCTGTTCATGATTGCAACCTCATCATTTTAGGAATCCCTAAAATACCAGCCGCGGCCGCTCGGCGAAACGGGGCATTATGTCCCTGCGGCCAGATCAAGCGCCTTGCGGAACACGCTCGGCAGGCTTGCGCGAGCCTCATCGATTCCCAGCCAGTCGCCGCCGGCGCCGGCAGCCGGGCCTTCCTCGCGATAGACGCCCAGAGTCAGCCGGATATGGGTAAAGACATGCTGGATCTCGCCGCATGGCGCTGCCCGGGATCCGGCGCCGGGTGGCCATTCACGAACCGCTTGCGCCGCGCCGGTCCACTCGCTTGTCGGCAGGCCCCACATGCCGCCCAGCAGCCCTGTTTCCGGCCGGCGCTCGACCAGGACGCGGCCCCGGAAGGTGCGCACCAGCACGCTTCCGAAACGGCGCTGGTGTTGCGCGCGCTTCGGCTTGGCCGGATAGCGTTCCGGCTGGCCCTCGGCATATGCCGCGCAGGCCTCCTGCAGGGGGCAGTTCGCACAATCGGGGCGTTTCGGCGTGCAGATCGTGGCGCCGAGATCCATCAGCGCTTCGGCAAATTCGCCGGGACGGTCCGGGGGAACCAACGCGGCGACAGTCTCGGCAATGGTCAGCTTTCCGGCTTTCCATTCCCCCCCAAGCGCCATCAGCCGGGACATGACCCGTTCGACATTGCCGTCCACCGCCGGTGTGCATTCGTCAAAAGCGATCGCGGCAATCGCTCCGGATGTGTAGGGCCCGATCCCCGGCAGCGCCTGCAAACCCGCGCGCGTGCGCGGAAAGCCGCCGGCCGCTGCGACCTGGCGGGCGCATTTCAGAAGATTGCGGGCCCGCGCATAATATCCCAGCCCGGCCCAGGCACTCATCACCTCGTCATCTTCAGCCGCCGCCAGCGACTTCACCGATGGCCAGCGGGCCGTGAAGGCCGCGAAATACGGCCGGGCATGAGCGACAGTGGTCTGCTGGAGCATGATTTCCGAAAGCCAGACGCGATAGGGATCAGGCCGCTCACCCGCGGCCCGCGCCTGCGGCCCGGTCCGCCAGGGCAACTCGCGGGCATGAACATCATACCAACCGAGCAACCGGCTGGGGATAATCCGTAAACCTTTGTGAAAGGATTCCACCCGCCTCTTCTCCATCTCGCGCGGAAAGCCCTAGAGGTTAAGTCCATGGTGACCAGATCAAGTCTCGATCCCGTTTCCGAAGCCCGGGCTCGGGTCGCGCTTCGCTATAGCCGTGCCCGCAGCGTGAAAGCGCCGCCGCCCGATATTGGCCGGGTGGCGGCAAAATATGCGCGGAAAACACTGCCCGAGGCAGGCTCCGGCCTGCAGCGGCTGAAATCGCGCTGGGCCGAGATTGTCGGCGATTCCATCGCGAAATACTGCGAGCCGGAAAAGATCACCGGTGGCAAGGCGGGCCGCACGCTCACCGTCCGGGTCATTCCCCAGGCCGCCCCGGTCATCCAGCACCGCTCCGGTGAAATCCGCCAGCGCGTTTCGGTGGCCGCGGGCGGGGACATCGCGCGGCTGAAGATCGTCCAGGGCCCGCTTTCGGGCACTCGCCCGGAAGCTTCGAAACCGCGCGCCCGCAGCCTGTCACCGCAGGAACTCGCCTGGCTCGACGAGGGCGTCAAGCCGATCGAGGACCCGGCCCTGCGCGCGGCAATTGTTGCGCTGGGCAAGGCTGTGCTAAGCGCTGAGGGCTGATTGCGGCGCCAGGATCAGGCCCCGCGCGGTTAAGGATTTGGAAACCCTGCCGACTCACGTTTTGCATGAAGGTCATGACCATGTTGCGCATCCATACCCCACTGATACCCGCCCTGCTCGCCGTCATCCTCATGGCCGGTTGTGGCAGTGCGAACGGCAGTGACGACACAGACAGCCGCGCTGGCGCGACGCTGCCGGATATGTCCCTTGGCGCCGAGGATGCGCCGGTTACACTGATCGAATACGCCTCGGTCACCTGCGGGCACTGTGCGCAGTTTCACCAGGAAGTCCTGCCGGTGATCAAAGAGGATTATGTCTCGACCGGCAAGGTTCGGTTCGTCTTCCGCGAATTCCCGACACCCCCGCAGAATATCGCGATCGCCGGTTTTGCGCTTGCGCGCTGCGCGGGCGAGGACCGGTATTTCGACGTCCTGGATGACCTCTTCGACAGCCAGCCGGGAATCATGATGGCGGCCCGTGAGGGGGCGGCCGGCCCGGCCCTCAAGGCGATTGCCGAGCGTCACGGGATCGAGGGCGACGAGGCCTTTGAATCGTGCATCAATGACCGGTCGATCCGCGAGGATATCGCCGATGTCGCGATCAGCGGCGAGGAATTCGGCGTCAATTCCACGCCGACACTGATCCTTCAGGGGGATGTAATGGCCTCGACGGTCCAGTCGCGCACGGCGGAAGGCCTTTCCGGCCTGATCGACGAGGAACTGGCCGCTCTGGGCGTGGAGGTCGAATCCGCCACAGCCGACGGCGCGGGCCCCGTGGCCGAACCGGCGGATACCGAACAGTCTGGCGCCAGCGACAACTGATCGACAGGGAGCCGGAATGCACATCACCGAATTACGCATTGCCGGCTTCAAGTCGTTCGTGGACCCTCAGGAAGTGCCTGTGGAAACCGGCCTGACCGGCATTGTCGGGCCGAATGGCTGCGGCAAGTCGAACCTCCTCGAAGCGCTGCGCTGGGTCATGGGCGCATCCTCGGCCAAGGCCATGCGCGGCGGCGAGATGGATGATCTCGTCTTTTCCGGCTCCGAAGCCCGCCCGGCCCGGGAGACCGCCGAGGTCACGCTCGTGCTCGACAATTCGGACCGGTCCGCTCCGGCCGAGTTCAACGGCTCCGACACGCTGGAGGTGCTGCGCCGCCTGAAACGCGGATCGGGATCCACTTACAAGCTCAATGGGCGCACGGTGCGCGGCAAGGATATCCAGCTACTGTTTGCCGATGCCTCCACGGGCGCCAATTCGCCCTCCCTCGTCCGGCAGGGACAGATTTCGGAGCTGATCGCGTCCAAGCCGCAGAATCGCCGGCGCATCCTCGAAGAGGCGGCGGGAATTTCCGGGCTGAATTCACGCCGCCATGAAGCCGAGCTGAAACTGCGCGCGGCTGAAACCAATCTCGAAAGGCTGACCGAGGTCACCGCAGAGGTGGAGCGCCAACTGGAAAGCCTGAAGCGCCAGGCCCGAAAAGCACGCAAATACAAGGCGCTCAGCGAGGAAATCGCGGCGCTCGATGCCTTTGTCGCCCACATGAAGTGGGATGCGGCCCGCCAGGCTTGCGAGGCCGCCGGTGAAGCGCTCGAACAGGCCAGGAGCGATGTCGAGCGTCTGACCCGCGAAGCCGCCATCGCCGAGACACGGCGCGTCGAGGCCGGAGAGGGGCTGGGCCCGCTGCGCGAAGCCGAAGCGACGGCCTCGGCCCGGCTTGGCCAAGCGAAGATTGAACTCGCCCGGCTCGAGACCGAACGCAAATCGGCCGAGGATACCGCCCGCCGGCTCGAGAGCGAACAGGCCCGCCTGGTCGAGGACATGGAACGCGAACAGGCCGCCCGCGAGGAAGCCGAACAGGCCGAGGCGGCCGCCCGGGCCGAGATCGAGGCGCTTCCGGTCGAGGATCCCGAGGCCAATTCGGCAAAGGAAGCCGAGGCGCGCGCGGCCCTGGAGACGGCCACGCAAAGCCTGAAAGAGGCCGAGGCGCAGGCCGATCAAGCCCAAGAGAGGCTCGCCGAGGCGCGGGCCCGTCGTGAGGCGGCCCGCGCCAATGAAGATGCCGCTCGCAAGCGCGTGTCAAAACTCGATGCCGAGGTGCACAGGCTGACCGGCGATCTCTCGCGCCTGCCGGATATGGATGAATTGCGCGCGCGCAGCGAGCGCGCCGCCGAGCTGGAAAACGACACGCAATCGCAGCTCGAAGCGGCCCAGGAAGCCGTCGAGCAGGCCGAGCAATCTCTTGGCGAAGCGCGCGAAGCCGAGAGCGGGGCCGAACCCGAAAGGGCCAGTGCCGACCAGGCCGTGCGGACCCTGGAAGCGGAGATCGACGGCCTGAAACGCCTGCTGCGCCGCGCCGAGGGGCCGAAAGCCCCGCCCGTGATCGAACGGATCCGCACGGCGGACGGCTATGAAAAGGCTGTCGCCGCCGCGCTGGGCGATGATCTGCAGGCCCCGACGGTCCGTGAGGCCGCGCTTTATTGGAGCGGGCGGGACATTCCCGCCCGTGCGCTTCCCGACGGAGCGACCGCGCTGAGCGAATTCATTGAGGCGCCGGGGGAATTGTCGGCGCGCCTGTCACAATGCGGTGTCGTGGACGCCCGGCTGGGCGAAGACCTCGCCAGACAGCTCGAGCCCGGCCAGCGGCTGGTCTCCCGCGAAGGCCATCTCTGGCGGTGGGACGGTTTCGTGCGCACACCGAAAGCCCCTGCCAGCGAGGCTGAACGCCTTGAACAACAAGCCCGGCTGGAAGCCGCCGAGGCCGAGCTTGCCCCGGCCCGTCAAGCGCTTGAGGCCGCGCGCGGCCGGATGGCCGAACTCAAATCACAGCGCGAGGCGGGCGAACAGGCCGTCAGCCAGGCGCGCAGCGCGATCGGCCCCCTCACCCGGACGCTGGCGGATGCGCGGCGCAGCCGCGAATCGGCCGGACAGGCGCTGGAGCGCGCTTCGATGCAGCGCGAATCGGCCGAGGCGGCCCTGACACGTGCCAGGGGTGACCTGGCCGCCGCGCGCGAAGCCCTGGACGAAATGATCCCGGAGAGCCCGCAATCCGGTCTGGAGAGCCTCGAAGCGGCACTTTCAACGGCGCGTGACACCCTTTCCGAGGCGCGCGAGGCAGAAAAAAAGGCGCGCGGACGGCTCAATGACCTCACGCACAACCGCCAGCAGGCCGAAAAACGCCGGGCCGGGCTCCATCGCGATCTGGAGGCCTGGGGCGCACGCCGGCAGGCGGCGGAATCGCGGCTCGAAAAACTGGTCTCGCGTCGCCGTGAGGCGGCCGACGAGGCCCGAAAGGCGGCGCAGAAACCGCAAGAGCTTGCCGAGGATATTGCGACGCTGACCGAGCGGGTCGAGGCCCACGAAGCCGAGCGCAAATCGGCCGGCGACACGCTCGCCGAGCGTGAAACCGCGCAGCGCGAAGCCGAAGCGGCCGCGCGCGCCAGTGAGACAGCCGCCGCGAATGCCCGCGAATCGCTGGCCGCGGCCCAGGCCAGGCTGGAAGCCGCTGAAGCGCGGCTGGACGAAACCGTCGAAGCGGCAAGGGACAATTTCCAGCGCACGCCTGAAGGCCTGCTGACGCTGGCCAGGGCCGGGCTTGAAGAGGAAACGATCGCTGATCTGGACCAGCGCGAAGCGGAGAACCGCTCGATGGTGCTCAAGCGCGACCGGGACGGGCTTGGCGGGGTCAATATGGAAGCCGAGGCCGAAGCCGAGGAGCTGAGCGAGCGGCTCGGAACACAAGCCAGTGAGAAGGAAGACCTCGTTGCGGCGATCGCCAAGCTGCGCGAAGGCGTCGACGAGCTCAATGAAGAAGGGCGCGCACGGCTTCTGGAGGCGTTCGAGACCGTCAATGACCACTTCAAGGCGCTGTTTACCGCCCTCTTCCGTGGCGGCCATGCCGAATTGCGACTCGTCGAGGCGGACGACCCGCTCGCTTCGGGTCTTGAAATCATGGCACAGCCGCCCGGAAAACGGCTCGGCACACTTTCGCTGATGTCCGGCGGCGAGCAGGCGCTTACGGCCACGGCGCTGATTTTCGCAGTCTTCCTCTCGCGGCCGGCGCCGATCTGCGTGCTCGACGAGGTGGACGCCCCGCTCGACGATGCGAATGTGGATCGCTTCTGCCGCATGCTTGACGAGATGCGACGGCGCACTGATACCCGTTTCATCGTGATCACTCACAATCCTGTCACGATGAGCCGGATGGACCGGCTGTTCGGAGTGACCATGAGGGAAAAAGGTGTGTCGAAACTGGTTTCTGTGGATCTCGGCACGGCCGAGGAACTCGTTGCGGCAGAATAGCGCGCCATGACCGGGGACGATGATCTTTCGAAACGCATAGAAGCGGCCCGCAAGGCTCAAAAACCGGAGGAAAAACCGGGAACAAGCAGTGCGACTTCGAGTGCGCTGGCCAAGGCGCTCGGCTTTTCCTTCGGCTTCCTCGCCGCCGTCGGCCTTGGCGGCCTGATCGGGCACACCATTGACAGGCTTGCCGGCACTGGGCCATGGGGCCTGCTGATTTTCCTGGTCTTCGGCATCGCTGCCGGATTCCTCAATATTTTTCGCGAGGCCAAGAAGATGGCCGAGGATGCAGCGCGCAGCCAGGGGCCAGATGAAGACCCGGGCGGCGAATAAGGGCGGGCAAGACGCGACATGGCGCAGGGCAGCATCGATCCGATCAGCCAGTTCGAAATCAAGACCTTCGCCGAGCTGTCGCTTGGCGGTTTAGATATATCGATCACGAATGCCACGATCTATATGGCACTCGCCGCCGTCCTGATTATTGGCTTCTTCTGGATGACCAGTTCCAGGGCCGCCCTCGTCCCCGGACGCATGCAATCGGTCGGCGAGATGAGCTATGAGTTCGTCGCCAACATGATCCGGAATATCGCAGGCGAGGAGGGGCTGAAATATTTCGCCTTCATCTTCACGCTGTTCTTCTTCATTTTCGCTGCGAACCTGATCGGAATGTTCCCGTATTTCTTCACCACGACGAGCCATATCGTGGTAACCGGCGTGCTGGCTCTGGCGGTATTCCTGCTCGTCACGGTGATCGGGATCGTCAAGAACGGTGCCGGCTTTCTGCGCCTGTTCGTCCCTTCCGGCGTGCCCTGGCCGATCCTGTTGATTCTCGTCCCGATCGAGATCATTTCCTATCTGGCTCGCCCGGTGACCCTGTCGCTGCGCCTTTTCGCGAACATGCTGGCCGGTCATATCATGCTGAAGCTGCTGGTGGCGTTCGCCGCCGCGCTCGCCACCTACTCGGCCGGGACGATGTTCCTAGCGCCCCTGCCCTTCCTGATGGCCATTGCCATCACCGGGCTGGAATTCCTCGTGGCCTTCCTCCAGGCCTTCGTCTTCGCCATTCTCACCTGCGTCTACCTTTCTGACGCGCTTCATCCGGGACATCACTAAACCTTCGGGGCCTGCGGCAATAAATTCGCCGGCACATGCTTGACGGTAAGGACGCAACGCGCTTCACGGCCTCACGAACTCAACGGAACACCGCCTCACGGGAAAAGGAGACCCTCCATGGAAGGCAATATCGCGGAAGGCATGAAATATATCGGCGCCGGCCTGTCGACACTCGGCATGATCGGTGCCGCGCTCGGCGTGGGCAATATCTTTGCCAGCTTCCTGAACGCGGCCATGCGCAACCCCTCGGCTGCCCCCCAGCAGACCGGCAACCTCTTCATCGGCATGGCCCTTGCCGAAGCGCTCGGCCTGTTCGCCTTCGTGATCGGTGTCATCATTCTCTTCGTGGCCTAGCGCCCAGCCCGGCCATCGAACGACAATCGGGCGGCGGCGGACCGGCAACCGCCCCCGTCTTTCCTTCATGACAGGACCAGGGACAGCCATGCTCTTCATCCTTGCAGATGCAGCGGGCGCCTATGGCGAGGCCGCGAACGGCGACCCGGCGGGCGGATTTCCCGCTTTTGAAACCCAGTATTGGCCGAGCCAGATTTTCTGGCTGATCGTGACATTCGCGGTGCTCTACCTCGCGCTCTCGCGCCTGGTCCTGCCCAGAATTTCCTCCATCCTCGAACGGCGTGGATCGACAGTGGCCAGTGATCTCGACGAGGCCGCCAATCTCAATGATAAGGCCCGCGAGGCCGAGCAGGCGCTTTCGGTCAGGCTGTCAGAAGCACGCGCCAAGGCCCATGAGACGGCCAGCCAAGCGCGCGCCGAAATCGAGAGCGAAATTGCCGAAGAGACCCGCAAGGTCGATGAGCAGATCGACAAGCAGCTCGAGCAGGCGGAAGCCAAGATCACGGCGATGCGGGCGGACGCGATGGCCAATGTCGAGACCATTGCCACGGAGGCGGCTGAAGCCATGATGGCGCAGCTCGGCCGCACGGTTTCGTCGCAAGAGGCCCGCAAGGCTGTCAAATCGGCCCTCAACTGAGCTCCCTGACCCGAAGGACAGGATCGAAATGATGACACGCATTCTGCCCCTGCTCGCCGCCGGCCTGATCGCCCCGCCTCTTGCGCACGCGGCCAAGGGCCCGCCCTGGCTGGATCCGGCCACGAATACGGCTCTGGCCGCGCTGGTCGTTTTCCTCGCAATCGTCTGGTATGCTGGAGGGTTCCGCTTTGTCGGCAACCATCTGGACAAGCGGCGCGACACGATCAGTCAGAATCTGGAAGAGGCACGCGCTCTTCGCGAAGAGGCCTCGGCCGCGCTGGCCGCTGCCGAACGGCGCCGGCGTGAGGCGAAGAAGGAAGCAGACGAGATCATCAAACGCGCACGCGACGATGCCGACATGATGAAACGGGAAGCTGGCGAGGAACTCAAGCGTCGCCTCGAACGCCGCCAGGCGCTTGCCGAAGCGCGGATCGCACGCGCCGAAGAAGAGGCCGCGACGGAAGTTCGCCGTGCGGCGGCGGACGCCGCGGCAGGGGCGGCGCGCGAAATGCTGCGTCAGCACGACAGTGGCGATACCTTCGAGAATGCCGCACAGGCCATAGAAAAAGCGCTGTGACAGCTGGCTGAAAACGGAGTGTCCGGCCTTCGGTGTGGCCGGGATATGAACGCGGGTTCTGCCTCCTTAAGGATACGGTCCCGAGCCTCGCGTCCCGGAATGAAGTGAATGGGCTGTCCCGGAGAACAGGGAAGCTCCCCCGAAAAGCGCGCAGGGCGTCATCCGGCCGGAAAATGCAACTTTCGGGCGGGTCTCCAGCTGCCTGCAAGGGAACTCCGCAAGACCCGCCCCCCTAAAGCACGGGCCCTGACATCGCTGAGCAGGCAATCGCGGTATTCGACGCCGCGGGCACAAGCCTGTAGAACGTGCATCGTTCCCGCCCCACAAGCCGAATCGAGAATGGACATGGCACTCCCCAAATCGAGCGCGCGCCTGGCCCAGGCTCGAGACCAGCTGCGCTCGGAAGCCGAACGGATCGCCGAGGACCCGCAGACCAATTCCGTCTTTGCCTATGCGCGATCGGTCTTCAACCGGCTCGAGACGGGCGCGGGCGACCTTGACGAGGTCGAAGCCCTGATCGACGAGGTTCATCTGCGTCTCGCCCTGTCGCGCGCCGGGGCGCTGCGCGAGCAGCATTTCCAATGCGCGCCTGAGAATGCCCTGGAGCCCCTGAGAGAGCGCCTCGCGGCCCTTTGCAAACCGGGCTGGCCGGCTTTCCAGGACGCGGTCGAGACACCGACCGGCGGCCTCGTCTTCACGGCGCACCCGACCTTTGCACTCCCCCGGCAGGCGCGTGAGGCTCTTGCCGGATTTGCCGAAACCCCGACACAGGCCTGCCAGGCCAAGCTCGCCATGACACTTTCTGAAGATGCCCGCGACGGGTCGGCGGGAATCTCGCTGACGGGCGAACATGAGGAGGTCCAGCATGTCCTTGCCAATGCCCGCCAGGCAATGGCCGCTTATGGCGAACTCGTTTTCACGAAGGCGCGCGAGGCTTTCCCGCAGACCTGGCGGGAATTGCGCCCGGCCCTGCCGACACTGGCCAGCTGGGTAGGTTATGATCTGGACGGGCGCACCGATATCGACTGGTGGCAGTCGGTGGCGCTGCGGCTGTCGGAGAAATCCGGCCAGCTGGCCTATTATGCCGGGCAACTGGAAGAGATCGGACTGAAGCGTGCCGAGGCGCTGGCGGCGCGGCTGCGCCAGGCCGCGGAGTTGAGCGCCGCGGAATCCGCGCTGTTCGGCAAGGACCTTTCCGAACCGGACACGCTGATCGACGCCGTCAGACATTTGACGGGAGACAATCCCGCCCGGATCGTGGACGCGCAGACAATCATCGATGAGCTCGATGAGATGATCAGCGAAGCGGGCGATGATGAGGCCGGCCCGCTGCTCGTTTTGCGCGCGCAGGTCGATGCCCTGCAGCTGGGCACGGCGCGCATTCATCTCAGGGTGAATGCCGCTCAGGTGCGCGCCGTCATCAGCCGCGATCTCGGCCTGGAGACCGAGGATCGCGACCTTGGCCGACTGGCCCTGCAACAGCTCTCGCAGAAGGCCGGCGAGCGCCACACGCAGGCGGCGAATTTCGCCGACCTGTTCCTGGAACAGTCCACCGCGCGCCGGCAGATCATGATGAGCGCGCTATGGTTGAAACATATCGATGCCGGCTCGCCGATCCGTTTCCTGATCGCCGAGGCTGAGAACCCGGCCACCGTGATGGGCGCGCTGTATCTGGCGCGTCAATTCGGTATCGACGACAGGCTGGATATCTCACCGCTTTTCGAAACACCGGAGGCGCTGGAGACAGGCGGGCGATTCATCGAGCGGCTGCTGCAGGAACCCGAATTCGTCGCCTATCTGCGCACGCGCGGCCATCTGTCGATCCAACTCGGCTTTTCCGATGCGGGCCGTTTCATCGGACAGGTCGCCGCCGATATGGCGATCGAGCGTATCCACAACCTGATTGCCCGTGCGATTGCGAAGGTCGATGGGCGGATCGGCCTGCTCATCTTCAATACGCATGGCGAATCGATGGGCCGGGGCGCATGGCCGGGCCCGTTCGAGCAGCGCCTCGAACACGTCCTGACATCCTGGACACGGCGCCAGGCCAGGCTGCGCGGCGTGCCCCTAAGGCATGAAGTCAGTTTCCAGGGCGGCGACGGTTTCCTGCATTTCGCGACGCCGGCGCTGGCGGCAACCAGCTATGGCGCATGGTACCTTCACGTTCTGTCCGAGCCGGGCGACGGGCCCGAGGATCCCTTCTATGTCGATACCGATTTCACCTGGGACACATATCGCGCGCTGCGGGCCTGGCATGAACGCCTGTTCGAAGACCGCGACTATGCGCGCCTCCTGAACGATTTCGCGACAAACCTCCTTGTCCGGGCCGGCTCCCGCCAGAAGCGGCGTTCGGGCGGACCAAGGGGCCCGCGCGCCCTGCGTGCGATTTCCCACAATGCCACGCTGCAGCAGCTCGGCGTGCCGGTGAACACCGCCGCGGGGCTTGGCTCCGCGATCCGCCGGGAGAATGAGCGTCTGATCGCGCTGCTGGACCGTTCTCCGCGCATGCGCAGTCTGCTGGAGCTGGCGCTGCAGGCCCGGCTGGTGACCAGTGTGCCCGCACTGCGGGCCTATGGCGAGGTGTATGATCCCAGTTTCTGGGTCGCGATTTCCCGGCATGCCGATCCGCGTGTCGCGGCGGCCTATCGCCGGGTCTATTACGCGCTCGGCGACGGGCAGACCTCGCAGTCGATTCGCCGGATTGCCGATCGCTTCTCCATCGATCTGGGCAAGTTCGACCGGTTGCTGGCCGCGCTGGAAGATGCGCCATCGGCCGAAGACCGCCATGAAGGGCGTCTGGACCTACACGTCCTGCACGGGCTGCGCCTGGCCATGATGATGCATGCCTTCGCGCTGGCCGGGCGGCTGCCTTCGCTGTCGGGCCGTCATGATGCACGCCTGGAAGACTTCATGACCCTGATACTGGAAATGCAGATCGCCGACGCGGTCGCCCTCCTCGAAGAGGCGTTTCCACGTACCTCGCCCAATGGCGCCGCCCTTGCGGAGCTTCGCGAAACCCCGGATGCCGAGACGCGACAGGGCTATGACGATCTGCACCGCAAGATAATCACGCCGCTCGCGCAGATCGCCGCGCTGACGCACAAGACGACTCTCGCCATTTCGCAAGCCTACAGAGCCTATGGGTAAGCCCGGCCGCAAGCAGCGAGGGCCGCTTGCGCTTCAACCGCGCAGCCTTGCCAGTTCCTCCGGCGAGCGCTTGTCGCGGCCAAAGACGAGCTTCATCAACCAGTGTGGGGCGAATTTCTCGATTCCCGGCCAGCGATCGAGGATTCTTTCCATCCAGCGCCGGCCCCAGACCGAATTGCGCCCAAGCAGCACCACACCTATGATGACCACGGGCACGCCGATGGGCACGAACGGAAACGGTGTGAGCATGGCGAGCGGAATGCCGATCATGATGTGAACGATACCCAGCAGGGCCAGGAACTGGCGCAACAGAACACGCATCCCCTGTCGGACAACCGAGATGGGCTGGACCGGACGGCGGGAGTCTTCAGGGTCGTCTGGCGTCTCGCTATCGGGCATGGGACTTATATGGACAGTTTCGCCTCATGTGCCATAGGAAAAGGATGACTGCATCCAGGGTCTGGCAGGAATAGGGCAAATTCGCCATTGAACAGGTCGCGCTCACTCGGACAATGGCATGCCGGA
>JAAANZ010000065.1 GCA_009909065.1 Alphaproteobacteria bacterium | reverse complement strand
CTCGGGTAGGTCAAAGGGCGGCCGGTTGGTCTCTGCCAGCGCCGACACGAAGAAGATGACGAACATCGGCAACATCACGATGATCATCGGGAAGTGATCGAGTGCGAAGATATGCCAGGTATGGATGCCACCGGCCTGCGCATTCACGATCTCGGACAGGTTCATCGAACCGACAAGCAGGATCACGGACACAATCACGAAGCCGATCGAGACCTCATAGGAGACCATCTGTGCGGCCGAGCGCAGCGAGCCCAGAAAGGGGTATTTGGAATTCGAGGCCCAGCCGCCCATGATGATGCCGTATACCCCGAGCGAGGAGACCGCGAACAGGTAGAGAATCCCGACATTGATGTCGGAAATGACCCAGCCCGGCGCAACCGGCACCACGGCCCAGGCAATAAAGGCCAGGGTCGTTGTCAGGATGGGCGCAATGATGAAGACGGTCTTGTTGGCGCCGGCGGGAATGACGATTTCCTTGAGCAGGAATTTCCCGAAATCGGCAAAGGACTGAAACAGTCCAAACGGGCCGACCACGTTCGGCCCCTTGCGCATCATCACCGAGGCCCAGACCTTCCGGTCCATCAAGAGAAGCAGGGCCAGCGCCACAAGCAGAACGACCATGAAAAGGGCCACCTGCGCGATAACCGTCAGCGTGCCCAGAAGGGCGCCATGTTCCTGGATGAATCCGCTCATGGGGGCCTCGCCTACTCCGCTGCCACCGGGCTGGCAAGCCCCGCTGAGAGGACCGAGCACTCCGCCATCGTTTTCGAGGCACGCGCGATCGGATTGGTCAGGTAGAAATCCTCGAAAACCGGAGCAAAGGGCGCATCGGAAAGCGATTGCGATGACGCCGGGATTTTGCGCAATGCCGAAGCCCCCGCCGCGCCGGGCGCAAAACCAAAGCCCGCGAAAACGCTGGGGCGTGGTTCACTGTCCTCGTCCCCGTCGCCAGGTTGCGGCGCGCGCAGCACCTCGCGCAGGGCGTCGGCCGTGTCATATCCCAGCGGCTGGCCCATGACCTGCGACAAGGCCCTGAAAATGGCCCAGCCCTCACGCGCCTCGCCCTTGGGCTGAACCGCCCGGGTCGTCATCTGAACACGGCCCTCGGTATTCACATAGGTGGCCGACATTTCGGTATAGGCCGCTGCGGGCAGGATGATGTCCGCGCGCTGAGCGCCGGCGTCCCCGTGCGAGCCGACATAGATGACCTGAGTGCTGTCCGGCAGGCGCGAAAGGTCCATCTCATCGGCGCCGAGCAACACCAGTGTTCCGACAGCGCCCGACAGCATCGCCGACGTGTCCTTGCCGCCTTCGCCGGGAACGAAACCGACATCGAGCGCGCCCACACGGCCCGCGGCATTGTGCAACACCCCGAAGCCGGCCCAGGCGGTGTCTTCATCACCCTCGATGATCGCACCGACCTCATTGGCCAGTTCCAGCGCTGCCTTGAGGACGGCCTCACCATCCTCGCGCGCCAGCGCGCCTTCGCCGACGACAATCATGGGCCGTTCGGCCGCCCTGAGTGTTTCGTAGAAATCCGTGTCGCGGATTCTTGCTAGGCTCTGCGGGCCGGCACCGAGATAATCATGCTCATAAGTCAGGTCGGCCGGCTCGCCGATCAGGCCGACCTTCAGGTCGTTCCACAGCCAGGCCTTGCGAATGCGGGCATTCCAGACCGGAGCCTCGACCCGCGGATTCGTTCCAATCAGCAAGAGCGCGTCGGATTCCTCGGCGCCCATGAAGGTCGGATTGAGAAGATAGCGCTCGCGCACACCGTCTCTGCCATAGCGCGCCCCTTCCGGCCGGCAATCGGTATTCTCGATGCCAAGCGCGCGGGCAAGATCAAGCGCAGCTTTGGCCTGTTCGACCTCGACCAGGTCACCCGCGATCAGTCCGACGTCTTCCGGCCGTGCCAGCGCCGACTTCACAGCCTCGAAGGCCTCATTCCAGCTGGCCGGGCGCAGCTTGCCTGCCTTGCGTACATAGGGCCGGTCGAGGCGCTGACGCTGCAGGCCATCCCAGACGAAACGCGACTTGTCCGACAGCCACTCCTCATTCACCTCCTCGTCCACCTGCGGCAGGATACGCATGACTGCCGTGCCCTTGGCGTCGACACGGATTGAAGAGCCCATCGCATCCATGACATCGAGGCTCGGCGTCTTGCGCAGCTCCCAGGGCCGCGCCTCGAAGGCGTAGGGCTTGGAGGTCAGCGCACCCACGGGGCAAAGATCGATGACATTGCCCGACAGTTCGGAGGTCAGCGATTTCTCCAGATAGGTGGTGATCTCGGCATCCTCGCCGCGCGCGATCATGCCGATCTCCTCGACGCCGGCGACCTCGGCGGCAAAGCGCACGCAGCGGGTGCACTGGATACAACGGGTCATGATCGTCTTGACCAGGGGGCCCATCTCCTTGTCCTCGACCGCGCGCTTGTTGAGCGTGTAGCGAGAGCCGGCGCGGCCATAGGCCACGGCCTGGTCCTGAAGGTCGCATTCCCCGCCCTGATCACAGATCGGACAATCGAGCGGATGGTTGATGAGCAGGAACTCCATAACGCCTTCACGCGCCTTGCGGGCATAGTCCGACTCGGTGCGGATCACGGGCGGCGACCCGTCACGGTTCATCCGCATCTCGCCGACGGTCTGCGCACAGGAGGCAATCGGCTTGGGCGCGCCCTCCCACTCGACAAGGCACATGCGGCAATTGCCAGCCACAGACAGGCGCTCATGATAACAAAAGCGCGGAATCTCGGCGCCAGCTTCCTCGCAGGCCTGCATCAGCGTGTAGTGACGCGGCACCTCGATTTCCTGGCCATTGATATTCAGCTTGAATGTATCGGACATTGGTCAGAACTCTTCTGCGGGGTCTGGCGCCTGCTGAGCCGGATTGTCCACCCGGTTCATCACCATGACAAGATAGGAGATAACGATTTCGGCGAGAACCGCGCCTGCGACCAAGACGCTCACCGGATGCGCAGGTGTAAACATCAGTCTGAGGGCGAGAGCAAGCTTCACCCCGGCCGCGCCGATCAGGAACCACAGCGCGCGCACCCAGGTAATCGAAACCAGGGCGACCAGCGCGCAAAGGGCGAAAAAAGCCGAAAGACCCAGCGCCAGCCTCGCTTCAAGCCCCGCCGGGTTCGCTGTAGCCTGCCATACCGCCCAAAGATCGCCGGCCGCCACCGCGTTGACGACAAACAGGATCACGCACCACAGCGTGATCGTCATTGCCCTTAACGCACTCACCGGCGGGACCTACTCCGCCGCGACAGTGTGGCCCTCCACCAAGGCGCGCGGCGCACGATAGCGGTCGATTCTTTCTTCAATCTCGCCGCGGAAATGCCGGATCAGGCCCTGGATCGGCCAGGCCGCCGCATCGCCGAGCGCGCAGATCGTGTGGCCTTCGACCTGTTGGGTGACTTCCAGCAACATGTCGATTTCGTGAGGCTCGGCCTCGCCTTTCGCCATGCGCTGCATCACCCGCCACATCCAGCCTGTGCCTTCGCGGCACGGCGTGCACTGACCGCAGCTTTCATGCTTGTAGAAATAGCTGATACGCGTGATCGCCTGGATGAGGTCGGTGTCCTTGTCCATGACAATCACCGCCGCTGTGCCGAGACCGGATTTCAGGTCCTTGAGCGTGTCGAAATCCATCTTTGCGTCAATTATCTGCTCGGCCGGCACCAGCGGCACAGAGGAGCCCCCAGGGATCACCGCCTTGAGATTGTCCCAGCCGCCGCGAATGCCCCCGCAATGGGTCTCGATCAGCTCGCGGAACGTGATCGACATCTCCTCCTCGACATTGCACGGCTTTTCCACATGGCCGGAGATGCAGAAAAGCTTCGTGCCGGCATTGCCGGGTTCGCCGAAGCCGGCGAACCAGTCGGCCCCGCGCCGCAGGATGGTGGGCACCACCGCGATGCTCTCGACATTGTTGACCGTGGTCGGGCAGCCATAGAGCCCGGCATTGGCCGGAAACGGCGGCTTCAGGCGCGGCTGGCCCTTCTTGCCCTCGAGGCTTTCCAGGAGCGCGGTCTCCTCGCCGCAGATATAGGCGCCGGCGCCATGGCTGACATACACGTCGAAATCCCAGCCATGAACATTGTCCGCGCCGATGAGACGGGCCTCATAGGCCTCCCGGATCGCCTTTTCGAGCGCGTGACGTTCGGCAACATACTCCCCGCGGATATAGATGTAACAGGTGTGCGCGCGCATGGCATAGGACGCGACAAGGCAGCCCTCGATGAACAAATGGGGATCATGGCGCATGATCTCCCGGTCCTTGCAGGTTCCGGGCTCGGATTCATCGGCGTTGACGACGAGATAATGCGGCCGCTCACCGACCTCTTTCGGCATGAAGCTCCATTTAAGGCCGGTCGGAAAACCGGCCCCGCCCCGCCCGCGCAGCCCGGACGCCTTGATCTGGTCGCAGACCCATTCCGGGCCGAAAGCAAGAAGGCTCTTCGTCGAATTCCATGCGCCGCGCCTTTTCGCCGCCTCCAGGCCGGGATCGTGGCGGCCATAGAGATTGGTGAAAATCCGGTCCTTGTCCTGAAGCATCTGTCTTACCTCTTTGTCCGCAGGATGGCGATCACGGCCGGCAGGAGGAAGCCCGCCCCGAGCAACAAGCCGGCCACGAGCCAGATCCAGCTTCCCGTCACCAGGAACAGGCCTGCCCCGCCAGCTAGGCAGACCGCATCGATCAGTGCCGCTTTCACGAGCGCGGGCTTCTGACGCCAACCGAATGCCCGACCGGTCGTCTCACTGCCCATCATCGCCTCGTCCGCCGCGCTTGCGCAGAATGTCCGGCAGGATGAACAAACCGGCGAGAACCCCGCCGCCCAGCAGGAAGGCCAGCTGGCCGGTCAGGAACGCGCCGACAATACCGCCCACGGCGAATATGCCCGCTACTACGCGGTTATGCGCCGCTTCGGTGCTCATGGCTGTCTCCATCACCCGCATAATCTAGGCGTCTTTATCTTTCTGGCCAGCAAGCTGTCGGGCCTGGGCAATCCACTCTTCGCGGCCGATCCGGCCGGGAAAGCTCAGATAGCCCTCGACCCACTCGACATTCGACCCGGTCCAGCCCGCGATCTGCGCGAAAGTGAAGATACCCAGATCATTGAGCTGGGCCTCGTTCACGGGGCCGATGCCCCGGATCTGCTTGAGGTCGTCGCGCCGGGAATGCGGCACGTCCATCGGTTCGGGCCGGTCACCGGAAATCTCGGCGGCATCGCGCTCAACATCGTCGTCCGTGACCTCTTCACGGACGGTATTCGTCGGCGGCTCGGCCGGGGGTTCGCCCTTGGCTTCGGGCTCGGGAGGCTCCTCCGGCGCATTCGGCACCCGGGCCAATGCCGCCGCGCGGCTGCCATCAAACAGTGCAGGATCGGTGAGCACATCCGTGCCGCCGGTCGGCTCGGAAAAGACCCGGTCAGTCTGCGGGCCGGGTTCCACATCCGCGCCATTGCGCAGTTTTTCTATGATTTCCTCGAAACTTTCGGGGGTCAGGTCCTCGAAATAATCCTCATTGATCTGCACCATGGGCGCGTTCACACAGGCGCCGAGGCATTCGACCTCTTCCCATGACAGTTTGCCATCATCGGTAACGGCCATCGGCTTGCCGATCCGGCGCTGGCAGACCTTCTTGAGATCCTCGGCGCCGCGCAGCATGCAGGGCGTGGTGCCGCAAAGCTGGACATGGTGCTTGCCCACGGGGGCCAGCTTGAACATGGTGTAGAAGGTCGCGACCTCGTAGACCCGGATATAGGGCATCTCCAGCCGGTCGGCGACAGTGCGCATCGCCGGTTCCGACAGCCAGCCGCCATTATCCTTCTGCGCCAGCCAGAGAAGCGGGATCACAGCCGACTGCTTCCGTCCCGCCGGATACTTTCCGAGCCAGAACTCGATTGTCGGCTCGGTATCCGGATCGAAGGCGAAGTTCTCGCCGCCGGCTTCGAGATCAAACCTGCGCAGTGCCATCTACGAGTCCTTTCCCGGCGGGATCACCACCCGCCCGTTTTCGTCCAGCGGCCAGAAGGGATTGTAGGCCACCTCCCAGGCATTGCCTTCCGGATCAGCGAAATAGCCCGAATAGCCGCCCCAGAAGGATTCATGCGGTGCCACGGTGATATTGGCCCCGCTTGCGCGAAGCCGTTCGAAAATCTCATCGACCTCGGCTTTCGTGCGGGTATTATAAGCAAGCGCCAGGCCCTTGAAACCGGGCACCTCGCCGCGCGGGGCCTGTCCGGCATCGGCGGCGAGCTTGTCAACCTCCCAGATGCCGAGCACGAAACCGCCCATATCGAACATTGTCATGACGGGCGGGCCGAAATCGGCAAAACCCAGGACCTCTTCATAGAAACGCGTCAGTGACGCGCGGTCGCGTGCGCCAAGCGTGATGACTGACAGGCGCTGGTCTGGGAAAGCCGCTTCGCTCAAAAGTCCGCCTCCTGGAAAAACGCCTCGATCGCATCCTTGCGCATCTGGAAATTGCCCGCTTTGCGTCGCCGGCACCAGTCATTGGCCTCGCGAAATACCGAATGAGCCGCTTCAAGGGTCAAAGCTCCGGTTTCGAACCGCTCACTCCCCCGCTCATCCGAGAGGCCCAGACGGGGCGGCCCGCCCTCGCTGGGCGGTGTTAGCGTATGGACGAAATGCGTTGCCGTCGCCCTGAAGCCGCTGAGCGCGCCTGATCCGGCCTCGACCTCATGCAGGGTCGCGTCACACGCCTCGCAGATGATCTCGGTCTCGTCTCCGGATACATCGCGGCAGAAGTAAAACGTGTTGGCCACGGCAATCGAAGGCTCCAAGGGCATGCTGGTGCGCACCTCTTCCTCATACGCACTGAGATCAGCCGCAAGCGCACCGCATGCCCCGAGCATCAGGGCCGCACTCAACCCGGCGCCCCGCACTAGCGGTCGATCTCGCCGAAAACGATGTCGAGCGAACCGAGAATGGCCGACACATCGGCCAGCATCATGCCTTTGCACAGATGATCCATGGCATGCAGGTGCGGAAAACCGGGCGCGCGCAGCTTGACCCGGTAGGGCCGGTTTGAACCATCAGAGACAAGATACACGCCGAACTCGCCTTTCGGCGCCTCGACCGCCGCATAAACCTCGCCCTCGGGAACATGAAACCCTTCCGTATAGAGCTTGAAGTGATGGATCAGGGCTTCCATCGAACGTTTCATTTCGCCGCGCCGCGGGGGGGCGACCTTGGAGTCGCTGGCCAGCACTTCGCCAGGCTCAAGCTTCTCGAGGCATTGCTTGATGATCTCGTTGGACTGAATCATTTCGTCCATGCGGCAGACATAGCGATCGTAATTGTCGCCATTCTTCCCGACAGGGATCCTGAAATCCAGTTCGTCATATACCTCATAGGGCTGGGCACGCCGCAAGTCCCAGGCATGGCCGGATCCGCGCACCATCACACCGGAAAAGCCCCAGTCGAGAATCGTCTCGAGGTCGACATTGCCAATATCGACGTTGCGCTGTTTGAAGATCCGATTCTCGGTGATCAGATCCTCGATATGCCTGAGCTTTTCGGGAAACTGCTCACACCATTGCGCAATATCATCGATCAGTTCGGGCGGCAGGTCCTGATGTACCCCGCCCGGGCGGAAATAAGCCGAATGCAGGCGCGATCCGGAAGCGCGCTCGTAAAAGACCATCAGCTTCTCACGCTCCTCGAACGCCCAGGTGATAGGCGTCAGCGCGCCGACATCCAGGATCTGCGTGCCGATATTGAGAAGATGGTTCAGGATCCGGCCGATCTCGGCATAGATCACGCGGATAAGGCTGGCGCGCCGCGGCACCTCGATCCCGACAAGCCGCTCGATGGCCAGGCACCAGGCATGTTCCTGGTTCATCGGCGAGACATAATCGAGCCGGTCGAAATAAGGCAGCCCCTGAAGGTAGGTCTTGTATTCGAGCAGTTTTTCCGTGCCGCGATGAAGCAGCCCGATATGGCAGTCCACACGGTCCACCACCTCGCCATCGAGGTCGAGGATCATGCGCAGCACGCCATGGGCCGCAGGATGCTGGGGCCCGAAATTCAGCGTGAACTTGCGCTCGCTCTCGGCAGCGGAGGTCATATCGTCAGCCATCAGGCCCCCTCCTCGTTCGTATCGGCCTTCTCATCGCCCGGGATCACGGAGGTCATTCCTTCCCACGGGCTGAGGAAGTCGAAATTACGGTATTCCTGGGTGAGCTGCACCGGCTCGTAGACGACCCGTTTCTCGAGATCGTCCCAGCGCACCTCGACATGTCCGGTCAGCGGGAAATCCTTGCGCAGAGGATACCCTTCGAACCCATAATCCGTCAGGATACGGCGCAGGTCGGGATGGTTGGAAAACTGAATCCCGTACATGTCGAAAGCCTCGCGCTCGAACCAGTCGGCGCCGGGGAACAGACCGGTCAGGCTCGCCACCGGCGTGTCCTCGTCGGTCGCAACTTTCAGGCGAATGCGATGATTCATCCGCATCGACAGGAAATGATAGACAACATCGAAGCGTTCGGCGCGTTCGGGATAATCGACCCCGCAGATATCGATCAGTGTCTCGAACAGGCAAAGCCGGTCCTCGCGCAGGAATTTCACCGCCTCGATGATCTTGTCGCGGTCGATCCGCACGGTCAGCTCGCCATGCGCCACGCGATGCCCCAGAAACGCGCCCTTCAGGGCCTGTTCCAGGTGCGCGGCCAGATCAGCATAATTCTCGCTCGCTTCACTCATGGTTTGTCCTAGCGCTCGATCGATCCTTCGCGGCGGATCTTCTTCTGCAATTGCAAGAGGCCATAGACCAGCGCCTCGGCGGTCGGCGGGCAGCCGGGCACATAAATGTCCACCGGAACGATCCGGTCACAACCGCGCACGACCGAATAACTGTAATGATAGTAGCCCCCGCCATTCGCGCACGAGCCCATGGAGACCACGTAACGCGGTTCGGGCATCTGGTCATAGACCTTGCGCAGCGCCGGCGCCATCTTGTTGGTCAGCGTGCCGGCCACGATCATCACGTCCGACTGGCGGGGCGAGCCGCGCGGCGCCATGCCGAACCGCTCAAGATCATAGCGCGGATTGCCTGCCTGCATCATCTCCACCGCGCAGCAGGCCAGCCCGAATGTCATCCACATCAGCGAGCCCGTGCGCGCCCAGGCGATCAGGTCATCAGCGCGCGCGGTGATGAAGCCCTTGTCGGCCAGCTCGTCGGAGAGGCCGGCATAGAACGGGTCGTCGAGGCGCGGCGCGTGCCCGCCTTCAACACCTGCGCGGTTATCCAGCGCATAGGGTTTGAAACCGTCTTCAGCCATCTTATTCCCAATCCAGCGCCCCGCGGCGCCATTCATAGACAAAACCGACAGTCAGAACGAACAGGAAGGCCATCATCGACCAGAAGCCGAACACGCCGATCTCGCCAAGGCTCACCGCCCAGGGAAAGAGAAAGGCGACTTCTAGGTCGAAGATGATGAAAAGGATCGCCACCAGGTAAAAGCGCACATCGAACTTCATCCGCGCATCGTCGAAAGCCGGAAAGCCGCATTCATAGGCGGAATTCTTTTCCGGGTCCGGGTTCGCGGGGCCGAGGACGGCCGCGCCGACCACGAACAGGATCGACAGGATGGCCGCAAAGCCGAGAAAGATGATCACCGGCAGGTAATCAAGGGCGAAGCGTTCAATGTCGGTCATGTCGGATCACGTCTCAAAAAAGCAGTGCAAGCAGCTTGTCGCGGAGTTAGGATGCTTTCGCGACCCGCGCAACCGCTTCCACGCCAATCAATTAAGCAGCTTGCCGGGGGGCGGCGAGTCAGCTGCGTCGCTGCGTCACGGCATTTGCGCGCACGGACCGTTACGGCTAATGCGACGACCATTGCGCCTGACCACAGGATAGACCGTGCCCCACCGCCACAGCAAGATCGTCGCGACACTCGGCCCCGGAAGCCGCTCGCCGGACACGGTGCGCCTCCTCGCAGAGGCCGGGGTCAATGTTTTCCGGCTGAATTTCAGTCATGGCAACCATGACGACCATGCCCGAACCTGTGAGGCCGTGCGCGCCGCGGAAGCGCGGGTCGACCGCCCGCTCGCCGTTCTCGCCGACCTTCAGGGACCGAAAGTGCGGGTTGGTCGCTTCCCGGGCGGGGAAATCCGTCTCGGTTTCAATGCCGAGTTCGACCTCGTCGCCGAGGAGACGACCCAGCGCGAGGGCGTCATCCCGCTGCCCCATGCCGAAATCCTCCGCGTGCTTGAGGAAGGCGACCGGATTCTCTGTAATGACGGACTAATCACGCTCGATGTGATCGCGGGCGCACCGGCCCCACGCGTGCGCAGCCCGCTGCCGGGAAAACTGTCGGACAAAAAGGGGTTTACCGTGCGCGGCAAGGCCCTGCCCGTCAGTGCCCTTACGGACAAGGACGAGGCCGATCTTGCCTTCGCCATGCAGCTTGACGTGGATTTCGTCGCACTCAGCTTCGTGCAGACCCCCGGCGATGTCGAAACGGCCAGGGCCCTGATCACGAACAAGGCGCCCCTGATCGCCAAGCTGGAAAAACCCGCGGCCATGCAACATCTCGACGAGATCATCGCGGCAGCGGACGGCGTCATGGTGGCGCGCGGCGATCTCGGGGTCGAATTCCCGGCCGAGCAGGTGCCGATCATACAAAGACGGATCGTGCGCCGGGCCCGCGCCGCCGGCAAGCCCGTCATCGTCGCCACGCAGATGCTGGAATCCATGGTCGAACATGCCGCTCCGACGCGCGCCGAGGCCAGCGATGTCGCCAGCGCCATCTATCAGGGGGCCGATGCCGTCATGCTCTCGGCGGAAACCGCCGTCGGTCGCCACCCGGCCACCGCTGTAGCCATCATGTCGCGGATCATCTCGGCCACCGAATCGGCCGAGGATTATCGCCGCGCGCTCGCCCAGTTTGCCGGCGAGGCGCCGCGTGACACCGCGATCGACATCGTCGCCGACGCCGCCTTCCGTCTGGCCGAGACCGAAGGCGCCTGCGCCCTGGCCCTGCGCACCGGTTCGACCCGGCGGCTCGCCCGCTTTGCCCGCCGGCGCGGGACGGTGCCGGTCCTTTACGGGTCCAACAACACCCAGCGCCTGCGCCGCGCCGCGCTTTTCTGGGGCGTCAATGCCTATCGGCTCGAGGATCCGGATGCGCGCGGCTGGGCCGGCGCCCTGCGCGAGACCGCCGGCCTTGAAGGCCGCATCGCCTGGTCGGCCTGGAAAGGCGAGGATGAAGGCCGCGTTACCGCCTGGGAGATCGGCCTCGAGGGATGAGCCAACAAGGACGCAACCGACCAATGGACGCCGGCGCCAAGCCGCGCTAGACACCAAGGCCGCGCAAGGCAGTGCCCCTATAGCTCAGCTGGTAGAGCAACTGATTTGTAATCAGTAGGTCCGTGGTTCGAGTCCGCGTGGGGGCACCAAATTCCTGTTTGCGTATCGCTACGCTCGGCGATCGCGCTCGCGGCTCATGCAATCACGGACGGGTCAGCTGAAAACGCGGCCCGCCAGCAGGTAGCTCAGCCCCGTTATCATCAGGATTCCCAGGAGGTTCAGCCGCACGCCGGCCGCCGCCATGGTTGGCAGGCTGACATGCCCGGTCGCGAAGGCCACGGCATTCGGCCCCGTCGCCATGGGTAGCATGAAAGCGCAGCTCGCCGCCATGGCCAGCGGCGCAGCGAGCAGTTCCACAGGCAGGCCCGTGGCCAGCGCCACCGCACCAAGGACCGGCATCAGCGCCGAAGCGGTCGCGACATTGCTGGTCACTTCTGTGGCAAAGATGACAAAGGCCGTCAGCACAAGCATGAGCGCCAGGATGGGCAGGCTCGCCAGGCCGGCCAGCTCGCCGCCGAGCCAGTTGCCCAGCCCCGTCGCCGAGATCGCACCGGCCAGCGCAAGGCCGCCGCCGAACAGCAGCAGGACACCCCAGGGGATCGACTCCGCGCTCTTCCAGTCGAGCAGCGCCGTGCCGCGCCCGGTCCGGCCGCCGGCGGGGATGAGGAAAGCAAGCACGACGCCGAGAATGGCGATGATATGGTCGCTCAATCCGGCCAGCGGCTGGGCGCCGGCGATTTCCAGGCGCTGCAGGGGCTGGCGCAGGATCCAGAGCAGAGCCACGATCGCGAACAGGATCAGCGTGCGCGCCTGCGGGACGGTCAGGGGCCCCAGCGCGGCGATTTGTTCGCGCACCACGCGCTGGCCTTCCTCGCCCTGCTGGTGCGCCTCCAGCCTGAAGGCCCAGCGCGTGAGCACGAACCAGGCAAGCGGCACCATCACGATCACGGTCGGGATCCCGAGCAGCATCCATTGCAGGAAACCGATAGAGAAATCGGCCTTGTCATTGAGATAGCCGACAATGATGAGATTGGTCGGCGTGCCGATCAGCGTGCCGAGCCCGCCAATCGAGCAGGACCAGGCCACGCCCAGGAGAAGGGCCCAGGTGAAGGGCGCATCCAGCCGGTCGCGGCCCAGAACCGCAGCGGCGACCGAAAGCGCAATCGGCATCATCATGATGGATGTCGCCGTGTTCGAAATCCACATCGACAGAAGCGCCCCGGCGACCATGAAACCGCCCACGATCATGGCCGGGTGATCGCCCGCCCGCGCGACAATATTGAGCGCGATCCGGGCATGCAGGTCCCAGCGCTCGATCGCCTTGGCAATGATGAACCCGCCCATGAGCAGCACGACCACCGGGTGCATATAGGCAGCGGTGACCTCGCCGAGCGCCTGGACACCGAACACGGGCAGCACGATCATCGGCAGGAGGGATGTCACCGGGATCGGGATGGCCTCGCTCACCCACCAGACCGCCATCAGCGCCAGCAGGGACAGAACAAGCCAGGCCGCGCGCGCGGCGCCGCCATCACCGGCAATTTCCACCAGAGCGTCGGGGACCGGCAGCAGCTGTACCAGCACGGCGAGGACCGGGCCCAGCCAGAGCCCGATTCTCTGGCGCAGGCTCGCGCGCGCCGCCTCTTTCAGGCTCTCATCGCTCATCTGTCCTCCCGCCCCGAAACCGGAATCGCAGGCGGCGTCCTAGCATTCCCTTTCTTCGCGTGACAGGGGCACGCAATTGACCCGCCCGTCTAGAGACTTCATTCACGGGACCCGTCTAGGCTGCACCGTGCGTGAAATCGGGAGTTTATCGGCATGCGGATTGTTCTTGCAGGGCTCGTCGCCCTCCTCATCGGCGCGGGCGCCTCGGCGCAGGGCATCGAGCAGACAAAGGGCCAGTTCGAGGACAAGTTCCGCCAGCTCGACGAGGTGCTGCCCACCCCGAATGTCTATCGCAATGCGTCCGGCGCGCCCGGCCACGAATACTGGCAGCAGGAAGCCGATTACGAGATCGAGGTTCAGCTCGACGAAGAGGACCGCCGGCTGACGGCTTCACAGACCATCACCTACCAGAACAATTCGCCCGACAGGCTCGGCTATCTCTGGCTGCAGCTCGACCAGAACCGTTTCCGGCGCGACTCCATGGCCGAGCTCGCCACGGATTTCGGCGGTCTCGGACGGCGCGGTCCGGCAACATCCGCGCCGGGGGAAAGCGAGGCCGCGAAGCTGAGCTTTGCCGAACTGCGCCGCCAGCAGGCCATGACGGACAATGCCTTCGGCTATGACATCACCGCGGTGACTGATCCGGCCGGCAATGAGCTCGATCACACGATCGTCGGAACGCTGATGCGCATCGACCTTCCTGAGCCGCTGGAGCCGGGTGAAAGCACCGTGTTCGGCATCGACTGGGCCTATAACCTGGTCGAGGAAGATGCCGTCTGGGCGCGGGCCGGCTATGAGCACTTTCCCGATGATGCGCGCGAGGGCGGCAATGACATCTTCCTTGTCGCGCAATGGTTCCCGCGCATGGTCGCCTATACCGATTATGAAGGCTGGCATAACAAGGAATTCCTGGGGCGCGGCGAGTTCACACTGGAGTTCGGTGACTACACGGTCGAAATCACCGTGCCCGATGATCATGTCGTTTCGGCCACCGGCGTGCTGGCCAATGATGAGGAGGTACTCACCGCCCGCCAGCGCCGGCGCCTGCGCCGCGCGCGCAATTCCGATGAGCCGGTCATGATCGTCACGCCGGACGAGGCGCTGGAGAATGAGAGCTCCGATCCGGAAGGCGAGAAAACCTGGGTTTTCGAGGCCGAGAATGTGCGCGACTTCGCCTGGGCCTCATCGCGCAAATTCGCCTGGGACGCGCAGGGCCACAAGCAGCCCGGCGCGGAGCACGAGACAGTCATGGCCATGTCCTTCTGGCCAAAGGAAGGCGGCAAGCTCTGGGAGAAATACTCCACCAATGTCGTGGTCCATACGATGGAGGTCTATTCGCGCTTTGCCTTCGATTATCCCTACCCCACCGCCCAGTCGGTGAACGGCCCGGTGGGCGGCATGGAATACCCGATGATCACCTTCAACGGCCCGCGCACCACCCTGCAGGAGGATGGTTCGCGCACCTATTCCATGGCCGAGAAGCGTTTCCTCGTCGGCGTGATCATCCACGAGATCGGCCATATCTATTTCCCGATGGTGGTCAATTCCGACGAACGCCAATGGACCTGGATGGATGAGGGGCTGAACAGCTTCCTCGACAGTGTCGCGGGCTATGAATGGGACCCGGCCATGCCCTGGACCCGCTCGCTGCCGCGCGACCTCATCCCCTACATGACCTCGCAAAACCAGGTGCCGATCATGACCCAGTCGGACTCGGTGCTCAATCTGGGGCCGAACGCCTATGGCAAGCCGTCGGCGGCGCTGCACATCCTGCGCGATACGATCCTTGGCCGCGAGCGTTTCGAGTTCGCCTTTCGCGAATTCTCCCGCCGCTGGAAATTCAAGCGCCCGACACCGGCCGATTTCTTCCGCACCATGGAAGAGGCCTCGGGCACGGATCTCGACTGGTTCTGGCGCGGCTGGTTCTACACCACCGATCATGTCGATATCTCGCTCGACCGGATCTATCGCCTGCGCCTCGACACGGAAGATCCCGACATCGACCTTGCCCGCCAGCGTCAGCGCGAGGCCGACAAGCCCGCCCGGATCGGCGTGCTGCTCGACAGGGAGGCCGGCATCGAGCCCTGGGTCGATCGCAACAGCGATGTGCGCGATTTCTATGACGAGAATGATATCTACACGGTCACCAACAAGGAGCGGAACGCCTATCGCGATTTCCTCGAAGGGCTCGAGGACTGGGAGCGCAAGGCCTTCGAACGCGCCGTCGAGGAGGACAAGAATTATTATGTGCTCGAATTCTCGAATGTCGGCGGCCTGGTGATGCCGATCATTCTCGGCCTCGAATTCGCCGACGGCAGCGATGAGCGGATATATATTCCCGCCGAGATCTGGCGGCGCAACCCGCACAAGGTCCGCAAGCTGCTGGTCTTCGACAAGGAGACCGAACTGGCCCAGGTGATCGTCGATCCCAACTGGGAAACCGCGGATGCCGATATCGAGAACAATTACTATCCGCGCCGGATCATTCCCAGCCGTGTCGAGGCCTTCAAGCGCGAACGCTCCGGCCTCGCACGCCGGGACATCATGCAGGACATCAAGACAGAGCTTGACGAGGACGAAAGCGCCAAGGCGCGCGAAAACGGCGCGCAAGACGAGCCGGCCGGGCCGGATACTCCGACGGAAGCCACATCTGACGGCGATGTCACGGCCCAATCGCCAGGCGACACGGCCCCGGCCACCTCTCCGGTCGCGACCGGGCAGCCGGAACCCGCACCGCAGCGCGACGCAAGTGCCGGTGAAACCGATGCCTCCGACACGGCCAAGCCCCGGATCTCGGCCAGTGAGCCGCCCTCCGAGCGCGAGCGCACGCCGCAGGCTGCCCCGCATACGCCGGAAACCCGCAAGGTCGAAGTCGATGCGGCCGGCGACACGGCGCCAGAAGCCGCTCCTGTAGCCGCAGGCGAGCCGGCGCAAGAGGCCGGCTCGACCGAGCCGGCAGAAGAGGTGACCTCCGAACCGGGTGGCGGCGATGCGGCCGGCGAAGGCGAAGACGGCTCCGGGGACGCCCCGGCCGATGGGCGCGAGGGAAATGACGAGGTCCTGACACCTGCCGAGCTTCTCGATCGCCTGTTCGCCCGGGACCGGGATGGCGAGGAATGATGTCACGGGCAAGATGGGCCCTTGTTGGCGCCGCCAGCCTCTTTGCCGGCCTGCAGGCCAGCGCGCATGAGCTGAAATCGGCTCTGACGGAAATCCTGTTCAATCCGCGCAGCGGCCATGTGGAAATCGCCCACCGGTTCATCATTCACGATGCCGAACACGCCTCTGGCGCAGATCGCGGCGAAGCGGTGGACCTTGCCGGTGACCCGGTTGCGCGCCGGCGCTTTGCCCGTCGGGTCGCCAGCCAGTTTGCCATCGCCGATGCGTCCGGCACGCCTTATGACCTGATGCTGGTCGGTTCGGAAATCGAGAATGGCTATCTCTGGGTCTATCAGGAGATCGATATCGACACGGTCTCAACCGATACCATACTGATCCGCCAGGATGCGCTTCGCGCGCACTGGCCGGACCAGGTCAACCGGGTCAATGTCCGGCGCGCAAGCCAGGTGCGCTCGCTGCGCTTTACCGGCGCAGACGGGTTCAAGCCGGCACATTTGAGGGCCGATTAGGGCCCGCTCGCCCCTTTCCTACCGGCCCGCAAAACGCCACACTGGCGCGCCAAAGGAGGGAACCGACATGGACGACTATGGCGACTATGACGCGTTGGGGCTGGCCGATCTCGTCCGCCGAAAGGAAGTAACCCCGCAAGACCTGCTCGACGCCGCGCTCGCTCGCGCCGAGACGGCGCAGTCGCAGCTCAATTGCTTTTCCGCCCTCTTTCCGGAGATCGCTCGCAAGCAGATCGAGGACGGCCTGCCCGAAGGCGCGTTCAAGGGCGTTCCCTTTGCCACCAAGGATCTCGGCGTCGAGATACAGGGCGCCCCGCTGACCGGGGGCTCACGTGCCTTTCGCGGCGAGGTCGCCGCGCGCGACAGCGTCGTCACCCAACGCTACCGCGCCGCCGGTTTCACCCTTTTCGGCCAGACGACCAGCCCGGAATATGGTCTGACCACCTCTACCGAGAGCGCGCTTTATGGCCAGACGCGCAATCCCTGGAACCCACAGCACACCTCGGGCGGCTCGTCAGGCGGCGCATCCGCCGCCGTCGCGTCCGGTGTCCTGCCCATGGCGCAGGCCAGCGATGGCGGCGGCTCGATCCGCATTCCGGCCGCCTGCACAGGGCTTTTCGGCATGAAACCCTCGCGGGGGCGGATCCCGATGGGCCCTGGCAAGACCGAGAACTGGAACGGGCTGTCCACGGTCCATGCCGTCTCCCGCAGCGTGCGCGACAATGCCGCCCTGATGGATGTCACGCACGGCCCGGAGCCCGGCGCGCGCTATGGGGCTCCACCGCCTGACCGGTCATTCCTCGAAGAGGTGTCGCGCCCGCCGGAGACCCTGCGGATCGCGCTTTGGACCACCGCGCCGAACGGCACGACACCGGACCCGCAGGCCCACAAGGGCCTTTATGACACGGTGGGCCTGCTTCAGGAGCTGGGTCACCAGGTCGAGGAGGCCGCACCGAAACTCGATGGCGATGCGCTCGGCAAGGGCATGCTGATGATCGTCTCGGCGCATTCGGCGGCAATGGCCGATACGCGCGGACACGAGATCGGGCGCGAGCTCGGCCCGGATGATCTCGAACCGGTCACGCTGCGCTTTGTCGAGCTTGGACGCACCGTCCCGATGGCCGAACTGGTACGCGCCGACCATGCCTTCATCGAGGCCGCCCTGGCCTATCATCACTGGATGGATGAGGGCCGGTATGACGCCGTCCTGATGCCCACACTCTCGCGCGAGCCCGAACCGCTCGGCCGGCTGAGCCTCGACCCGGAGGATTTCGACGCCTATGGCGAAGCCGTGTCGAGTTTCGCGCCCTGGTGCCCTGTCTTCAACCAGATGGGCGCGCCGGCCATGTCGGTGCCAATGCACTGGTCCGCCAACGGACTGCCCATCGGCATGATGTTCGGCGCCCGCTATGGCCAGGAAGGGCTGCTCTACCGCCTGGCCGGCCAGCTCGAACAGGCCCGCCCCTGGTGGCACAACCGGCCCGGGATCTGGATGCAATGAACGAACTGAGCCTCCATGCCGGCGGCTGTCATTGCGGAGCGGTGCGCTTCGAGGTGGACCTGCCGAAACAGATCGAGGCGGAGGGGTGCAATTGCTCCATCTGCGCCATGTCGGGCAATATTCAAGTGATCGTCCCGGCCAGCCGATTCCGGATGCAGCACGGCGCGGATGCGCTGCGCGAATACGGGTCCGGCACGGGCCAGGCACGCCACCTCTTCTGCATCCGGTGCGGCATCAAGAGCTTTTACATCCCCCGATCCAACCCGGACGGCGTTCCTGTGACCTGGCGCTGCCTGGATGACTGGATGTCACTCGATGTCACCGTCGAGGCGTTTGACGGCCAGAACTGGGAGGAGAACGCCGCGCGCCTGGCCCACAAATAGAAAGCATGAAGCCCGCGCCCTATTCGGGCGGGCGCGGTCCGCGCCGGCGCCCGCCGCCCGGGTGATGGCGATCGAAACGCTCGCTGAGCAGATCGGACAGGGCCCTGCGCTGGTGGGGTGACAACTGCGCCATCTGGTCGGCAAGGGCCGACTGCACGCTTTTCTGGAGCGCGGCATCGGCAGTCCGCATGCGCGCAAAGGCCGCCTGCAGTGCATCGGCCCTGAACGGGTCGGCGCCAAGGACGGCGGCCATTTCCCGTCGCGCTTGCCGGCGCTCACGGATCAGGTCGCGATTGCCGCGCAGGACCTCACCGAATGCCCGGCGCAATTCGGCCCGGTCAGGCGCGTCCAGCGTCTGGAGAAGACTTTGGACGAGGCGCGCCTCGCCCGGCGGCGGGCCGGCCAGGCGAGCCCCTCCGCGCTCACGTTCAGCCAGAAACTGACCGGCGAGAATCCCGACAAGCAGCATGTTCACCATCAGGGATAAAAGGAGGAAAACGGGCAGGCGCCGGCCCGAAAGTGTCTTGCTCATCGAATCTGCCCTGTCATGCCTGTTTCCAGCGCCTGCAGCCCGAGCGCGGCATAGATCACGTCATCATCGGTCTCGAGCGTGCCGGATGGGCCATCCAGTTGCCAACCGATGACGAGGCCGATGGCAAGGCTTGCAAGAGCCGCTCCCGCCGGCCACAGCCGACCATCGGGAAAAAGGGCTTCAAGGGCCGAGGCAAGCCATCGCGCCGCGGGACGGCGCGCGGCGGGCGCTTCGGCCAGGACCCTCTCGGCCAACCCCTCCGGCGGATCCATGGCGGGAATCGCGGCCAGGCTCTCATCAAGGGTGCGGGCCTCGGCCAGCGCCGTTCGCAGGGACGGCCCCGGATCGGCAAGACCGGCCAGCGCTGCCTGTGTGCGCTCAGCCTCGGGCCAGGCCTTCGGATCGGCGCCCCAGGCTTCGACGAGTGCGACGAGACGCGCCTGGCTCTCGGATGGGGTTGTCATTCTCGCCTCCTTCCGAGGTAAGACTGGCGCAACGTGCGGCGCGCGCGCGCCAGCAGGCTTTCAAGCGCCTCGACGCTGATCTCCATGATTGCAGCGGCCTCGATATTGGTGTGCCCGTCAAGAGCGCAAAGATGCAGGGCCGCCCGCTGGCGCTCCGGAAGGCTGTTCATGGCCTGCTCTATCGCCCGCACCCGTTCGCCCTGGTCGAGAGACTCCTCCGGCCTGAGGGCCGGATCGGCCCTTTCCGGTGGCTCGGACATCGCGGTTTCGCGAGTCCGGCGCAGGCGGTCCCGGCAGAGATTGAGTGTTACCTGATGAAGCCAGGTCGACAGCCGCGCGCGCGGCTCCCAGCCCGGCAGCGCCCTCCAGGCCCGGATGAAGACTTCCTGCGTCACATCCTCGGCCTCGGCTTGGCTGCCCAGCATGCGCCGCGCGAGGGCATAGATTGCCGGC
>JAAANZ010000003.1 GCA_009909065.1 Alphaproteobacteria bacterium | reverse complement strand
GCGCTTGCCCATTCGGTCTATCCCGCGACCTGGAATTTTCACGGGGAGATCCGCTATGGCTGGGGATCGGGCGAGATCGGCTTCTCGCTGGCCCTGGTGGGGATCGGCGCGGCCGTGGTCCAGGCCGTCCTTATGGGACCCATCATCAAGCGGTTCGGCCCGGTGCGCACGGCGGTTCTCGGCTACAGTGTCAATATCATCGCCCTGGCGGCCTTCGCCTTCGCCGTCCAGCCATGGCTGGTCTATCTGATCATACCGATTTCAGCGCTTGGTGGTGTCGCCAATCCGGCTGTCAGCACGATCACATCGAATCTCACACCGCCAGACGCGCAGGGCGAGTTGCACGGGACGGTCGCCAGCCTCAATGCACTCGCCATCATCATCTCGCCGCTTTTGATGACACAGACACTCCACCTTTTCTCGGCGCCCGGCGCACCGGTCCATTTCCCGGGGGCCGCCTTCCTGCTGGCGGCGAGCCTGACGGCCCTGGCCATGGTGCCGCTGATGCGAGGCATCCGCGCCAACAGGCAAGAGCTGCCAGAGGCGGCGAAGGCCGCGGCCGAATAGGAAAAACGGGCAACCCCGCAAGGGGCTGCCCGCGTGTTGGTTGCATGCCTGTAATGCCAGGCTCCGGGTGGTCAGCCGCGCGACTTCATCACCGTTCCAAGCACCGTGCCGAGCACACCGCCGCCAACGCCGCCTTCCAGCAGGCTCTGGACATGCCCCATGATGCCGGAGCCGAGAAGGCCCTGAAGGCCGGCCGCGTCGGCCCCGAAATGGCCTCCGATTCCTCCGAGGATTCCGCCAAGCAGGCCACTCGAGCCCGATCCGCCGAGAACCTTGGAAACGATCGGACCCAGCACCGTGCCACCAACCGCACTCAGAATGAGCGGTAGAAACTGTTCCATGAATATTGCCCTCCCATTGGCCAAAACGGGGCTTTCAGTAACCCCGGTCATTGGAGTGACCAGTTTTTAACCAGCAGGTCCAGCTTCGGGAACAGTTGTCGGGCAGTGCTGGTGCGCAAGGGCGCATCGCATTAGGTTATCGCCAATGAACCAGCTGCGCCCGGCCCTTTTCCTCGACCGTGACGGGGTCATCAATCTCGACAAGGGATTTGTCGCCCGTGTCGAGGATATCGACTGGGTGCCCGGCGCCGCCGCCGCGATCCGCAATTTCAAGGCGCGCGGCTGGTATGTCATTGTGGTCACCAACCAGACCGGCATCGCCCAGGGGCTTTATACCGAGGAACAGATGCAGGCGGTCCATGATCACATCCTGGCCGAACTGGCGGCCGACAAGGCACAGATCGACCGGATCTATCACTGCCCCTATCATCCCGATGGCGAAGTGGCGGCCTATCGCCGGGACAGTTTCGACCGCAAGCCGAACCCCGGCATGCTGCTTTCAGCCATGGCCGACTTCCCGATCCGACGCGAATCAAGCTTCCTGATCGGAGACAAGCTTGCCGATCTCGAAGCGGCCCATGCCGCAGGATGCGGCGGTTTCCTGTTCACCGGCGGCAATCTCGCCGATTTCGCCGAATGGGCCCTCGCCGCCTTCGAGGACGGGGCGCGGTAAGCGCTCTCGCAGTCCAGCCAAACAGGGCTTATCGGCCCGCCGCCCCTGCCGTTACCACGCGAACCGCCGAGCGATATTGCCCGCGTGTCCTCAAGGCGATGCGACGGCCGTGGGCCACTGTCACCAAAACATCACACACTGAAGCTTAGGCGAGAGAAAACCTTTCCGAAAATTCATAGGGGGTTGCGATCCGGCAATCTGCGTGCATCCCTTAGGGTTAATCGTGCTCACAAGTGCGAGAACGCAAACATTTATCCCAGACCGAGGACAGGGGAAGAAGATGCGACCCAAAGCAAGTTTCAGGACAAGGTTCTTTCTCGGCGCCGCCTTCAGCGTCATCACATTGTCCGGTGCCGCGATTGCTCAGGAAGGTGAGAACCAGGAGGATCTGATTCTCACAAATACCGAGGAAGAGACAGAAGGCGATGAATCGCGCCAGGAAACTGTCACGGTTATTGGATCGCGCCTCAAGCGAGATGAGTATTCCTCAATCGCCCCTGTCCAGGTCATTCAGGCGGATGTTCAGCGAGACAAGGGCCTGGTCGATGCCACATCCATCCTGCAATCAACATCAGCCTCGGCGGGCCAGCAGATTGACGCGTCATTCGCCGGCTTCGTTCTCGATAATGGTCCGGGCGCAACCACGGCAGATCTTCGCGGCCTCGGTCCGGGACGCACTCTGACGCTGCTCAATGGCCGCCGCCTCGCACCGGCCGGCGTTGAAGGCGCACCCTCTTCCCCGGACCTCAACCTGATTCCAGGTGGCCTTGTCGAAAGCTATGATCTTCTGCTTGATGGGGCGTCCTCGATTTATGGCTCGGATGCCGTGGCCGGCGTGATCAACGCGACACTGCGCAAGGATTTCGACGGCCTCGAGATTGAGGCATTCCGGACCATGCCGGAAGACGGCGGTGGTGAGGAAACGCAGATCAACCTGACCTGGGGCGTCAATGGCGACCGCGGCTTTGCGGGTTTTGGCGCGGAATTCTTCGATCGCACCACCATCCGGCTGTCGGATCGCGGTTTCTCCAATCAGTGTGAACGCAATGTGGAGATCACCGAGGACGGCGAGATCCGCAATACCGACGTCAGCCTTCCCCTCGATTTTCCGGGCATGGGCGAGAGCCCCTGTGATTATTTCCCGCTGGCCAGCCGCTTGTCGGTCAGGAGCCTTCCGGGCGGCAATCAGTATGGAAGTCTTTATTACACGCCCGGCTCGACAAATACCGGCATTCCCAACTTCTCTGAGAGCGGCCTGTTCGGGGCGGTTGTGGACGGCAATGGCGACGGCCTCGCCGACTTCTCCTTTTATGACTACACAACCAATGGCACGAAGGAAGATCGCGCGGCTGACCTGGTCGCCGGCGTCGAAACGCTCTCGCTCTTCAGCTACGGCGAATACACGCTGGAAAATGATATCACCGCTTATTACGAAGCGTCTTTCGCCCAGCGCGAGAGCGAAATCAATTCGGGCCTGCCACAGCTCTTCCCGATCGTTCCGGCGGACAACCCCTTCAATATCTGCAATATCGAAGCGGGCGGTTCCGATTGCGGCGCCCTCTACAATCAGTCCATCGTCAATATTTTCGGCGCGCCGCTGAGCGCTTTCGGGCTGGTCGATGCGGTGGAAGGCGTGAATTATGACGTCCAGCCAATCGTCACGGTGCGTGGCGACCGTGGCAACACATCGGTCGATGTCGCCCAGTATCGCGCAGTTGCCGGCTTCAAGGGCGACCTGCCCTTCGAGATGCCGGTCATCGGACACACCTGGGACTATGATGTCTATGCGAGCTATTCGCGCTCGGATGGGTCCTCGATCCGGCGCGGTGTGCGCGATGACCGACTGCAGCTCTCGCTCAGTACGACAATCGAGGATCCCGACAATCCGGGACAATTCATCTGTGGCCTGGACGTGGATGGAGACGGTGTTCCTGATCCTTCTGCCACGCCGGGCGGATGTGTGCCGATCAACATGTTCGCGCCCTCGCTCTACGAGACGCGTGTCGGCGATTTCGAAACGCCCGAACAGCGCGATTTCGTGCTGGGCCGGCGCACATTCGATACAGTTTACGAACAGACCGTGCTTTCGGCGGTCACCACCGGCGACCTGTTCGAGCTGCCGGGCGGCACGGCGGCGGGGGCTGTCGGCTTCGAATACCGCCAGGACACGATCGATTCGCGGCCGGACGACGTTGCTGCAGACGGCCTGTTCTTCGGCTTCTTCAACGACCAGGGCGCTTCGGGCTCGAAGGATCTCTATGAGGCCTTTGCTGAAATCGAACTGCCGATTGTCGCCAACCAGCCCGGCTTCTACGAGCTGACAACGAACCTTTCGGGTCGCTGGACCGAGGAAGAATTCTACGGCGCAGCATGGACCTATTCGGGCAAGCTGGGCTGGCGCCCGGTCGAGTTCATTCAGGTCTCGGGCACCGTGGGAACCTCTTTCCGCGCGCCGAATGTCCGTGAACAGTTCCTGCGCG
>JAAANZ010000005.1 GCA_009909065.1 Alphaproteobacteria bacterium | reverse complement strand
GAGCGCATTGGCCTCCGTCCCGCCCGAGGTGAAAGTGACATCCTCTGCGCGCGAGCCGATGGCTGCGCCGACCTGTTCGCGCGCGCGCTCGACGACCCGGCGCGCCGCCCGTCCCGCTCCGTGCACGCTTGACGGATTGGCACCCGCTTCCAGCGCGGCCAGCATGGCTTCGCGCGCTTCCGGCCGCAGCGGCGCGGTCGCATTGTGGTCGGCATAGATCATGGCATCTATTTATCGCGGAATGCCGCGTCTTTCACCCCCGGGCTCATTCCGCAGCATCCCTGAGCCCATGTGAGACATCCTCCTGCGCGCGGGGAAGCGTGACGCGCACCGAGGTGCCTTTGCCCGGGGCGGTATCGATGCGCACCTTGCCGCCATGCTGGTCGGCGAAACGCTTGACCACGGCGAGGCCAAGCCCGGTCCCGGCGCGCCCGCGGGCATTGTCTCCTTGCGCGAAGGGCGCCGCGATCCGCGAAAGATCGGCTTCGTCCATGCCGGCGCCGTCGTCTTCGACGGACATCCAGACCTGGTCGCCCACATCGCCGGCATCCATTCGCACAGCGCTGCCGCCTTCGGAATATTTCACGGCATTGCTGACCAGGTTCTGCCAGATCTGGCGTATGGCGCGCCTGTCCGCATCGGCCCGGACCGGAGCTTTTGCGAGCATGTGTATCTCAATCCCGCCGCGATGGGCCTGCGGTTCAAGCTGGTGCATCACGGTGCGCCCGGCCTCGACAAGGTCGACCGGCTCCTTCGAGAGCGGCTGGCGACCGTTTTCCGACCGGGCAAGGTCGAGAATGTCCTCGACCAGGAGCAAGAGGTCGTGCGCGCTGTCATTTATGATTTCGGCATACTCGTCATGGGGCGAGTCCAGCCGCCCGCGCACGCCGCTGCGCATCACGTCGCAAAAGCCGATGATCGCATTGAGCGGGGTCTTCAGTTCATGGCCGAGAGAGGCAAAGAATTCGGTACGCTCGGCTAGCGCCTTGTCATGGCGAGCCTTCAGGCCGGCCACCTCGCCCGGCGCGGCGGCCACGGGCATGATCAGGAGCCAGCCATGCGTCTCTCCGAAACGCAGATGGAGTTCCAGTGAGGGCGAACCCGGGCGTTCCAGGCGCAGATGGCCCGGTTCCCGGATGAGCCGGGCAATTTCAGTCTCGGCGCCTTCGCCGAAGCCATATTCGGCGAGCTGACCGGGTTGCAGCCGGGGGGCAAGGTCACTGCGGCCAAGCCGGCGCACGACGCGCCCGTGGCGTGTCAGCTCGACGAGCAGAACGGGCGCTGTTTCCGGCCATGGCGCGCCGGCGAGCTTATTCAGCGCAAGGCCCGACCGGGCCGCCTGCGGGCGGTCAGCCGGCACTTGCGAACCCCGGCGATACGGAACCTGCCCGGCAAGCCAGCCAGCCGAGACAAGCGCGGCCAGCACGATGGCCGGTTCCAGACTCGCGAGAGGTTCAATTCTTGGTGGCGGACCGGCAAACCCCTGCAAAACCACCAGCCCCGCATAGGCCAGGATCCCAAAGCCCGCCGCCTCAAGCGCCGTGCGCACACGCCCGGCCGCAAGCCCGACAAGGGGGCCGATCGCGAACAGCACGACCAGTGGAGAGCGCGCGCCCCCGCTGACGGCCACCGCAACGAGAGAGACAAGCGTCCAGGCGAGCACCTGAACCGCCGCCGGGCGGACCCCGGAAGTCGCGACGTGCCCGGACGAGGCCAGGACGGCCCAGCCCGGAAGCGTCAGGAACACCATTGCCGCGAGCGTGCCGGAGAGCGGCGCGCCGGCCAGCCATCCGGCAAGGCCTGCGAGCCCGCACAAGCCGATCCAGATGGCCGCGAATCCGGTGAGCGCCGTATGTTCATTAACTTTTGTCAATTAACCTGCCCGAAAAGTTTATGCGACATGACTGTTTCTTAATACCCGTGGTGCTGTTTTGAATGCAATTTCCGCTCCCGGGTAATGCTTCCCATGAACGGGGAGATGAGGCATTCTGCTGGCGAAAGCGTGAGGGGTCACCAATGAAGTTCTCAGTAAGAGCAATTTTTATCACCGCAGCCGGCGTCCTGGCGAGTCACGCGGCGCCAGCGCACGCGCAGTCCGCATCAGGTTCGCCGGACATGATATCGAAAAGCGCGGCGGTTTACGCGACCTATCACTCGGATGTCTCGGATGTGCGAACCACCCCGTTCAGCTCGGCCGATGATATTGAAGAGTCCCTGACCAATCTGGGCGGCCAGAACGCCGAGAAACTGTCCAGTGGCTGGATCGCCTACTCGGCGCTGGTCGCCTCCCAGGATCCGCAGTTCCGCTCGGCGGTGCGCGATATCGAAGGGTTTTACGGCCGGGACAGCCTGATGCTCGGCCTGCGCAACGATATACGCTATGCGCGCACGCTCGAGGGCGGCACCAATGCCGTCACCTCGTCCCTGGCGGCCGTCGAGGCCGACTCCCGCCGGCTGAAAGGCGCTGGGGCCTATGTCAAGGAGCAGGCCTATTCCCTTCAGGGGGCTGGCTGGGCCAAGGCCCGGATCGGCAACACGGACGCGCTCATCAACAAGATGAAGACCACCGCGCTGTCCGGGCGTCCCGTTCGCGCGAATTTGCGCAGCGCCTTTTCGGCGCCGGATATCGACAGCGTGCTGGTGCGCGCCGGCCAGGCCGGTGCCCCCTCGCTCTGGGAGGGCGTGAGCAGCGCGGCCAGCGCCATCAAGTTTCCGACCATCAAGGCCGCCTATTCCGGACAGGCCGCACGCATCCGCCATGGCAAGGAGCCGATCGCAGACAAGATCGCCACGCTTGCCGCCTATCGCATCCTCGGAGAAGGCGCCGCACCTGCCTCCGAGCTGCGCGAGGCCATGAATGAACGCTCGACATCGAGCTGCCTGAAGATGGCCCAGCTCAATCTCCAGCAATGCGTGGCGGCGGCTCACAAGCAATATGAAGTGCCTTTCTGCATCGGTGAACACGCGCTGACGGATGTCGGACAGTGCATTGGCGAGGTCACGCAGTAAGCCGCCGGTCAATCGACTGCGGAAATCACGCAAAACTGCCAAAGCGGGGACTTTCCAAGGGAAGGTCCCCGCTCCACATTGTCGGTATGAGTGTTTCAGATGCTGCCGATGAGATCCGGGAAGAGTTCGCGCTTCTGGACGATTGGGAGACCCGCTATGCCCATATTATCGACATGGGCCGCGCCAATCCTGCGCTGGATCCGGATGAACGCAATGAGGACAATCGCGTCAAGGGATGTGCATCCCAGGTGTGGATGGTCAGCCAGCCCCTTGGGGAGGGCCGTCTCGAATTGCGCGCCGAATCCGATGCAGTCCTCGTGTCGGGGCTGATCGCGGTCCTGACAAGGCTTTTCTCCGGCCAGAACGCCGCGGATATACTGGAATTCGACGCCCACGGTTTCTTCCGTGAAATCGGTGTCAGCGATGCCCTCACCGCGCAGAGGTCCAACGGGCTGGCCTCCATGCTGACACGTATTCACAACAATGCGCGTGCGCTCGGCGCGACCTGACACCTTGGGGAAGACGCGGCCTTCTGAAACAGGGCGAGGGGCGCGCGTTTCAGATTGCATCTCGCCCGGCCGCCCGTAAAAGACCGTAAGCGGTCGCCAGCCGCATCAAGAGCCGCGCGAAGACGGGTCCATCGAAAGGCAAGTCCTCGCCATGGGCATCGGAGCGCTGCGCTTCTGACGAAAGGGCCGCGCACTCATGAACCAGTAGGTCTACGAGCGCTGTGCGTTCTGCCTTGCTGAATGCGCGCCGCAGATCCCGGTCCCATTTCTCGCCGCCCTTTGCGACCTGCTCGGCCTTTCGCCGGAAGCGGCGGGCTGCCGCGAGCGCCATCGCCCGGTCTGCCGCATCAGGGATCAGGTCAATGACATCGTGGAGGCCGAGCCCCTGACCGGCCGCGGGCCGACACCCGCCCGCCATTTCGCCACGAACATGCCCTCGTTGCCGACTCGTCGCAGGCTTGCAGGACCAGATCCAGGTTTGAGTCGCTTCACGATGGCGAGCAAGGCGGCCCTCCGCGATCAGCAGGGCGACGCTGGCTTCGCTGAGAGT
>JAAANZ010000108.1 GCA_009909065.1 Alphaproteobacteria bacterium | reverse complement strand
GGCGTGCGCGGCTCGATGTTGCAAACCGCCATTGACTGCCTCGTCGATATGGCGGCCCACGGCCCGACCGCGCCCGCAATCCTCGCCTCCGAGAGACTGAACCACTACAGTTACGGCGTGCCCGCCGACCGGTTCGAGAGTTTCTTCGAGGCCATCCGCGACACGGTGCGCGAGTTGAATGGCAAGGCCTGGAAGCCGCCGGAGGAGGCGGCCTGGCGCAGTCTTCTCGAGCGGGTCCGCACGCCGGCCGACGGGGGCTGAGCGTTCGGGCCAGGGCCGGCACGAGGGCCCTGCCGGCATTCATACAGGCCGGCCGGAGGAAACCGCCCGTCGCCCGGGGCGTTGATGCATGGACGCTGCTGAAGGAGACAGAGTCCATGCCCATACGCGCCACACTGCCCTGCGCCATTCTGGCCATGTTGATCCTCGCCGCGGGCTGCGGGGGCGAGGGAACGGGGCCGCGCAATGGCGGCGACATGACGTCCGACCCCGCCGCCGATGCGCCGACATCGCGAACGCAACAGGGCCCTGACGAAGCCGGGCCGGGGCCATCGTCAACGCCCGCTGACCCGGCTGTGGACCCGGCCGCCATGGCGTCGCGCCCGCTTGAGGGGTTCACGCTGCCATTCATTGCGAGCGGGCACGAGCCCGGCTGGCGCCTGGAGATCGGCGAGGCGCGAATCCGCCTGGACCGGCCGGACGGCCAGGACGCGCTCAAGGTCGAGACTCCTGACGCTCAGCTCTCGGACGGTGAACGGGTCTATCTTGCCGACGCAGGCGAGAAAAGGCTGCGGGCCAGGATTGAGGAAACCCTCTGCCAGACCCCGCATGACCGGCTTCCTCATCCCTACCGTGTTGAAGTCGCGCTTGGTGAAGACATGCTGACCGGTTGCGGCGGCAATCCCGCGCGTTTCCTGACGGGTCAGGAATGGGTCGTCGAGACGCTGAACACTGATCCCCTCGTTCGGCAAACGCGCATGTCGATCCGGTTCGAACCGGATGGAACCGTATCGGGGTATGACAGCTGCAATACGATCGGGGGAAGCTGGAGTATCGGTGACAGCGGGCTCGAAATCCGTCCGCTGGCTTCCACGCGCAAGCTCTGCCCGGACCCGCTGGCGCCGCAGCAATCGACCTTCACCGAGATACTCGAGACGGCCGGCAAGTTCAGCTTCACCGATGGCGGGGCGCTGATCATTCATGGCGCAGATGGCCAGCAGCTCAAGGCCCGGCGCGGCTGAGCTTTCGGGCCGCTCGCCCGGCGTCGTTGCGGGCACTCCCATAGCCAAGCCGTATCGTGTCGGCGAGCGTCTCACCCTGCGCGTCAATAACGGGCAGCGCGTCACCGGCCGACCGCCCTGTTCCGACTTCAGATTTCCGGTCGATTGCGTCCGCTCCCCGGCAATCCAACGCCAATTCATTTTCGGGGTCCCATTGCCATTGGCGATATGCTTGAAACGCGGGTCAGCCAGCAATTGCCTTGATCTTTTGCGCGCGATCGGGCGTTAAGCACGCAACGGAGACTCAGACCCATGACCCAGTGGACTCTCGGCATTCTCGGCGGATCGGGCCTTTACGATATTGCCGGCCTTGAAGATGCCCGCGAAGAGACGATCGAGACCCCCTGGGGCGCGCCCTCGGATGTGCTGTTGCGCGGGCGGCTTGGCGCGGTGGAACTCGTCTTCCTGCCGCGTCATGGCCGCGGACACCGCCTGACGCCGACGACAGTGCCTTACCGCGCCAATATCGATGCGCTCAAACGCGCCGGGTGCACTGACCTCATCTCGTTTTCCGCTTGCGGGTCGCTGAAGGAGGCCTATGCGCCGGGCGATTTCGTGGCGGTGGACCAGTTCATCGACCGCACTTTCGCGCGCGAGAAGAGTTTCTTCGGACCCGGCATGGTCGCGCATGTGTCCATGGCTCACCCGGTTTGCGAGCGCCTGTCCGGCCTGGGCGCGAGCGCGCTCGAGGCCGTGGGAGCGCACGTCCATCGCGGCGGCACCTATCTGTCGATGGAGGGGCCGCAATTCTCCACGCTGGCGGAAAGCCGGCTCTACCGGCAATGGGGCTGCGATGTGATCGGGATGACCAACATGCCCGAAGCCAAGCTCGCGCGCGAGGCAGAGCTTCCCTATGCCACGCTCGCCATGGTAACCGATTATGACTGCTTGCACGAGGAGGTCGAGGCGGTGTCGGTGACCAATGTGCTGGAAATCATGTCGGCCAATGCGGACAATGCTCGCAAGGCGATCGCGGCGCTTGCCGAAGGGCTGTCCGGCACGGCGCGCGAGGATGGGCCCCAGGGGATCGAGACCTGTCTCGACCATGCCCTGATAACGCCGCCAGCGGACCGCGATCCCGAGCTCCTGGAAAAGCTGGACGCGGTGGCCGGCCGGGTTCTACATCGAAAAGGATGACGCACGGCAAGCTCTTTGCTAGGCAAGAGGCGTTCCCGAAGGAGGGGTGGAATGTTCACCGTAGAGTTCCAGACAGGCGCGCTTCTCCTGCTCGCGGCAGCGGGTTTCCTGATTGCCTGGACCTTGTGGGCCGATCGCAATGACCGCAAGGAAGCCGCGCGGCACACTCTTGAAGGGGTGAGCCATGAATTGCGGATCACGATCCAGCGTTTCATGGTCGAGCTGGCGGGCATAACACGCGGACAGATGGTCCAGGGCGGCGAGTTGATGCCGGTCAACCATCCCCAGCTTGATGCGGTCTACTCGGCCATGATCAACGCGAACCGCAATGCGCTCTCGGTGATCGGGGCGACCTATCAGACGCTGCATGCCCGCAAGATGGATATCCGCGCGGCCTGGGCCCATGGTCGCGATGCCAAGGCCGAGGCCGACGAAGCCGTTGATGCGGTGATCGATGCCATCGTGACGCTTTACCTTTGGGAAGAACATGATGGCCGGCGCCCGGTGGACGCGCATTCCACCCGCTCCTGGCGGGTGCGTGAATGGATGAAGGAACATGGCTGGAAACAGTCCGATATCTTTCCGGGAATGCATCTGCGCGACGAAGTGGTCAGCCGCCTGCGCGCCTATGGCATGACGCTCACGCCCAAGCCGCTGACGCATACCGCGCACGAGTATTACGCCTTGCGCTATGACCGTTATGCCGACCCGCACGGGCCCTTCGGGCGGCGCAGGGCGCGCGCGCATGCAGACGAGGGCGATGGCGTTTCCGCCTGAGCAGGATGATGGATCTCAAGGGCGTCATTCGCACCATTCCGGACTATCCCAAGCCGGGAATCATGTTCCGGGACGTCTCCACGCTGTTCGGCGACAAGGAGGCTTTCGCCTCGGCGGTTCGCCGGATCGCGGCGCCCTGGCGCGGGCAGGGCCTCGGCAAGGTGGCGGGCATTGATGCGCGCGGCTTCATACTCGGCGGCGCGGTGGCCTATGATCTCGGCGCGGCTTTCCTGCCCTTGCGAAAGCCCGGCAAATTGCCCTTCGAGACATTCGAGGAGAGCTATGAGCTCGAATATGGCACCGACGCCCTGCACATGCATGTCGATGGCGTTTACGAGGGCGAAAAAGTGCTGCTGATCGATGACCTGATCGCGACCGGGGGCACGGCCGAGGCGGGCGTGAAACTCCTGCGTCGCGGCGGCGCGGATGTCGTCGCGGCGGCGTTCCTGGTCGACCTGCCCGAGCTTGGCGGGGCCGACCGGCTGCGCGCGCTCGGGCTGGATGTTCAGGCGCTTGTCGCTTTCGAGGGACACTGAGGTCGCATGGTCCGCGCCATCACTTCACCAAACCGTGTCTGGCCTTCCGGGCGCGTCGAACGCATTTCCTGTCCATGACCAGACCGGAAATGCCTCGCCGTTTCTTCCTGGTGTCGGGCACCGCCATGCTGGCCCTTGCGGCATGCGGCCCGGCCAAGGGCGAGCAGGATATTGTCGAAGAGGATACGACGGCCCGGTTCGCGGACTCGAAATGGCGCGAGCTGACCGAAGCGGAGTGGCGCGAGCGCCTGTCACCGGACGCTTTCCGCGTCATGCGCAAGGAGGGCACGGAGCGGCGCTTCACTTCGCCGCTGAATGCGGAATCGCGCAAGGGCACCTATGCCTGCAAGGGCTGCGGCCTTGCCCTGTTCAACTCGGATGCAAAATTCGACAGCGGAACCGGCTGGCCGAGTTTCTACGATCACATTCCCGGCGCGCTCGCCACCAAGCCGGACCGGAAGCTGCTTGTCGTGCGAACCGAGTATCATTGCGCCCGATGCCTGTCACATCAGGGACACGTCTTCGAGGACGGCCCGCCCCCGACAGGACTGAGATATTGCAATAACGGGGTTGCGCTGGACTTCGTGCCCGCCTGACCCGGACGCCCGCGGTAAACCTGCGGCATTGAATTTGCGTGGAATTCCCTGGGCCCATCAAGGGGCCGGCCTTCAGGGGGTCTGCCATGCCGCTACGCTTCATCGGTCTCGTCCTGGCCGTGTCCGCCCTGTCCTTTGCCACAGCCTGGTCGCTTTCCGGCATGCTGGGGGCTTCCGGGACGGTTTCGGAGGAGAACACGTCACCGCCCGCATTGCGCAGCCAGCAGGCGCTCGATGAGCCAAGCCTGTGGCGCATCCGGGCACGAGAGGCCTACGCGCCGCCGGCGCCGATCGGGGGACGGCCTGAAACGGTTCCGGGACGGCTGTTGCAGCAGGCATGCGAAGGGTTTTCCGCGCAAAGCTGGCAGGTGCCGCGCGGCGCCAGCCGCGCCGAGCTTTGCGCCTGTGTGGGCCGCATGATGGACCGCACGCCACAGGCCGAGGGTCTTGCCGAGCTGACCGATCACCTTTTTGCCACACGGCAGCCGCCCCATCCCGGCAGTTCGGCCATGGCGACCGGGCTCATAACCGCGCGCATCACCTGCCAGCGCGGCCTCTTCGCGGCGCTTCACGCCGACGGCTGATGGTATTAGACCTTGGTTCATGTGCGGGCGGTTCTTCAGACATGATGTGACATGGGCCGATTATGCCGGCGCGCTCGATCTCGTCATCCCGGACGGGGTCGACCCGCCCGAGGCGACCTATAATGCGGCGCCGATGAGCCACCAGCCTGTCTTCCGGCAGGCCGGGCCGGACCGGCCGGGACAGTGCGCACTCGAACCGATGCTGTGGAGCCTGATCCCGTCCTGGTGGAACAAGCCTCTGAAAGAGAAGACATTCTCCAGTTTCAATGCCAAGGCCGAAACCGCCGCGCAAAAGCCCGTCTTTCGCGGCGCTTTCCGGTATCGCCGCTGCCTTGTCCCGGTCAGCGGCTTTTATGAATGGACCGGGGAGCGGGGCCGCAAGCAGCCTTTCGCGATCGCGCTGCGCAATCGGCGCTGGTTCTGCCTGGCCGGGTTATGGGACCGGGCGATGATCGACGGGTCCGAGATTGACAGCTTCACTATCCTCACCACGACCCCGAATGATGTCGTCGCCGGGCTTCACACGCGCATGCCGGTGATTGTCTCGCAGCACGATTATGGCCGCTGGCTCGATCCCTCGAGCGGGCCGGTCGGCGATCTTTTCGAACCGTTTCCGGCCGCCGACATGCATGCCTGGCCGGTCGATCCGGCCGTTGGCAATGTGCGCAACAACCATCCCGACCTGATTGCGCAGGGCTGAGACGCCAGATTTCGCGGACGGACCTTGACATTTGCGCTGATCGAACCGGGTTGAAGCGTTTCCGGGCCGGATCCAAATCCTTGTCAACACAGTCAGAGAATCGCCCGATGAGTGGGTGAAGGGCCGGTTGCCGCTGAGCGGGACGGGCCGGACATAAAGGAGGCAGTCAATGCCAGAGACGAAAACACTCCCTGTTCTTCCCCTGCGGGATATTGTCGTCTTCCCGGACATGGTGGCGCCGCTCTTCGTGGGCCGCGACAAGTCCGTGCGGGCCCTCGAAATGGTCGAGGAAAACGAAAACGAGATCATGCTCGTCGCACAAAAGGATGCTTCGGTGGATGAGCCGGGCGAGAATGATGTCTACACCGTCGGGACGGTCGCCACGATCCTGCAGCTCCTGAAGCTGCCCGACGGCACGGTAAAGGTGCTGGTCGAGGGACGCGGGCGCGCTGCGCTGACACAGCTTCATGACCGCGGGGACTATTTCGAGGCCGACCTGGAAGTTGCCGATCCGGCCGAAACCAGCGACGAAGACATCGAAGCGCTCGTGCGCGCCGTGGTCGAGCAGTTCGAGCATTACGTGAAGCTCAATCGCAAGATTCCGCCGGAATCGGTGTCGACCATCTCGCAGACGAGCGAGCCCGGACGGCTGGCCGATGCAGTGGCCTCCCAGCTCTCGGTGAAGCTCGCCGACAAGCAGGAATTGCTGGAACTCACCGACCCGCGCGAGCGCCTTGAAAAGGTCTTCGCGCTGATGGAAGGCGAGATGGGCATGCTGCAAATGGAGCGGAAGATCAAGAACCGCGTCAAGCGGCAGATGGAGAAGACCCAGCGCGAATACTATCTCAACGAGCAGATGAAGGCGATCCAGCGCGAGCTCGGTGAGCAGGGCGAAGGCGGTGAGCGCGACGAGATTTCCGAGCTTGAGGAAAAGCTTGCCGAGAAAAAGCTGCCCGAGGAAGCGCGCACCAAGGTTGACGCCGAGATCAAGAAGCTGCGCCAGATGAGCCCGATGTCGGCCGAGAGTACGGTCGTGCGCAATTATCTCGACTGGATCGTCTCGCTGCCCTGGGGCGAGCGCAAGGAGATCGAAATCGATCTCGACAAGGCCCAGAAGCAGCTCGATGATGACCATTACGGCCTCGAAAAGGTCAAGGAGCGGATCATCGAGTATCTGGCGGTGCAAAAACGCACCGAGCAGCTGCGCGGCCCGATCCTGTGCCTCGTCGGCCCGCCCGGCGTCGGCAAGACCTCGCTCGGCCGCTCGATTGCCGAGGCCACCGGGCGCGATTTCGTGCGCGTGTCACTGGGCGGTGTGCGCGATGAAGCGGAAATCCGTGGCCACAGGCGCACCTATATCGGGTCCATGCCCGGCCGGGTGATCCAGTCCATGAAGAAGGCGAGCTCCGGCAATCCTTTCTTCCTGCTCGACGAGGTCGACAAGATGGGCATGGATTTTCGCGGCGACCCCGCCTCGGCGCTTCTGGAAGTGCTCGATCCCGAGCAGAACGCCAATTTCAACGACCATTATCTGGAGCTCGATTACGATCTCTCGGATGTGATGTTCGTGACCACGGCGAATTCGCTCAACATGCCCCAGCCGCTTCTCGACCGCATGGAGATCATCCGGATCGCCGGCTATACCGAGGATGAGAAGCTGGAGATCGCCAAGCGGCACCTGCTTCCCAAGATTCGCGAGAATCATGGCCTCAAGGAAGACGAGTGGATGGTCACCGATGGCGCGATCATCGACCTCGTACGCTACTACACGCGCGAGGCCGGCGTGCGTAATCTCGAACGCGAGATTGCCCGGCTGGCCCGCAAGTCGGTGCGCGAGATTGCGCAGGACGAAGCGGTGAATGCGGTGACGATCACGCCGGAGAACCTCTCCGACTATGCCGGCGTGCGGAAATTCCGTTACGGCCTGGCCGACGAGACCGACCAGATCGGCGCGGTAACGGGCCTCGCCTGGACGGAAACCGGCGGCGACCTGCTGCCCGTCGAGGCGGTGTCCATGCCGGGCCGCGGCGCCATGAAGGTGACCGGCAATCTGCGCGACGTGATGAAGGAGTCGATCCAGGCGGCGAGCTCGCTGGTGCGCTCGCGGGCGGTCACGCTCGGCATCAAGCCGACCGTGTTCAACACGACCGACATCCACGTCCATGTGCCCGAAGGCGCGACGCCCAAGGACGGCCCGTCCGCCGGTATCGCCATGACGACGGCCATCGTCTCGCTCCTGACCGGCAACCCGGTCTCGCGCGAAGTGGCGATGACCGGCGAGGTGACCCTGCGCGGGCGCGTGCTGCCGATCGGCGGGCTGAAGGAAAAGCTCCTGGCCGCGCTGCGCGGAGGTATCCGCACGGTGCTTATCCCGCAGGACAATGAGAAGGATCTCGTCGATATTCCTGACAATGTGAAAAACGAGCTGAGTATCGTTCCCGTTTCGGATATCAACGAGGTGTTCGCCCGCGCGCTGACCCGTCCGCTCAAGCCGATCTCCTGGTCGGAAGAAGACGAGGCGGCGCTGCATGCCTCGCTTGCCGGACGCACCGGTGAGGGGAGCGGCGCTGATGGCGACGTGATCCGGACCAACTGAGGACCACCTGTCCTGTCATCGGAAGCGGCCGTCCTTCGGGGCGGCCGTTTTCGATTCGTTTCCGCTGAACTCTTGAAATGAACATGTGTTCACATCACATGTATAGTGTGTTGCGGGGGCATCTTGATGGAGACAGACATGTTTTTCGCCGCTCTCATGACCATTGGCATTGGCCTGGGTCTCGTGATGGGCGCCCTGTCGCATCCGAAGATCTATGCAGGCCTGACCGGCGCGCGCCGCAGCTCGGCCGACTTCAATGATTGCGCGCGGTTCTGACATGGCCGGCCCGCTTGCGAATGCCGGGCAGGGCCGATAGCGTCCGCGCCGATCCAAAGGCCGTAAAGTCACTCCCCATGCCCGCACGCAAGACCCCCCGATCCTTCCAGGACCTGATCCTGACGCTGCAGAATTACTGGGCCGGACAGGGCTGTGCCATCCTGCAGCCCTATGACATGGAGGTCGGCGCCGGCACGCTGCACCCGGCGACCGTGCTGCGCGCGCTGGGCCCGAAACCCTGGCGGGCGGCCTATGTCCAGCCCTCGCGCCGGCCGGCCGATGCGCGCTATGGCGACAATCCCAACCGGCTCGGCCATTATTACCAGTATCAGGTGATCCTGAAGCCGAACCCCATCGACCTGCAGGATCTCTATCTCGAAAGCCTTCATGCCATCGGGATCGATCCGAAGCTGCATGATATCCGCTTTGTCGAGGATGACTGGGAGAACCCGACGGTCGGCGCCTGGGGGCTCGGCTGGGAGGTCTGGTGCGACGGGATGGAGGTCAGCCAGTATACCTATTTCCAGCAGGTCGGCGGGCTTGATGTCCACCCAGTCTCCGGCGAGCTGACCTATGGGCTGGAGCGGCTGGCCATGTATGTTTTCGGCGTCGACAATGTCTATGACCTGCCCTTCAACGCGCCCGATTCCGCCACGCCGCTCACCTATGGCGATGTCTTTCACCGCAACGAGGTGGAGCAGAGCCATTTCAATTTCGAGCTCGCTGATGTGGAGATGCTCTTTGAATGGTTCCGGGGCTGCGAAAGCCAGTCCACGACGCTGCGCGAGGCGGGTCTTCCGCTGCCAGCCTATGATTTCGCGCTCAAGGCCAGCCATTGTTTCAACCTGATCGATGCACGCGGCGCCATCAGCCCGACCGAGCGACAGGCCTATATCGCGCGGGTGAGGGACCTCGCGCGCGGCGCCGCGGCGCTTTATGCCGAGCAGGAGGAGGAGATCATCAATGCCTGAACCCGAAATCGCGGGCCGCGAGCCCATCGCCGTCGAAGTGGAAGAGGGCAGGATGTACTGGTGGTGCACCTGCGGGCGCTCGGCCAGCCAGCCTTTCTGCGACGGCTCGCACAAGCCGACCGATTTTGCGCCTGAAGGCTGGGAAGCGCCGAAGACCGGCAAGGTGTTCTTCTGCACCTGCAAGCGCACGGGCAAGGCCCCGCTCTGCGATGGCAGCCATAATAATCTTGACGTATGACGTCACGCGTCATAAGCAGATGTGATGATCCTGAGTTATGGGGATCGGCGCACGGAGCGGTTTGCGAGGGGCGAGCGCGTGGCGGCGTTCAGCGGGTTTGCCGCGCAAGCCGGCCGTCGGCTGGCCGCACTGGATTCGGCGACCTCGCTCGGTGATCTCAACGCATTACCGGGCAATCGGCTCGAAGCGTTGCGCGGAGACCGTGACGGACAGTATTCGATCCGGATCAACCGGCAATGGCGCATCGTGTTTCGATGGGCGTCGGGAGAGCCGGGACCGTCCGAGGTCGCCATTGTCGATTATCACTGAGGTGGAGAGCGATGATCAGGATAAAGGTGCATCCCGGCGAATTGCTGGCTGAAGAGCTTGAAGAGATCGCGGTGTCCCCCGCCGAACTGGCGCGCGAGATTGGCGTGCCGGCGAACCGCATCTCCCAGATCCTCGCTGGAAAGCGTGGCATTACCGCCGATACGGCGCTTCGGCTCGGGCGCTGGTTCGGGACGTCCCCCGAATTCTGGTTGAACCTTCAGAACGCCTATGACCTCAATCTGGCGCTTGAGGAAAAAGGTGCCGAGATCGAGGCCCTGCCCACGCGAGCGGCCTGAACCCTTGACCCGCCGACCGAGCGGCTTATTCCCGGCACGGTCATCCTGCATGCGCGAAGGCGCCGCTTCATGCCCGAACTGCTCATTGAACTCCTTTCAGAGGAAATCCCGGCCCGGATGCAGGCGCGGGCCGAGGCGGACCTGTTGAAGGCCATTGGCGACGGGGTGAACGCGGCGGGCCTGTCCCATGACACCGGTTTTGCCTGGTCGGGGCCGCGCCGGCTGGGCGTGTGCCTGCAGGGAATGGCGGCGCGCTCGGAAGATGTACGCGAGGAGCGCAAGGGGCCGAAAACCGGCGCGCCAGACAAGGCCATCGAGGGCTTCCTGCGCGGGGCCGGGCTGGCCAGTATCGACGAAGCGGAAATCCGCTCGGATCCGAAGAAGGGCGAGTTCTATGTCGCCGTGGTCGAGACGCCGGGCCGGGCGGCGGAAGACATCATCGCCGAGCTGGTGCCGGGCGTGATCCGCGGCTTTCACTGGCCGAAATCCATGCGCTGGGGCGAGGGCGAGCTCCGCTGGGTGCGCCCGCTTCACCGCATCACCTGCGTTCTGGATGGCAAGGTCGTGCCGTTCGGCATTGGCGGCCTTGCCAGCGGGAACGAGACCGAGGGCCACCGCGTGCATGGCCGCGGGCCGTTCACGGTCACCGGCTGGGAAGACTATCGCACTCAGCTGGAAACTGACGGCAAGGTGCGCCTGACGCGCGAGGACCGGCGCGCCCATATCGGCACGGCGGCGAAAAAGGCCTGCGCGAAGCAGAAGCTGGAACTGGTCGAGGACCCCGGCCTTCTTGAGGAGGTGACGGGCCTCGCCGAATGGCCCGTGGTCATTCTGGGCGACATGGATCCGGCCTTTCTCGACCTGCCCGACGAGGTGATCCGGCTGTCCATGCGCACGCACCAGAAATATTTCGCGGTGCGCGATCCGAAGACGGGCCAGCTGGCGCCGCATTTCGTCGTGGTCGCCAATATCGCGGCGAAGGACAGGGGCAAGAAGATTGCCGAGGGCAATTCGCGGGTGCTTTCGGCGCGTCTCAACGATGCGCGTTTCTTCTGGGAGAATGACCGGAAAAAGGGGCTCGACGCGATGGCGGGCGAGCTTCACCGCATCGCCTTCAAGGAAAAGCTGGGCAGCATCGGCGACAAGGTGGAGCGCGTGGCGGCGCTGGCGCGCGAGCTGGCGCCGAAGGTTGGCGCCGATCCGGACCTCGCCGAACGCGCCGCGCGCCTCGCCAAGGCCGATCTCGTCTCCGAGATGGTCTATGAATTCCCCGAGCTGCAGGGCGTGATGGGGCGGTATTATGCGCTCGAAGCGGGTGAACCGGCGGACATCGCGGACGCCATCGCCGACCATTACCGCCCGCAGGGCCCCTCCGACGATGTGCCCACTGCGCCGGTCTCCATCGCCGTGGCGCTCGCCGACAAGCTCGACACGCTGGTCGGCTTCTGGGCGATCGACGAGAAGCCCACGGGAAGCAAGGACCCGTTCGCGCTGCGCAGGGCGGCGCTGGGTGTGGTGCGGATTGTGTTGGAGAATGGGGTCCGAGTAGCGATCTCATCAGGGCCTGTTGAACAACACTTCTTTGAATTCGACCAAATGATGGATCCTCCCACCAACGAAGAAATGCATTGGATGCACCGTGAGACACTAAAGGATATTGCCGGCAACAAAGTGTCTGAAATTTCGGATCACCCGCGACGCAAAGCTGAGTTCAAGGAGCGGTCAAAGTCGCACCAAAGTGAACTCAACGTTTCAAGCGTAAAGCCTCTGACTGTAGAAAGCGGCCTCCTCGCCTTTTTCGCCGACCGCCTGAAGCAGGTCCTGCGCGATCAGGGGAAACGCCACGACCTGATCGACGCCGTTTTCGCGCTCGGTACCCCGCCGCAAAGCGGCGAAGCGGGCGAGCGCCCGCCGGCCGGTCAGGCTGCCCCCGCGGAGGCGCCCGCGCAGCGGGCTGCCGTGAGCGCGAATGATGATCTCGTCCTGATCACCCGCCGCGTCGAGGCGCTTACGGGTTTTCTCGCCACCGAGGACGGGGCGAACCTGCTGGCGGGCTACAAGCGCGCCGCCAATTTCCTCAGGGACGAGGAGAAGAAGGACGGGAAGCGCTTCGAAGGCGCGCCCGATCGCGCGCTTTTTTCCGAGGAAACGGAACGCGCCTTGCATTCCGCGATCAAGCAGGCGCGCGGCGATGTCGATGCCGCGCTTGCCAATGAGGATTTCGAGGCGGCCATGTCGGCCCTGGCGCGCCTGCGCGGGCCGGTGGACGCCTTCTTAGACGATGTGATGGTGAATGTGGAGGATGGCGAGGTGCGCCAAAACAGGCTCTTGATCCTGGCGGCGATCCGGGATGCTCTCCATGCCGTTGCGGATTTTTCCAAGATCGAAAACTGACCTGGAGTTGTTTGAAATGGGTGAACCGGCCATGCAGCGCGCAAGCGAAACCTGGGTCTACTCCTTTGGCGCGGGCAGCGCCGATGGCGACACGAGCATGAAGAACCTGCTCGGCGGCAAGGGCGCCAACCTTGCCGAGATGGCAAAGCTCGGCCTGCCGGTCCCACCCGGCTTTACCCTGTCGACCGGGGTCTGCACGGCGTTTTACGATCTGGGCCGGCAATACCCGCCGGGCCTGGATGAGCAGACCCATGCGGCGCTGAAGCTGCTGGAAGAGCGCGCGGGCAAGCGTTTCGGGGATGCGGAAAACCCGCTGCTCGTCTCGGTGCGCTCGGGCGCGCGCGCCTCCATGCCGGGCATGATGGACACGGTGCTCAATCTCGGTCTCAACGAGACGACGACACAGGGCCTGGCAAGAAAATCGGGCGACGAGCGTTTTGCCTATGACAGCTATCGCCGTTTCATCCAGATGTATTCCAATGTCGTGCTCGGCCTGCGCCATGACGTGTTCGAGGAAATCCTCGAAGAATACAAGGAGCGCGAGGACTACCAGCTCGACACGGACATGACGGCCGAGGACTGGAAGTCCATTATCGGCCAGTTCAAGCAGGCGGTGCAGAACAAGCTCGGCAAGCCCTTTCCCGATGATCCCCATGACCAGCTCTGGGGCGCCATCGGCGCGGTGTTCGGCTCCTGGATGAATGACCGCGCGATCACCTATCGCAAGCTCAATGACATCCCGCATGAATGGGGTACGGCGGTGAATGTCCAGGCCATGGTGTTCGGAAACATGGGCGAGACCTCGGCCACGGGTGTGGCTTTCACGCGCGACCCGTCCACTGGCGAGGCGGTCTTCTATGGCGAATATCTGATCAATGCGCAGGGCGAGGATGTGGTCGCCGGCATCCGCACGCCGGCGCCGATCTCAAGGGACCGGGCCGAAGCGCTCGATTCCGAGGAAGCCTCGCTCGAGGAAACCCTGCCGGGCGTCTATGGCGAACTTGTCGACGTCGCCAACAAGCTGGAGCGCCATTATCGCGACATGCAGGATCTCGAATTCACGGTCGAGGAAGGCAAGCTCTACATGCTGCAGACGCGCACTGGCAAGCGCACGGCCGCTGCGGCCCTGAAGATCGCGGTGGATATGGCGCGCGACGCGCTGATCACCGAGGAAGAGGCGGTCCTGCGGCTTGAGCCGGGCCAACTCGACCAGCTCCTGCACCCGACCATCGCCGAGGATGCAACCCGCGACGTGCTTGTCCAGGCCCTGCCGGCCAGCCCCGGCGCGGCGGTCGGTGAGGTGGTGTTCGACAGTGACGAGGCCGCCTCGCTCGCCGAGAAGGGCGTTGATGTCATCCTGGTGCGCATCGAGACCAGTCCCGAGGATATTCACGGCATGCATGCGGCCAAGGCCATCGTCACCGCGCGCGGTGGCATGACGTCCCATGCGGCCGTGGTCGCGCGCGGCATGGGCCGGCCCTGCGTGTGCGGCGCCGGCGCCATGCAGATCGACGGCGAGGCGGGAAGCTTCCGCGTCGGCGGGCGTGAGGTGAAAAAGGGCGACATTGTCACCGTGGACGGCGCGGCGGGGGAAGTGCTGTTCGGCGCGGCGCGGATGCGCCAGCCCGATCTTTCCGGCGATTTCGCCCGGCTGATGGAATGGGCGGACAGGACGCGCCGCCTGAAAGTGCGCACCAATGCGGAGACCCCCGGCGATGTGAGCACCGCGGTCGATTTCGGCGCGGAGGGCATCGGGCTTTGCCGCACCGAACACATGTTCTTCGATGCCGAGCGCATCCCGGTCGTGCGCGCCATGATCCTGGCCGAGAACGAGGCCGGCCGGCGCGAGGCGCTGGACAAGCTGCTGCCTTTCCAGCGCTCGGACTTCCGCGAGATTTTCGAGATCATGGAGGAGCGGCCCTGCACGATCCGCCTGCTCGACCCGCCACTGCATGAATTCCTGCCGCACAGTGACGAGGATCTCGCCGCCGTGGCGCAGGCATCGGGCCTGGATGCGGCGGCCCTGAAACGCCGCGCCGGGGAGTTGCATGAGAGCAATCCCATGCTCGGCCATCGCGGCTGCCGGCTGGGGATCACCTATCCGGAAATCTACGAGATGCAGGCGCGCGCCATATTCGAGGCCGCGGTGGATGTGGCGCAATCCTCCGGGCGCAAGCCGGTCCCGGAAGTGATGATCCCGCTGGTGGCGACCCATGAGGAATTGTCCATTCTCAAGGACCTGGTCGACCGTGTGGCCGTCGAGGTCTTCGACGCGCGCGGTGCACAGCTGGAATATCTTGTCGGCACGATGATCGAACTGCCACGCGCCGCCCTGCGCGCGGGCGATATCGCCGGATCGGCGGCCTTCTTCTCCTTTGGAACGAATGACCTCACCCAGACCACGCTCGGCATCTCGCGCGATGATGCGGGCCGGTTCCTGAAAATCTATGAGGACATGGGCATCTATGAAAAGGATCCCTTCGTCACGCTCGATCAGTCCGGCGTGGGCGAACTCGTCGCGCTCGCGGCCGAACGCGGGCGCAAGGCGCGGCCAGACATCAAGCTGGGCATTTGCGGCGAGCATGGCGGCGACCCGGCCTCTGTGTCGTTCTGCCACAAACTCGGCCTCGAATATGTCTCCTGCTCGCCCTATCGCGTGCCTGTGGCGCGTCTCGCAGCGGCACACGCGGCCCTGAAGGAATAGGCCGCCGCGCCACCGGTTCCGGGTGTCACATCATCGGGGGTGTTGCCCCGGGGCCACATAAGCCGACCCACGTGTCATGATTTGGAAACGCCTTTCGTGTTAAAAATGACAAAATAGCAAGGTGTTGGGGTAAAGTGGAACATGCGCGCGCGCTGATGGCGGCGTCGCCGGCAAAAACCTTAACAAAAAAAGAATGCATGCCTGTGGCGAACTTCTTGCGTTGTCGGAAGTTCCTAACATATGGCGGGCAGTCATTTGCACTGTCCCGTCAGGGGCAAGGCAATCGATCCGTGTGGCGAAAGAACATGCGGGCTTGGAAGACTGGTGGGTCAGAACATGTTAACGATTTCGGCAGCATGTAGGAATCTTATCGAACCGTTCCGTCGTCGGGTTCGGGCACTGGGTCAGTGGTGGGCCGTCATGAATGACCGCGAACGGCGCCGGGTCGTTTTCCAGACCGTATCGACAGCCGCGTGCGCCGGCCTTGTAAGCTGGTCCATGCCGGCCATTTCCGCGGGTGTGGAGCATCAGCGCGAGCGGGCCGATGCGCGTCTCAAGGCCCAGGTATTCGCACAGATCGGTGACGGCGCCGCGGCGGCGCGCGCGCTTCCGGGCGCGCCATCGATCGTCGAGCATCCATGGCTGGTGCGTGTGGAACACTCGCTCGCGCGCGAGGGCAATGCCGCGCTCGGTCGTTATGCGTCATTCGACCGTGACAATGCGGCGCTCGGATCGGTCACGAGTTTCCGCCCGAGCCATCTGAAGCGCGCCGAACATATCGGGGCCGAGGCCCAGTGCATGGCCGAAGCGGTCTATTACGAAGCGCGCAGTGAAAGCCGGCAGGGCCAGCTCGCGGTCGCCGAGGTGATCGCCAATCGGGTCGAGGATCACCGCTACCCCAACAGCGTCTGCGAAGTCGTCTATCAGGGCGCGACACGCACGACCGGTTGCCAGTTCACCTTTACCTGTGACGGCGCCCTTGCGATCCGTCCGCGCGGCGAGAAGTGGGAGGCGGCGAAAGCTGTCGCCGCCCAGATCATGATGGATGTTCATGAGCCGCGCACCGGCCGCGCGACGCATTATCATGCGAATTATGTCAATCCGGTCTGGAATTCCGGACTGGTTCAGACCGAGCAGATCGGCGTGCATATTTTCTATCGATTCCCCGAGGGGCGCGAATGGGCCTCCGCGCGTCAGCGGCTGGCTACACGTATGGAAAGCCGCGACCGTGGACGGCGCAGCGCAGGCGTGGTGGCGGTTTCAGCCGATACCAGCGCCGACAGTCTGAATTCCAGGAGCCTGTCCGTCCTGAAATCGGCGCCGGACGCAGCGCCTTAGGGAGCCGGGCGGATGACGGGCAAGGTCAGTTTCGAAGCCGTCGACAGCTATATCAACAGCCTGTTCGTCGATGATGATCCCTCGCTTGACGGGGCGATCGAGCGCGCGCGCGAGGCCGGCCTTCCCGCGATCGAGATCTCGCCGGGACAGGGCAAGCTGCTTTACCTGCTTGCGAAGATTTCCGGGGCGAAACGGATCCTCGAAATCGGCACGCTTGCCGGCTATTCCACGATCTGGCTGGGGCGCGCCCTGCCGGAGAATGGCCGGCTCATCTCGCTGGAACGCGAGGCGGCCCATGCCGGTGTTGCGCGCCGCTCCCTGCAGGCGGCCGGGCTCGACCCGCGCTGCGAAGTGCGCGAGGGCGCGGCTCTTCAGCTGCTTCCCGAGATCGAGCCCTCTTTCGACATGGTTTTCATTGATGCCAACAAGGAATCCTATCCGGCCTATCTGCGTCATGCCGTCCGGCTGGCCCGTCCGGGCGGCCTGATCGTGGCCGACAATGTCGTGCGAAAGGGCAGCGTCCTGGCCCCGGCTGGCGTCGATCCCCAGGCGATCGGCGCGGCGAGTTTCAACCAGGCCCTGGCCGAGCATCCCCGGCTGGAAGCGATCATCCTGCAACAGGTCGGCATAAAGGGTCATGACGGCCTGGCCATTGCGCGCGTCAGGGACGCTGGCGATGACTGACAAGGCGTCCCCGCCTGACCCGCGCGGCCGTGTCCTCGTCATTGCCGGCTCCGACAGTGGCGGCGGGGCGGGGATCCAGGCCGATATCAAGGCGATCACGGCCATGGGCGGTTTCGCGATGACCGCGGTCACCGCCATCACGGTCCAGGACACCACGGCCGTACATTCCGTCTGGCCGGTGCCTGTCGAGGCCGTCACGGGCCAGATCGCTGTCACGCTTTCCGACCTGGGCGCCGATTCGATAAAGACCGGCATGCTGGGAGAGCGCGCCCTTGTCGAGGCGATTGCCGAGACGCTGGATGCGGGCGCAACGGGCATCCCCCGTGTGATCGATCCGGTGATGGTGTCGAGCCGCGGCGACCGGCTGCTGCCGGAAAGCGCGATCGACACGATTCGCGCCCTGCTCATCCCTCAGGCTCAACTGGTCACGCCCAATGCCTGGGAAGCCCAAATCCTGACCGGAAACCCCGTGGAGACGGTGGATGACCAGCGTCGGGCGGCCGAGCAGCTCCTCGAAGCGGGGGCCCGCGGCGCGCTGGTGAAGGGGGCTCATGTCGCAGGTGACGTGATCGTCGACGTGCTCCAGACGCCCGACGGGGAATGGCTGTTCGAGGGCCCGCGTATCGCCACGCAGAGCACACATGGCACCGGCTGCACCCTGGCGTCGTCGACGGCCGCCCTGATCGCACAGGGCCGGACGGTTCCCGACGCGGCCGGCGCAGCCCGCGACTACCTGGTCGAGGCCATCTCCCGTTCGCCGGGCTTCGGCGCCGGCCATGGTGCGGTCGATCATGCCTGGCCGCTACGCGAGGCCCGACACCCGGGCGGGTAAGCGTGTCGTCAGTCGATCCGCCTCAGTCCTGTCCGGTGGCGCTTCCAGTTCTCGACATAGTGTTCGGCCGAAAGCCGGAACATCGCGACCTGATCCTCGCTGACCTGTTTCACGATCTTGCCCGGCGCGCCCATGACGAGCGAATTGTCCGGGATTTCCTTGCCTTCGGGGATCAGGGCATGGGCGCCGATGATGCAGTTGCGCCCGATACGTGCGCCATTGAGGATCGTCGCACCGATGCCGATCAGGGTCTCATCGGCGATCGTGCAGCCATGCAGCATGACCTTATGGCCGACCGTGACATTGGCGCCGACGGTGCAGGGCACGCCGACATCGGTATGGATGACGCTGGCGTCCTGGATATTCGTGTTCTCACCGATCGTGATAGGGTCATTGTCTCCGCGGAGCACGGCGCCATACCAGACACTGGCATTCTCGCCGAGGATCACCCGGCCCATCACCGTCGCGTTCTCGGCGACCCAGTAATGGCCGCTGTCGGGAAGGGTCGGCGCCACCCCGTCAATCTCGTAAATGGCCATGCTTCACACCCCTCCTTGTCTTGCGCATCGTTTCGAATCCGGAATGTCATGTAACCGTCGATTAACCCTGCTAGCGTCAACTCGTAAACAGATTCGACGGGAGAGGGCTGTTGCCCATGCGCCATCGATCAACTGGAAGTCCCGGGCCCGAAAGGGCCTCTCCCGGTGCCGCCGGCCCCGGTATCCATCCCAATCCCCGTCCGAGTGACCGCTGCGCGCCCCCGCCCAGCGGTTTTTTTGTGCCCAACGAAAAGGAGTCATCCATGGGAAAACGCAATGCCGCCAAGCGCATGAAGGCTGCCGCAGAAATCGACGCGGCGCTCTTCTTCGACGAATCCGCGCCGGCAAAACGCGCCGATCTCTATGCGATTGACGGCGGCTGGCACCCGGACAATGCCGACAAGCGCCGCGCCCGCGGCCCGAAACAGGCCGAACCGCCGCGCGAGCAGCGTTACCAGAAGAATATCAAGCCGCGCTCGGAGAATCAGGGCGAGCTTCTGCGCGCGCTTGATACCCAACCGCTGGTCTGTGCGCTCGGCCCGGCGGGAACGGGCAAGACATTCCTCGCCATCGCCAAGGCGGTCGAGGCGCTGCAGAAGGGCAAGGTCGGGCGGATCGTCCTGTCACGCCCGGCCGTCGAGGCGGGTGAGCAGATCGGTTTCCTGCCGGGCGCGATGGAAGACAAGCTCGCCCCGTATCTGCGACCGCTCTATGATGCCCTGTCCGACCGGCTCAGCCCGCAACAGCTCAAGCACATGATTGCCGAGGGGCTGATCGAGATCGCGCCGATCGGCTTCATGCGCGGGCGCACGCTCAACAATGCCTTTGTGGTGATCGACGAGGCGCAGAACTGCACCTATACGCAGCTGAAAATGCTGCTGACGCGGCTTGGCTGGCACTCGACCATGGCCGTGACGGGCGATCCGGCCCAGTCGGACCTGCTGCCCGAACTGTCCGGGCTCGGCATGGTGGCTGACCGGCTGGACGGGATGGATGACGTCGCTGTCATCCGGCTTGAAGGGAAGGATGTGGTGCGCCACCCGCTCGTGGCGCAGATGCTGGGCACGCTTTGAGGCGATAGCCGGGCGCGCACTATCTTGGCGCGTGCGATGGCCCTTCGTCTGCGAGCCTTGCGGCCAACCGGCGAAAATCGGCCTGATCCAGGGTTTCGGCCCGGGCGGTTGGGTCAATACCGGCATCTTCGAGCCAGCGTGTCGTTTCGAGCCCATACTGCCGGGCGAGCCGTTTCAGGGCCGCTCGCAGCATCTTGCGACGCTGGCCGAAAGCGGCCGCCGCCACGCGCTCAAGACTGGCGAGGTCCGCGAAACGCTGGGCCTTTTCGAGCGGTGTGAGCACGGCGACGGCGCTGTCGACGCTTGGTGGCGGGCGGAAGGCGCCGGCGGGCAGCGTGAAGGCGACCTTTGCGTGGCAAACCGCCCGGGCAAGAACCGCAAGCCGGCCATAGCCGGCCGATCCGGGGGCGGCACAGATCCGCTCGGCCACCTCCTTCTGGAACATCAGCGCCATCTCCCCGCGCCAGTCGCCGGCCTTCAGCCAGTCCACGAGCAGCGCCGTGCCCACATTATAAGGCAGGTTGGCAATGATCATGGCCGGCTCGCGCGCTCCGGCCGTTCTGAGCCAACCGCGCCAGTCGGCGCGCCGCGCATCGCCCTCATGAACAATCAGGCGGCCGTCCCGGGCTTCCGGCCAGTCGCGCAGCGCTGCGGCAAATCTCGGGTCCGCTTCGACAGCGATCACCTGCGCGGCGTCCTCGCTGAGC